>CAZMRX010000067.1:0-18388 GCA_964568755.1 uncultured Acidobacteriota bacterium | reverse complement strand
GATGAAGCGGGCGGGCCGCCGCGGCGAGGGCAAGTGGCAGCGCGTCTCGTGGGACGAGGCGCTCGACGACATCGCCGGTCGCATCCGCAAGGCGATCTCCGAGAAGCGCAACAACGAGGTGATGTATCACGTCGGCCGCCCCGGTGAGGACGGCTACACGGAGCGCGTGCTCGCGGCCTGGGACGTGGACGGGCACAACTCGCACACCAACATCTGCTCCTCGAGCGGGCGCGCCGGCTACCAGTGGTGGATGGGCTACGACCGGCCCAGCCCCGACCACGCCAACGCCGAGCTGATCCTGCTGATCAGCGCGCACCTCGAGTCGGGCCACTATTTCAACCCGCACGCGCAGCGCGTGATGGAGGGCAAGGCGAAGGGCGCCAAGCTCGTGGTCTTCGACGTGCGGCTCTCGAACAGCGCCACCCACGCCGACCACTGGCTCGCGCCCTGGCCGGGCAGCGAGCCTGCGATCCTGCTGGCGATCGCGAACCACCTGATCCAGGAGGACCTCTACGACCGCGACTTCGTGAGGCGCTTCTGGAACTGGCAGGAGTTCATGGAGGCGGAGCGGCCGAAGGAGCCCGCGACCTTCGCGGCCTTCGAGAAGGCGCTCAAGAAGCTCTACGCGGAGTACAGCTTCGCCTACGCCGAGCGCGAGTCGGGCGTCGCCGCCTCGGTGATCCACGAGGTCGCGAGGCTCGTCGCCGCGGCCGGGCCGCGGCTCAGCACGCACAACTGGAGGAGCGCCGCCGCCGGCAACCTGGGCGGCTGGCAGGTGACGCGCACGCTGTTCCTGCTGAACGCGCTCGTGGGCGCCGTCGGTGTCCCGGGCGGGGTCTTCCCGAACGCGTGGAACAAGTTCGTGCCGAAGCCGATCCACACGCCGCCCCACCCGCGCACGTGGAACGACGTCTCCTGGCCGCAGGAGTACCCGCTGGCGATGAACGAGATGTCTTTCCTGCTGCCGCACCTCCTGAAGGACGGGCGCGGGCGGCTCGAGGTGTACTTCACCCGCGTCTACAACCCCGTCTGGACCAACCCCGACGGCCTCTCCTGGATCGAGGCGATCACCGACGAGAGCAAGGTCGGCCTGCACGTGGCGCTCACGCCCACCTGGAACGAGTCGGCCTACTTCGCCGACTACGTGCTGCCGGTGGGCGTTGGCTCCGAGCGCCACGACCTGCACTCCTACGAGACGCACGACGCGCAGTGGATCGGCTTCCGTCAGCCCGTGCTCAAGGAAGCCCACGCACGGCTGGGCCGCAAGGTGAAGGACACGCGCGAGGTCAACCCGGGCGAGGTGTGGGAGGAGAACGAGCTCTGGATCGACCTCTCCTGGCGCATCGACCCCGACGGCGCCATGGGGATCCGCAGGCACTTCGAGTCGAAGAGCGAGCCCGGCGGCCCGCTGGGCGTCGACGAGTACTACGGCTTCATCTTCTCGAACTCGGTGCCGGGGCTGCCCGAGCGGGCGAAGGCCGAGGGCCTCACGCCGCTCGAGTACATGCGCCGCTTCGGCGCGTTCGAGGTCGCGCGCCAGGTCGGCGCGCAGCACACGGCACGCGTGCCCAAGCCGGAGCTCGAGGACGTGCGCGTCACGCCGCGGGGGCGCGTCTACGCGCGCACCGAGAAGCCCGCCTCCGCGAACGTCGTCCCGGTCCCGTCGCCCGATCCGGACGCCGAGGGCCGCCGCCCCGTCGGGATCGACGTCGACGGCGAGGTGGTGCGCGGCTTCCCGACGCCCAGCGGGAAGCTCGAGTTCTACTCCGGGACGCTCGCGGCCTGGGGCTGGCCCGAGTACGCCCTGCCCACCTACATCCGCAGCCACGTCCATCCGCAGAGCCTCGCCGAAGGCGAGGTGCCGCTGATCCCGACCTTCCGGCTGCCGGTGCAGATCCACACCCGCAGCGCGAACTCGAAGTGGCTCGACGAGATCGCGCACACCAACCCGCTCTGGATCCACCCGAGCCACGCGGCGACGCTCGGCCTCGCGACCGGCGACCTGGTGCGCGTCGAGACGCGCATCGGGCACTTCGTGGTGAAGGCGTGGGTCACCGAGGGGATCCGGCCCGGCGTGGTGGCGTGCAGCCACCACATGGGGCGCTGGAAGCTCGAGGGTCCCGGACAGCGGCAGATGATGGCGACCGTCAGCTTGCGCCACGAGGGCACGCGCTGGCTGCTGCGCCGCGAGCGCGGGGTCGAGCCGTTCGACTCGGCCGACCCCGACACGTCCCGGATCTGGTGGACGGACGCGGGCGTCCACCAGAACCTGACGTTCCCGGTCCAGCCCGACCCGGTCTCGGGAATGCACTGCTGGCACCAGGCCGTGCGCGTGAAGCCGGCGGAACCCGGCGATCGCCACGGCGACGTCTCGGTGGACACCGCGAAGTCGCGCGAGGCGTACGTCGAGTGGCTGAAGCTCGCACGGCCCGCCGCCAGCCACTCGCCCGACGGCACGCGTCGGCCCTACTGGCTGCTGCGACCGCTGAAGCCCGGCCGCGAGGTCTACAAGCTGCCGGCCGCTGCACCAACGAGGCGGTGAGCCCTTGACGCAGCTCCGCCAGTCGCTGCCGGGCGATCTCCAGGCGGGGCTCACCGTCGCGCTCGTGGGCCTGCCGCAGTGCCTCGCCTACGCGCTGCTGTCCGGGCTGCCGCCCGCCTACGGCCTGTCGACCGCGGTGGCCGCGGGCCTCGTCGCGGCCCTGCTCGGCCGCAGCGCGCAGGTCGTCACCGGGCCCACGAACACCACCGGGCTGCTGATCCTCGCCGCGCTCACGCCGTTCCTCGGCGCGAACGGGCTGCTCGCGGAGGGCGGCCTGCCGGCGCTCGCCACGCTGACGCTGCTGGTCGGGGCGATTCGTCTCGCGGCCGCGCTGCTCGGGGGAGCCGAGCTCGTGCGCTTCCTGCCCGAGTCGGTGCTGGTCGGCTTCACCGCCGGCGCCGGCGTGCTGATCGGAGCGATGCAGCTCGACGAGGCGCTCGGTCTCTCAGGCGTGCGGGCCCACGGGCTGGTGTCGGAGCTGTCCTCGATCGCGGGCTCGCTGCCTCGGGTCGGCTGGCCCGCCGTGGCGACGAGCGCGGTCACGGCGGCGCTGGTGCTGCTCGGCCGACGCCTCTCGCCGCGGGTGCCGGTGGCGTTGCTGTGCGTGGTGGCGTGCACCGCGGCTGTGGCCGCCTTCGGCCTCGGCAGGGTCGTGGGACTGCCCTTGGTTGGGGAGCGCGCGCTCGTTCCCACCGGCTGGCCGCCCGGGGCCTGGCCCTCGCTCGACCCGGCCCTGCTGCAGCAGCTGCTGGTGCCCGCGTCGGCGATCGTGCTGCTCGGGACGCTCGAGCTGGCCGTCACGGCGCGCGCGGGCGGCGCGCGCGCGAGCATGAAGCGTGAGATCGCGGCGCAGGGCTGGGCGAACGTCGCCGGCGCGCTGAGCGCCGGACTGCCGGCGTCGGCGAGCCTGACCCGCTCGGCGCTGCTTCGGATGGGCGGGGCGCGCACCCGGCTCGCCGCGGCGGCGGCCGCGCTGTTCACGCTGCCGATCCTGCTCTTCGCCGGCCGCTTCGTGGGCGACATCCCGGAGGCCTGCCTCGCCGGCGTGCTCTTCGCCACGGCCTGGCGGATGATCGATCGCGACGCCATGCGCCGGCTGTGGCGGGCCTCGGCCGAGACGCGGCTGCTGCTGCTGCTCACGCTGGTGGCGACGCTGGTGCTGCCGCTCGAGTGGGCGGTGCTGCTCGGGTCCGGCACCGGCCTCGTGATCCACCTCGCGAACACCAGCGCGCCGCGCCTGCGGCTGCTGCGGCCGGTGGACGGCCGGCTGGTGCCGTGCGTCCCGGGCGACTCGCCGCAGGCCGTGGTGCTCGAAGTGAGCGGCAACCTCCACTACGCGGCCGTACCGCCGTTCGTCTCGGAGGCGGAAGGGCTCATCCCGCCCGGGCCGCGGCTGGTCGTGGTCGACCTCTCCCACGCGCACGAGATCCGCTTCTCGGCGCTGCGCGCTCTCGAGCAGATGGCGGACGAGATCGCGAGCGACGGCGGCGTGCTGTGGCTCGCCGGCGTCGATCCCGACACGCAGGCTCTCATCGCGCGCTCCGGGAGCACGCTGCGCGTGATGCCCGCGGAAGCCGAGCCGGGGCTGAGCGTGCGTCGCTGCCTGGAGGCGGAGACGCCTCCAGCGCGTTGAACGGAACATCTTCCTTGACTCGCGGGCGACGCGGGATAACAGTCGAGGAACAGCTTTCTTGCGAACCCCGAACGGAGGAATGGACCCCATGCGTCGATTCACTCACCTCTTCCTGCTGACGTTTCTCGGCGCGGCGCCCCTGGCGCACGCGCAGTCACAGGCGATCAACGGCACGATCGAGGGCGTCCTGCGCGACTCGACCGGGGCAGCCCTGCCCGGCGCGACCGTGACGGTGACGCACCTCGCCACCGGCGCCTCGCGCGTCGTGACCACGGACAAGGACGGCGCCTACCGCGCCCTGCTGCTGCCGCTCGGCGCCTACCGCGTGCGCGCGGAGCTCGCGGGCTTCAAGGTCGTCGAGCTCGGCGGGCTCAGCCTCTCGGCCGGCCAGACGCTGTCGGCGGACGCCACGCTCGAGGTGGGCGGCGTCCAGGAGGTGATCCAGGTGACCGCGGAGTCGCCGGTCACCCAGCCGGCCCGCATCGACCTCGGCCGCACCATCACCGAGGCCGAGATCAAGAACCTGCCGAACGTGGCGCGCAACCCCTACAACTTCGGCCTGATACAGCCGAACGTGACCGGCTACGAGAACGAGGAGTTCGGCGCCACGCGCATGAACGCCAACGGCTCGCAGATGCGCACCAACTACCAGATCGACGGCTCGAGCGCGACGCAGAAGGACCGCGCGGGGCTGCGCATGTTCCAGCCCTCCGAGACGATGATCAAGGAGGTCCAGGTGGTCTCGAGCGGCTTCGCGCCCGAGTTCGGCCAGACCACCGGCATGGTCTACAACGTGGTGACGCCCTCCGGCGCCAACGCGCTCGCGGGCTCCGCCAGCTACCGCTTCCGCCGCGACTGGACCGCGGAGCGGCCGTTCCTGCTCGCCGCCGACCGCCCGAAGCCCGACCTCAAGGTCGACAACTTCACCGCCACGCTGGGCGGGCCGATCATGAAGGACAAGCTCTTCTTCTACCTCGGCTACGAGTACCTGAAGAACGACCTCTCGGCCAACCGCGTGATCACGGTGACGCCGGAGACGGCGGCGGTGCTCGGCTTGTCGTCCGAGGCGCTCGGCGACGGCGTGATCCCGGCGGTGCAGAGCGTCGACATGCTGATCGCCAAGCTCGACTGGCAGGCGGGCCCCAGGCACCGCCTGTCGGCCCGCTACTCGCTGTTCAAGAACACCACACCCGAGAACATCGCCGGCGGCCTCAACACGCGGGAGATCGCGACCGATTTCCAGGACCGCATGGACAACTTCGGCTTCCAGGCGGTGTCGACCTTCGGCAACGACAAGCTGAACGAGCTGCGCATCGCCTACGGCAAGCGCGACAACCCGCTCGTGCCCGGTCCCGTCTCCGGCAGCGGCTCGCGCATCGAGGTGACCGGTGTCGCCATCTTCGGCGCGGCGCCGACGCCCGTCGAGTTCGCCCAGAGCTTCTGGCAGATCGTGGACAACTTCTCGCTGCTGCGCGGGCGCCACAGCTTCAAGGTCGGGTTCGACGTGCAGTTCATCGACGACGAGCGGCAGGTGGACATCCGTCCCGCGTACGTGTTCCCGAACACCGCGGCGTACCTGGCGGCCAGGAGCGGCGCCAACCCCTTCTCCTACACGCGTTTCTCACAGGCGATCGGGGACCCGACGATCGCCTACTCGCAGACCTTCTTCAGCGCCTTCGTGCAGGACGAGTTCCGCGTCAACCCGCGGCTCAAGCTGATCTACGGCGTGCGCTACGACCGCTTCCAGGTCCCCGACGCCGACCCGAACGCGCCCTACGCCGCGAATCGCGAGTTCCGCGTCGACGGCAACAACTTCGGGCCGCGCGTGGGCTTCTCCTGGTCGCTCGACTCCGACTCCCGCACGGTGCTGCGCGCCTCGACCGGGGTCATGTACGAGTCGCCGCTCGGCATGACCTACCAGGACGCGATCCTCGAGGGCGGAGCGCCGCGCCTGCTGACCGCCAACGTGGGCCCGACCTCGGCGGGGGCCCCGGCATTCCCCGGCACGCTCAGCAGCCTGCCCCCCGGGGTGGTGCCGTCGCGCTCGATCCGCGCCGTGGCGGCGGACTTCGACACGCAGTGGGCCTGGCTCAGCAACGTGCAGCTCGACCGGGCACTGACGCGCGACCTGGCGCTCGGCGTCGGCTACGTCAACTCCACGGGGCGCAGCCTGCCGACGCTCCTCAACAGCAACGTGGTCCCGATCGGACCGACGCTGCCCGACGGTCGCCCGATCTACTCGCGCACGGTGAGTGCTTCCACCCGCGTCGATCCCAACTTCGACATCGTGCGCGAGATCACGTCCACCGGCGAGTCGCAGTACAACGCGCTGACGGTCTCGCTCAGCAAGCGGATGAGCCACGGCTGGCAGCTCTCGGCCTTCTACACCTATGCCGACGCGAAGGACGACGGCGTCATCGGCGGCCGCTACGTGATCGGCTCGACCGACGTCGAGGCGATCTCCGACCCGTCCGACCAGGGCCGCGACTACAGCTACACCTCCTGGAACGTCAAGCACACCTTCGTCGTGAGCGGCGTGCTGCAGCCGGTGGTGACGGGCGACGGGTTCTGGCGCAAGCTGGCCAACGACAACCTGCTGGCGTTCATCGTCCAGGCCAACAGCGGGCTGCCGTACAACATCCGCGCCGCCACGGACCTGAACGCCGACGGCATCTCGGCCGACCGGCCGAACGAGATCGAGCGGCAGAGCGGCGAGCTCGGGACCTACTTCCAGGTGGACGGCCGCTACACGCGCTTCGTTCCGATCGGCAGCCGGGTCAAGGCCGAGCTGTTCGTCGAGGCGAAGAACCTCTTCAACCGGAAGAACATCCGCGCGGTCAACTCGGTGGTCGCGACGGACGCGCTCGGGAACCCGACCGCGGCGATTCCCGGCGAGTTCCCAGTCACCACGACCTACGACCCGCGCCAGTTCCAGCTCGGCGTGAAGCTTCAGTTCTGACGCCGTGACGGCCGGCGGCGGGCGCGCTTCGCCCGCTGCCGGCGCCAGTCGGCGAGCACGCGGTCGACGGTCGCGCCGGCGAGGCCGAGCGATCCCTGGTAGGCGAGGGCGCGCTCGAGCCGGCGCGGCCCGAGCTGTGCGCGCACCTCCGGGTGGGAGCGCACCGCCTCGCGGAACGGCACGCCGCTCTTCAGGCTGTCGCGGTGCAGGCGCAGCACCAGCGCGTGGGCCTGGTCGCGTCCGAGCCCTGGCGCGAGCGCCATCATCACCGCTTCGGAGAGCACGACGCCCCCGGCCCGCTCGAGGTTGCGCAACATGTTCTTCGGCTTCACGACGAGGCTCGTCAGCAGGCGGCGGCTGATCGCGAGCTGGGCCCCGAGCAGCAGGCACACCTCCTGCGGGAACGCCCACGAGGTTTCGCCCTGGCGGTGGTCGTCCTCCCACTCGGCGTGGACGTACTCGAGCATCAGCGGGGCGCGCGCCCGCAGCAGCCGTCCGAGCAGCACGACCGAGCCGGAGGCGACCGGGTTGAGCTTGTGCGGCATCGCGGTGCTGCCGACCTTGCCCTCCACGAACTCGGTCACCTCGTCGACGTCGGTCACCTGCAGGTTGTAGATGTTCTGCGCGATCTTGCCGAGCGTCGCGGAGAGCATCGCGAGCAACAGGAAGAACTCCGCGAAGCGGTCGCCGGCGGTCTTGACCGGCACGCGTGGGACGCCGAGGCCGAGCCGCTCCAGCAGGCGGCGCTGCAGGCGCGGGCCGCTCCTGCCGAGCGCTGCGAGCGTTCCCACCGCGCCGCCAAACTCGCCCGTGAGCACGCGCGGCCGGCTGGCTTCGAGTCGCTCGCGCTGGCGCATCAGCTCGTCGAGCCAGGCCGCGCACTTCCAGCCGAACGTGACCGGCAGCGCGTGCTGGCCGTGCGTACGACCCGCCATGACGGTGTCGCGATGGCGCGCTGCGAGCCGTGCCAGCGCGCTCTCGATGCCGTCCAGCTCGCCCAGCACGACATCGTAGGTCGCGCGGACCTGCAGCGCCGTGGCCGTATCGATGATGTTCTTGCTGGTGGCTCCCCAGTGGACGAAGCCCGCGGCCCGTGCCGGCAGGCGGGCGCGCAGCGCGTTGACGAGCGGCATCACGGGGTTCCAGGTGCGGTCGAACTCGCGCCGCATGGCGCGGAGGTCGATCTTCTCGACGCGGGCGGCGCGTGCGATCGCCTGCGCGGCCGAGCGCGGCACCAGGCCGAGCTCGGCCTGGGTCAGCGCGAGCGCCGCTTCCACGTCGAGCCAGCGCTGGATCGTGGCGCGGTCGTCCCAGATCGCGCGCATCGCCGGCGAGCCGTAACGATCGCGCAAGTAGAACGAATCGAAGGCGGTCACACCCATCGGTCGCGGGCCCGCACGAGCATCGCAGCAGCCTACCACGCCCACGTCCATCGCCCGCCGCGGGGACAGCTGCGGAGCGTGCGGCCGTGTTAGATTGCGCGCGCGGCCGCAGGCGCGGCGGGAAGGACACGATGGACCCGAGCCTCAGCGCATTCCTCCAGAAAGAGCTGGCGTCGATCCGCGAGCAGGGCTTGTTCAAGGAGGAGTGGCCGATCCTCGGCGAGCAGGGGCCCGAGATCCGCGTCGAGGGCCGCGCGGAGCCGGTGCTGAACTTCTGCGCCAACAACTACCTCGGCCTGTCGAGTCACCCGGAGCTGCTGAAGGCGGCGCACCGGGCGCTCGACGAATGGGGCTACGGGATGTCGAGCGTGCGCTTCATCTGCGGCACGCAGGCGCTGCACCTCGAGCTCGAGAAGAAGATCGCCGCGTTCCTCGGCATGCAGGACGCGATCCTGTACGCGGCCTGCTTCGACGCCAACGGGGGAGTGTTCGAGCCGCTGCTGGGCGCGGACGACGCGATCGTCACCGACCAGCTCAACCACGCCTCGATCATCGACGGGGTGCGCCTGTGCAAGGCGAAGCGCTTCGTCTACGCCAACGCCGACATGGCCGACCTGCAGGCGAAGCTCCAGGAGGCGCAATCCTGCCGCTTCCGCCTGATCGTCACCGACGGCGTCTTCTCGATGGACGGCAGCGTCGCGCCGCTGCCCGAGATCTGCGCGCTTTCGGAGCGATACCGCGCGACGCTGATGGTGGACGACAGCCACGCCACCGGCTTCATGGGGAAGACGGGCCGCGGAACCTGGGAGCACCACGGCGTGGACGGCCGCGTCGACATCATCACGACCACGTTCGGCAAGGCGCTCGGGGGAGCGCTCGGCGGCTGCACCGCGGGCTCCCGCGAGGTGATCGGCCTGTTGCGCCAGCGCAGCCGGCCCTACCTGTTCTCGAACTCGCTGGCCCCGGCGATCGCGGGGGCCACGCTGCGCGCGCTCGAGCTGCTCTCTTCGAGCACCGAGCTGCGCGACCGGCTCGAGGCCAACACGAAGAGCTTCCGCGAGCGCATGACCGCCGCCGGCTTCGAGATCAAGCCCGGCGTCCACCCGATCGTGCCGATCATGTTCAGCCGCTTCGCCCCCGAGGACGCGCCGCTCGCCCAGCGCTTCGCGCGCGCGCTCCTGGAGGAGGGGATCTACGTCAAGGGCTTCTTCTACCCGGTCGTGGCGAAGGGCCTCTCGCGCATCCGCGTCCAGCTTTCCGCCGCGCACCGGCCGGAGCACATCGACCGGGCGGTGGCGGCGTTCACCAAGGTCGGGAAACAGCTGGGAGTATTGGGTAGCTAGGATCTTCTGTCGGCGACGTTGACTATGCCTGGCTCAACTCGGGGCGCCCCGAGCTGAAGCGAAAGGGGTCAGGTCTTGAATCTTGGTGTCTCAGTCCACGCCTGACGCTTACGGATAGTCGGCAGGAGATGCCTGCCTGTGGCGAGGCTGAGAGTCCTCTCGAGTCTCGGTTCTTGGGTGGCTAGACTCTTCTGTTTCGCGAAGGTTGATAGCGCCCGGCTCAACTCGGGGCGCCCCGAGTTGTCGCGAAGGGCAGACGGTGTCGGTGGCGCTTCCATCAAGGTGGGGAAGCAGCTGGGAAGTGCCGGGTAGGGAGCAGGCAGGGGGGAGCCTCGGTGAACGACCGAGAGGACTCCAGAAAGGGGTCACATCTCGCGACGGCCAGTCGGCGCGAGATCTGACCCCTGGGCGAATCTAACCCCTGGCCTACCGTGTTACTTGCGCCTGGCGGGGGCTCGCTAGCTTGGAGGCACGCTCGGCGAGGTCGAGGAACTCGGCGCGGTAGCCCTCGGCGTCGCGGCCCCTGGACTCGCGGGCCAGCTCGAGCACCATCGGCCAGTCGGCGCGGCCGCGGTGCTCGGACTCGCGCAGCAGCATGCCGAACGCGGCCACCGCGGAGGCGAAGCGCAGCCGCTCGGAGGCGCGACCGGCCTCGCGGGCGACGCTCGTCGCAACGAGGCGGCTTTGCGAGCCCTCCGGGTCCTTGTAGCGGAGCTTGACGGTCATCAGCTCTCCGTTGGCGGAAGCCGGCGCGAGCGCGGGCGGCTGCTGGTACTTGAGCGCGGGGGCGCCCGGCCCGTCGAGCGGGAGGCCGGCGGGCACCACCTCGTAGAGCGCCGTCACGGTGTGCCCGGCGCCGATCTCGCCCGCGTCCTTGCGGTCGTCCGCGAAGTCCTCGGCGCGCAGCATGCGGTTCTCGTAGCCCACCAGCCGATAGCCGGCCACGTGGCGGGGGTTGAACTCGACCTGGATCTTGACGTCCTTGGCGATCGTGACGAGCGTGGCGCCGGCCTCGCTCACCAGCACCTTCTTCGCCTCGGCCTCCGAGTCGATGTACGAGTAGTTGCCGTTGCCGCGATCGGCCAGCATCTCCATCGTCGCGTCCTTCAGGTTGCCCTGCCCGAAGCCGAGCACCGAGAGGAAGACGCCGCTCTTGCGCTTCTCCTCGATCAGCCGCGCGAGCGCGCCGATGCTGGTGACGCCGACGTTGAAGTCGCCGTCGGTCGCGAGCAGCACGCGATTGATGGCGCCCGGCTGGTGCATCTCGCCGGCGACCCGGTAGGCGAGCTCGATGCCCGCGCCGCCCGCCGTCGAGCCGCCCGCCTCGAGCGACGCGAGCGCCGCGCGGATCTCCGCCTGGCGGTCGCCCGAGGTCGGCGGCAGCACGAGGCCCGAGCTGCCGGCGTACACCACGATCGCGACCTTGTCCTGCTCGCGCAGGCCCTCGACCAGCAGCGCCATCGCCTGCTTCAGCAGCGGCAGCTTGTCGCTCGAGCTCATCGAGCCGGAGACGTCGAGCAGGAACGTGAGCCGGCGCGGGGGCACGGCCCGCTCCTCGATCGAGCGCCCGCGCAGGCCGACGAGCACGAGCTGGTGCTCGGGCCGCCACGGGCAGGCCGCGACCTCGGTCGAGACCGAGAACGGCGCGTCGCCGCGCGGCTCGGGGTAGTCGTAGCGGAAGTAGTTGAGGAGCTCCTCGATCCGCACCGCGTCTTTCGGCGGCAGCTGACCCTGGACCAGGAAGCGCCGGACGTTCGCGTACGACGCGGTGTCGACGTCGATCGAGAAGGTGGAGAGCGGGTTCTGGGCCGCGGCCAGGAACGGGTTGTCCTGGACGAGATCGTAGGCCTCGGTGTGGAACGGCGCGCTCCCGCGGTCGAGCTCCGGCTCGAGGTAGGCGTTGCGGCGGCCGGGTGCCGAGGGGAGTCCGCCGACGAGCCCACCTATGACTCCACCTGGGACCCCGCCTTCGACACCCGGGACGAGCGTGCTAGCGGCGAGGTAGCCCCCGGCCCGAAGCGCTTCTTCCTTGGCGAGCGGCTGTGTCACCGCTGGCCGTTGGGCCGCAAGCCGCTTGTCCTCCAGCGACGACGGCGGGGGTGGAGCGGAGGTTGCCACGGCCGGGCCCACGGCGAGTGGCTGCACGGGCGGCCTCGTGTCCGCCGACGGCGGGACGATCCGCCGCCGAGCCGGGCCCGCGGTCCACACCGCCACGCCCAGCGCGGCCAGCAGCGACACAACGAGCATCACGACCAGCGCACGCTTCCTCATGGATCACCTCCGCGGGCCGTCGTCCGGCCCAAGCCTCTGCTCTCCCTACAGCCGCCCGCCGGCTCCTATTCCGTGGTGCCTGCGAGCTTGGACACCGAAGGGGCTAGACTCGCTCCCGAAGCGGAGGCCAAAGCCCATGCGATCCGATTTCCGACGCGCTGTTCTCGTCGCGGCGCTGCTCCTCGCGCCAGACGCGTTCGCGAAGGAGAAGGCCCGGCCGCTCGCCGGGCTCGACGCCCAGGTGGCCCGGGCCATGCAGGCCTTCTCGGTGCCGGGAATGTCCGTGGCGGTCGTGAAGGACGGCCAGGTGGTGCACGCCAAGGGCTACGGGGTGCGCCGCCTCGGCGAGCCCGCGCCGGTCGACGCCGACACGCAGTTCGGGATCGCCTCCAACACGAAGGCGTTCACCTGCGCCGCCCTGTCGATTCTCGGGGACGACGGCCGGCTGGACTGGGACGACCCTGTCACGAAGCACCTTCCCGATTTCCAGATGTACGACCCCTGGGTGACCCGCGAGGTGACCGTGCGCGACCTCGTCACGCACCGCGCCGGGCTCGGGCTCGGGCAGGGCGACCTGATGTGGTGGCCCGCCACCGACTTCACGCGGCGCGAGATCGTGCGGGGAATCCGCCATCTGAAGCCCGTCTCCAGCCTGCGCAGCCGCTACGCCTACAGCAACGTCATGTACGTCACCGCCGGCGAGGTGGTGGCGCAGGTCTCGGGCCGGAGCTGGGACGACTTCCTGCGCGAGCGGATCTTCGTGCCGCTCGGGATGTCACGCACCAACACCAGCGTCGGCTCGAACGGCTCGAACGTCGCGACGCCGCACCTGCTGCGCGGAGGCCGGCCGACGCCGATCGCCCCGATGCAGGCCGACAACTGCGGCGCCGCCGGCGCCATCAACTCGAGCGCCTCCGACATGGCGCGCTGGCTACGCATGCTGCTCGAGTGCGGCCGCCGGGGCGCGAGCGGGGGGGACGGCTGCGTGCTGAAGCCCGACTCGATCCGGCGCCTGTGGTCCGCCCAGATTGCGCTCGGCACGCCGGACCCGCCCGCGGGCCTCGAGGCGCTGCGGGCGAACTTCTCCGCCTACGGCCTGGGCTTCGGCTTGCGCGACTACCGCGGCCGCAAGCTCGTGACGCACACGGGGGGACTGCCGGGCTACGTGTCCCAGGTCGCGCTCGTTCCCGAGGACGGGCTGGGCCTCGTGATCCTCACCAACCAGGAGGAAGGAGGAGCGTTCCGCGCCGTGATGCACGCCATCCTGGACGAGTACCTCGGCGCGCCGGCCCCGCCCGTCGACTGGACGACGGCCTTCCGCAAGCTGACCGACGACGAGGCCGCCAAGGCCCAGGCGGCCGTCGCCAAGGCGGCGGGCGCACGGGCGGCGACCTCCTCCCTCTCGCTTCCGCTCGCCGGCTACGCCGGCCGCTACCGCGATCCGTGGTACGGCGACGCCACGATCGTCGAAGCGGGCGGGAAGCTGGTCCTCAGCATGACGCGGACGCGCGGCATGCTGGCCGACCTCGAGCACTGGCAGCACGACACCTTCGTCGCGCGCTGGCGCGAGGCCTTCATGTCCGACACGCAGCCCTACGACGCCTACGTGAGCTTCGCGCTCAAGCCGGACGCCTCGATCGAGCGGATGACGATGGCTCCGGTGTCGCCGGCAATCGACTTCAGCTTCGACTTCCAGGACCTGCTGTTCCGGCCGGTGCCGCCGCCCGCGGCGGAGGGCCAGCGGCCGGACTGAGCCGCCTCAATCGGTGTGCACGACGAGCACCGGGCAGTGCGCGCCTCGCACCACGTGGTGCGTCGTCGAGCCGAAGAGCGCGAGGTCGAGCGGATTGCGGCCCCGGACTCCCATCACGACGATCTCCGCGCGCTGCTCGTCGGCCACCCGCAGGATCTCGCGCCACGGACGGCCCGCCGTCACCAGCTCGTGCGGCTTGCACCAGTCGCGCGCCTCGTCGGGCACGAGCTTCGCGAGGCGCTCGCGCGCGTCCCGCTCCAGGTGGCGGCGGAACTCGGGCACGTCGAAGCCGGCGACGCGCGCGCCGGGCTCCTCCTCGCTCAGCCACTCGACCACGTGCAGCACGTGGATCTCCGCGCACGACTCCTCCGCCAGCCGCAGCGCGTGCGAGAGCGCGGCGAGCGAGGCGGGGGAGAAGTCGACCGGGCACACGATGCGTCGGAAGAGCACCGAGCCCTCCGGGTGGACTCCGCTCGCGGGCGGCGGAACGGTCAGCACCGGGCACGGCGCCTGGCGCAGGATCTTCTCGGTGACGGAGCCGAGCACCCAGCGCTCGAAGCCGCCGCGGCCGTGCGTGCCCATGACGATCAGGTCCGCCGGCCAGGAGCGCGCGCGGGAGAGCAGCTCGGCCGCGACGCGGCCCTCGACCACGCGGGGCGTGACGGACACGCCGCCCGGCTCGGAGCCGGCTATGAGCGCCTCGAGCGCCTGGCCCAGGCGCCCACGCACGGCGGGGTCGAGCACGCTCCACGGCGGGTACGACACCGGGGAAGCCGGGCCGGGCAGGAGCGGCTCGCTGACGTAGAGCAGCTCGACCTCGGCCCGGTGGAAGCGCGCGAGCGCCAGGGCGTTCTCGAAGGTGCGCGGGGCGATGTCCGACAAGTCCGTCGGACACAGGATCCGTCGGATCTCGAGCATGGTCTCACCTCCCCTGCGTCCAATCTGGATCCGCCGCGCGAGCGCGGGAATAGACCGGATGGCTCAGGAGGCGCGCGACGAATCAGGACCAGTAGGGGCGGTAGTAGTGGTCGGCGCCGGGCTGCGCGGGGCTGCGCTCGGGGCGCCTGAAGAGCGCGAGCACGCGCCTCTGGGCTCCACCTGGATTGCGCAGCAGCGGCAGCAGCAGCACGAGCAGGACGAGGGCGAGCAGCAGGCCCAGGCCGACGACGAGAGCGCGCGTCAGCATGATCTCGCGAGTATACCTTGACCCCCCGCGGTATGGTTCCTAGAATCCTGCAATGTCTGAGGGCCACCTGCGCCTCGTCTCGCTCTCCATCCTCGGTGGTCCGCTGCACGGGCGCCGTCACAGTCCCGACGAGGTCGTTGCCGAGATCCTGATCGGATCCGATCCCGACTGCCACCTGCTGGTGGAGCTTCCCGGCATCAGCCCGATCCACGCCAGGGTCTGGGCCGACCTCAACGAGTCCACGGTCTACGACACGAGCGCGCCGCGCGGCGTGTACGTGAACACCGAGCGGGTGGAGGGGAAGGGGAAGGCGCCCATCGCCGAGGGCGACGTGCTGTGGCTCGGTCCGCCGCAGGACCCGGAGAGCGTGTGCGTGAAGCTGCACTTCGAGCCGTGGGTCGAGGTGCTGCCTCCGGTTCGCGCCGAGGGCGACGATGCCGAGGCCGCCGTCGTCGTCGAGGGCGACGCCTCGTCGACGCTCGCGGTCACCCCCGACATGATCCCGTCCGAGGCGCCGCCCGAGCCGGAGGCCGCCTCCGAGGTCGCTGAGGTCGCCGAGGTCGTCGAGGACGTCGTCGCCGTCGAAGCCGAGGCGGCGGCATCCGAAGCGGTCGAGGCCGTCGCGCCCGCACCCGCTGCGACCAGCGCTGCGGCACCGGTCGAGGACGATCCCTTCTTCGTGGGAGAGGGATCCCAGCTTCCGCCGAGCGCCGGGCCGGCGGCCGCGCCCGCGCCGGCCGAGTCCGACTCCGACTCGGACGACTGGGCGATATCGGAAGCGGCGAATGCGGCCGAGCCCGAGCCCGCAGCAGCTCCGGCCCCACTTCCGGCGGCCGACGAGTTCTTCGTCGCCAGCGAGTCGTCGGGCTCCGTCGAGCAGGAGGCGGCATTCGTCGAGGCCGAGCCGGTGCTCGAGGCCTCGGTCGTTGAGCCATCGTCCCCGCCGGTTGCCGTTCCGTTCCTCGACTTGCCGCCCCTCGAGGCGCCGGCTCCGCCACCGCCGCCGCCCGTGCCACCGCCGCCGCCACCACCTCCCCCGCCGGCTCCCGCGCCAGCCAAGGCCCCTGCGCCAGCGCCGAAGCGGGCGCCGGCGCCCCCCGAGGTGGTCGCACCGAAGGTCGAGCCCAGCGCTGAGCCCCAGGCCGAGCCGCCGCCGGCCGCCGAGCCGGAGCCGGCGGCTCCCGTTCCGCATGCGCCAGAGGCGCCCGCCGCCAGGCCCGCCGCCGTGGCCCGCCCGCTGGCCCGCCGGCCCACCGGAGCGACGCCCGCGGCCAGGGCGGCTTCACCGGCGCGGCGGGCGCCGACCGGCACGCGGCCGGCAACCCGCGCGGCGAGCGGCCGACCGACGTGGCTCCGGCCGGTCGGTCTCGGCGCGTCCGGCTTGCTGCTGCTGGGCGCGCTCGGCTTCGGCGCACTCAAGCTCTTTGGCGCATCGGTGCGCCTCGACGCGGTGGAGCCCACCCGGGTGCGGGTCGGCCAGCGCGCCACGATCACGGGCTCGGGGTTCGGCGCCGACGCGCAGGCGGTGACGGTCGTGTTCGGCGACCGCGAGGCGCGCGTGATCCAGGCGTCGCCGAAGCGGCTCGAAGTGGAGGTTCCCGAGGCGGTGGTCGCGGCAGGCGCGGAGGGCCGCGTGTCCGTAGTGGTCCGCGCGAACGGACGCACCTCGGGCGTGGTGGACGTCACGGTCTACCAGGGGCCGCGCCTCCACGGCATCTCGCCGGGCGCCGCCATGCCGGGCGAGGAAGTGATGCTGGCGGGCGCCGGCTGGGGAGTCGGCGCGACGGTCCAATTCGGGTCGGTGCCGGCGCAGGTCCTCGAAGTGCAGGCCACGCAGATTCGCGCGATCGTTCCCGAGCTGCCCGGAGGGCCGGGCACCGAGGCGCCCGTGGTCGTGAGCGTGGGGGGCGTCGAGTCGAACCACGCGCCGTTCATCCTCGGACACCTGCCGGTGCTGTCCGGGCTCAACCCGCGGGAAGCCGCGGCGGGCGACGTGGTGAGCGTGGCCGGCCGGGGCTTCGACCCGATCGCTCCGCGCAACGACGTGCGCGTGGGGGGAGTCCCCGCGCTCGTCGTGGCGTCGAGCAACGACTCGCTGCAGATGATCGTGCCGCGGCTGGGGCCGGGCGAGGCCGCGCGCGCCGTCGAGCTGCGCGTGCCGGGCTCGGAAAACGTCGGCAGGGCCGTGCTGCAACTCAAGCCGTCGGCCGACCCGGTCGACTTCCGCTTCGTCGCCGAGCCCTTCGCGCCCGCACCCGGGCGCATGCACGCCGTGCTCGCCACCGGGTTCGGCCCCGCGTTCGTCCTGGCCGCCTCGGGGGGCCTGACGGCCGCGGAGCGCGCGGCCGTGGCCGCCGACCGGCTGAACGCCGCCGCGCAGCCGCTGCGCACGACGGTGGGTCTCAGCTTCGAGGCGCGCGGGCTGGAGTCGAACCCCGTGATCGGCCTCGCCGGGCGGAACGAGGCGCTGCTCGAGGTGACCGAGGAGGACGCCGCGGCCTACAACGAGGACTGGACGGGGCTGCGGGGCCGTGGCGGTCCGGTGACGCGCGCGCGGCTCGCTCTCTGGTGGGAGGCGCTCGCGCGCGACCTGGTGCTGCTCACGGTTCGCGCGCAGGCCCCGCAGCACACGGCCGCGCTCGCGCCCGAGGGCCGGGCGCTGGTTCAGCTGTTCGAGATCGCTCAGCGAGCCGGAACCCCCGGGGTGCCGCGCCGGGTGGTCGACGAGGCGCGTCCGCCGCTGCGCGAGCGCCTGCGCCTGCTCGGCCTGCGCGTCCCGGCTTCCGTGACGGCTCCCCGGGCGGCTGCGACGGCCACGGCGGCCGTGCCCGCCGCCGTCGCGACGCCGACGCCGCCCCCGCTGCAGCTCGACGGCACCTGGGGCGGCAGCCAGGTGGAGCAGGGCCAGCGGCAGTACCTGACCGTGACGGCGCGCGGCAGCGGCGGCACGGTCGCCTACGAGGGTGGCATCACCTTCACGGTCCCGATGACGAACCTGGAGAAGCCGCGCCGCGACCAGGTGCGCTTCAGCGTCCAGATTCGCGGCGGCATGCGCCACTACGCCGGCCGCTGGGACGGCGAGGCGATCACCGGCAACGTCTCGACCGACGCCGCTGGAAAGAACGTAGTAGCGACCTTCGAGCTGCGGCGCCGCTAGCCCCGCGGGATCAGGCGACCGTCACGTCCTGGCAGAGGTAGACGTCCTGGATCGTGTTCAGGAGCTTGACGCCTTCGGCCATCGGGCGCTGGAAGGCCTTGCGGCCGGAGATCAGGCCCATGCCGCCGGCGCGCTTGTTGATGACCGCGGTCTTGACCGCCT
>CAZMRX010000066.1:0-18455 GCA_964568755.1 uncultured Acidobacteriota bacterium | reverse complement strand
GGGACGCTCCGGCAGCGGGTGCCCGAGTCGCTCACCCGCGACCTCGCGGGCTGAGCCGCGAGTCGCGTACAATCTCGCCCCAAGAGGCACCGGGCTTCCAAGGGGGGAAGGCGCTGGACGAGCCCATCAGGCTGCGCGGCGGACGGCCATTTGCGGCCGGTGGCATCCTCGCCCTCGCCGCTCTCACGCTTCTCGCCGCCTCCGTGTCCGCCCGCGCGGCCTCCGTGATCGCCACGGTACCGGTGGGCCCACAGCCGCACGGGGTCGCGGTCAACCCGAAGACCGGGCTCGTCTACGTCGCGAACTACGGCGGCGGCACCGGCAGCACGGTGAGCGTGATCGACAGCGTCACGAACACCGTGATGACCACGATCGTGGTGGGCGCCGGGCCGTTCGGCGTCGGCGTGAACCCGGCCACGAACCGCGTCTACGTCTCGAACCAGGTCGACGACACCGTCTCGGTGATCGACGCCCAGCCCGGCAGCCCAAGCCTTCACACGGTGATCGCGACGATCGCCGTAGGGAACGAGCCCGAGGAGTTCGGCGTCAACCCGCTCACGAACCGGATCTACGTATCGAACTTCAACGGCGGCGGCGCCTCCACGGTGTCGGTGATCGACGGCGGGACGAACAGCGTGCTCACGAGCATCCCCACGGGAGACGGGCCCGACGGGATCGCCGTGGACCCGGTCTCGAACCGCGCCTGGGTCGCGAACTTCAACTCCGGCACCCTGTCGGTGATCAACGGGGCGACGCAGACGGTCGTGAACACGATCCCGGGGCTCACGACCCCGAACGACCTCGCTTTCGACCCGCTGACGAACCGCCTGTACGTCTCGCTCTACGCCACGAACCAGCTCGTGGTCCTCGATGCGACCAGCAGCGCGACGCTCGCGACGGTGCCGGTCGGCTCGAGCCCGGACGGCGTGGCGCTGGGCAGCTTCGGCAACCGCGCCTACGTGGCGAACAACGGCTCGGACACGCTCTCGGTGGTCGACACGACGCTCCACCGGCTGATCGAGACGGTGGCCCTGGCGAGCGGGCCGCGCGAGGCCAGCTTCAACCCGGCGAGCCGCCGCCTCTACGTGGCCAATATCGCGTCCAGCTCCGTGTCGGTGCTCGAGGACCCTCCCGAGTGCTGCGACGTGGCCTCGACCGCGGCCGGCGGGATGTTGACGGTGACGGGAGCCGGTCGCTTCGAGATGCGCTTCAACCCGATGACGGGGGGCGGCGTCGATCGCTTCTTCGACCTCGTCGAGGACCCCGGGCGGGTGCACGACCTCGCCGGCGGCGGGCCGGCGTGGAACAGCTACCCCACGCTCTTCCTGGACCGGCTCTGGTACGACGCGTTCCCGGGGCCGAACCGGTACGGCTGGTCGGCGGGCGACAGCGCGACCCCGGACTCACGCGTCGAGCTGCTCGAGACGACGCCCGCGCGGGTCAAGGTGCGCCAGGAGGCCTTCTACCACCACTCCTCGGTCCAGGGACAGACCGCGCGCGTGCCCGCCCTGAAAGCCCTCGGCGACTACAGCGTCTACGGCGTCGGGCGCCTGGCGCTCGAGTGGCAAAGACGCGCTTCCTGGCCCGTCACCTGGGGCGGCGGCCTCACCTCCCCGGGCGCGGCCGAGCTCGACTGGGTCGTCCACCGCGACACGACGGTGCCGGCGCTCAACGGCTGGAACGCCTTTCGTCCCGTGGGGGGCTTCCTGCCTCCCAATTCGAACGGCGGTCCGGGCAGCGGCAGCGACGACTTCCTGCTGATGAGCGGGAACCACACCGCCACCTTTCCCAACGTGAGGGTCGACTTCCTGCCGACGCTCCACGCCGACTGGCCCGAGGCCCAGGTCACGGCGCACGAGGACTTCTCCGGATCGGACCAGGCGGCGTTCCTGGCCTGGGACGACAACCGCGCGGGTGTCGCGGGTCCGCACGTGCGCAACTGGGTGGCGGGGAGCGGGGACACCTTCAACTTCCTGACCTCGTTCCGGCCGACCAACCTGGTCGATCACACGGACGCCGCGGTGACGACCCGCGCCGGCGACTACCGCGTCCCGGCGCCCATCTCGCTCTTTCAGGGCACGCGCTGGGCGGACGCCGCGGAATACACGGCCGGAGCCGGCGATTTCTACAACGAGTCGGAGGCGGCCTACGTCTTCGACTTCGAGACGGACGGCGTCGAGTTCGACATCTCGGGCACGCTCGCGGCCCCCGTCTACAAGCCGTTCTTCAAGATCCGGCAGTGGCGCAGGCTCCAGCCCCCGGTGTACGTGGGGCTCGAGGGGCTGCGGCTCACCGAGGACGTCGACTACGTCGCGAGCGTCAAGCCCGTCTCGCGCTCGTACTTCGTGAGCGCGCTCGCCTGGCACTGCACGTTCGAGAGCCTGACCGCCTGCACTCCCGGCACCGGGCTGGACGTGGGCGGCGCGGGGAACGTGGGCACCGTGAACGCGGTGCTGCCGGCGCGCTACGGCAAGGGCCTCGAGTTCACCCAGAACACCCACAGCGCGACGGCTGGCGCTCCCGGCAACCCGGACTTCTCGCCCGTGGCCGGCGCCGTCGAGCTCTGGTACCAGCCGTACTACAACCACGACGACGGGCTCCGGTACCTGATCTGGTACAACCTGTCGGGCGCGGGCGCGGACTTCCACTGCATCGGGCTCGAGAAGAGCGCCGGCCCGCTCAACGAGCTGCGCTTCGCGGTGTTCGTCAACTACGCCGACGCGGCGTGCACGACGCCCGACGGCAACTCGTCGAGCCAGTTCCTGGCCGCCGCCTCGACGGCCTACGGCTGGCGGGCGGGCGACTGGGTGCACCTCAAGACCGCGTGGAACGCCGCGGGCGGCCCCAAGAAGCTGCGGCTGTTCGTGGACGGGCGCGAGGTCGCGTTCTCCGGCACGTACACGCCGCCCGCCACCCACGGGGCGACCGTGTTCGGCGGCTGCCAGGGCCCGCCCTGCCCCGGCGGGCCGGGCAACGCCAACGGCGTGCTCGACGAGCCGCACATCTACACGGGTTTCGACGCGACGACCGGCGATGCGGCGCGCCCCATCGCCCACGCGGGGCTCGTCTCGGACCCGAGCGAGCACCTCGCCGACACGACCCGCAACTTCCAGCTCGCCTTCCAGCCCGTGGACGCGGCGTTCCGCGGCAGGTACCTCTACATCGGGTCGGACGCGACGTTCCACGGCTTGAACGTGGACCTCCTCAACCCGGCGACCGCGGGCGGTGTGCTGACGTGGGAGTACTGGGACGGCGTGAAGTGGGCGAGCCTCACCACGGCTGGGTCGTTCACCGACACGACGAACTCGTTCCGCCAGAACGGGAGCCTTTATCGGACCTTGAACCCTCCCGGCTGGGCGCCCATCTCGGTCGAAGGCGGGCCCGACCTCTACTACTGGAGGGCCTACCTCAACGGGTCCGCGTACGCCAGCTTGCCGGTCGAGAGGCAGATCCAGACCGACATCCTGCTGTTCCAGTACTGCGGCGACGTCACGGCGGGCGGGCAGACGTTCGACTTCCCGCCGCCGGGGACGGCCGATCTCGCGATCAGCAAGACCGACAGCCAGGTCTCCGCCGTCCCGGGTCAGGCGATCACCTACACGATCACGGTCACGAACAACGGACCGGACACGGTGACGAGCGTGACGGTGAGCGACCCGGTGCCGGGCGCGCTGCTCGGCGCGGCGTTCTCGCCGTCGACGGGGATCTACGACCCCGGCACGGGGCTGTGGACGGGGCTCAACCTCGCCACCAGCCAGAGCGCGCAGCTGTTGCTCTCGGCGACGATCGACCCCTTCGCCCGCGGCAGCCTGCTGAACACGGCCACGGTGGCGCCTCCTGCGGGCTTCACGGACCTCCTGGACGCCAACAACGAAGCCACGGACAGCGACACGCTCGATCCCTCGGCGGACCTGGCGATCGTCAAGGCCGACGACGTCGATCCGGCGCCGCTCGGTGGGCTGCTGAGCTACACGCTCACGGTCACGAACAACGGGCCGTCGGCGGCGACCGGAGTCACGCTCTCGGACCCATTGCCGCCGGGCATGGAGCTCGACACGGCTCCCGGCGCGATCACGCCGTCGCAGGGCTCGTGCAGCTACGACGTCCCGACCCGCACGGTCGGCTGCAGCCTCGGGAGCATCGGCTTCCCGGGCAGCGCCACGGTGGCGGTCAAGGTGCGGCCGGGGGCGGTCGGGATGATCACCAACACCGCGAGCGTGAGCCGAATCGAGCCGGACCCGGTGCCCGGCAACAACTCGGGCCCGGCGACGACCACGGTCCAGGTCTCGAGCACCGGGCTGCAGGCCCTGACGGCCACCTCGACGCACCAGCGCAACGTGCTCGAGTGGATCAACCCGAGCGCCGACTACGTCTCGACGGAGATCGTGGTCCGCGGCGACCGCTTCCCCACCGGCCCTGGGGACGGCGCCAGCATCTACCTGAGTGGCGCCGGCGGAGCCGGCGGCCGCGTCAGGTTCCCGCACGACACCGGCGCGCTGTCCAACGGCCAGACCTTCTACTACGGCGCCTTCGTCCACCGTTCCGTGGCGCCCTTCCTGTCGCCGGGGCGGTTCGTGAGCGGGCGGCCGTTCGCGACCACCGGCGCGGTCAAGTGGGCTTTCTCCACCGGCGCGGCCGCCCTCGCGGCGCCGACCGTCGGCGGGGTGGGCGTGATCGCCGCGTCGAACGACCGGCTGCTCTACGCGATGGAGCGCGGGACCGGCCCCTCGGGCGGCGAGTGGCCGACGAGCTTCGTCCCGATCGACGTCGGGGGCCCGGTCCAGCTGCGCTCGCCGGTCGTCCCGGTGACGGTGAGCGGCGCCAACCCGGTGGTCTACGTCGGGTCGCAGGACGGCTCGATCTACACGATCGACGCGACGGCGGGCGGCAGCGTGCCCTACCTGTGGGTGACGCCGATCGGGCCGATGGTGCAGGCGGCGCCGGCGGGGATCTTCGGCGCCTTCGGCGCAAGCCTCGACTACATCCTGGTCGGAACGCGCGACGGCAGCGGGCCGAACGCCTTCGTCGCGCTCGACCCGTACAGCGGCGTCGAGATCGACCGCTGGGACAACGGCGGCGCCGGACCCGGGGAGATCGGGATCGTGAACGGCATGGCGGTGGTGGACCAGTTCGCCTCGCCACCGCGCGTGTACTTCACGAACTACGAGCGCACCCCGGTCGGCAGCACGCTCACGCTGCGCTGCTTCGAGCTCGCCGCCACGCCCCCGGTGTTCAACCAGGTCTGGGCCCGCGCGCTCGGCAACATCGACTCGAGCCCGGTGCTCCGGAACGGCCGCATCTACGTCGGCAGCCCGCTCGGCGGCGGCACGCTCTACTCGATCGATGCCCTGGACGGGAACAACACGGCGCTCGACCGGACTTTCGTGCACGGCAACGGGCAGGTGAAGGGCTTCGTGTTCCCCGACCGCGCCTCGAACGACATCTACTTCGCGACCGACGACTTCGTGTGGGGCGTGACCGACACCGGCGCGGCCGTGATGACGGACAAGTTCGGCGGGCCGGTCACCCTGGCGGCCGCGGTCAAGCCTTCGCCCGTGCTGTTCACCCCCGGCGGCCACCACGTCTACGTCGGCGGCAGCGACGGCAAGCTGTACGAGCTCGACACGCTCGGAGCGCCCGGCATCAAGTCGGTGACGCTCGGCAACGGCCTGGCGGCGGTCGGGGCCCCCTCGCTCGACATCGTCTACGACCTGATCCACGTCGGGACCGAGGCCGGCATCTTCTACGCCGTCCAGATCCCGCTGCCCTAGACCGCGGCCGGACGGCTCAGGCGACGGGCAGCGTGAAGCAGAAGGTCGAGCCTCCGCCCTTGCCCTCGGACTCGACCCAGACGCGTCCGCCGTGCACCTCGACGATCCGCTTCACGAGAGCGAGGCCCACGCCTGTGCCCTCGTCGGTCGGGTCCAGGCGGTCGAACAGGCCGAACACCTTCTCGTGGTAGCGCGGCTCGATGCCGCGCCCGTTGTCGCGGACGTAGAAGATCGGCTGCCCGTTGTCCGAGCGCGCGCCCACCTCGATGCGCGGGTTCGGCTGGTCGCCCATGAACTTCGCCGCGTTGTCGAGCAGGTTCTGCAGCACCTCGACCAGCCGCTGGCGGTCGCCGCGCACGGCCGGCAGGCCCTCGGCCACGTCGAGCCGCACGCCGCGCTCCCGCAGCCGCCCGTCGACGAGCGCACGCGCTTCCTGCACGAGGTCGGCGAACGCCGCCGTCTCGGGCGGGCCGGACGTTCGCCCCACGCGCGACAGCTCGAGGAGCTCGCGCAGCAGGCGGTCCATGCGATCGGCCGCGGAGCGAATCCGCGCCATGTCCTGCTGCAGCCGCGCGGTATCACCCTCGAGCGCCGACGACTCGACCGCCCCCAGGAATCCCATCACCGTCACCAGCGGGCTCCTCAGGTCGTGAGACACCGTGTAGGTGAAGCGCTCGAGCTCGGCGTTGCGCCGCTCCAGCTCGGCGACCGCTCGCTCGAGCTCGTCACGCGCTCGGTCGGTGGCCCGGCGCGCGGCGCGCAGCGACCCCAGGAACCAGAGCGTGAGCGCGAGCGCGCACGACAGGGCGCCGATCACCCAGAGCAGGCGCCGGTTGCGCTCCTGCTCCTCCAGCAGGTCGTAGGTGGCGCGCGTGTCGTTGAGGCCGAAGAACGAGTGCCGGGCGAACAGCACCGCGAGCGTGCCGTCGCTCGCCATGCTGGAGATCTCGTCGCGAATGCGATCGGCGGCGCCCGCCGACTCGAAGCTCGCGCCGACCCCGAGCTGATAGCCGCCCGGCAGCATGCGGGCCTGGAGCTCGGTGCTGGCACACTGCGGCAGCTGCTCGCGCAGCACCGCGAGCGCCAGCCGCGACTCGAGAAAGGCGGCCGCAGCCTCCCCGGTGCACAGCTTGACCAGCGCGTCGCGGCCCTCCGGGGTTTCGACGAGCCGGGCCCGCGGGAAGCGGTCGCGCACCATCCGGGCGTGCACCGGGATCGCCGTGATGGCGATCGCCCCGGCGAAGTCGCGGCTCGGCGGCTCGCTGCCGCCGCGGACCACGAGCGCGTGCTGGGCCTGCATCCAGGGCGCGCTGATGTGGAGCTTCCGCCGGCGCTCCGGCAGGTCCGTGATCAGCGGCCACAGGTCCACGGCGCCCGACTGCAGGGCCGAGTCGGGTCCGGCCGGGACCTCCTTCCAGTCGAGCGGAATGCCCGCCCGCCGTGCGGCCTCCGAGACGGTCTCGACCGAGAGGCCCGTCGGAGGGCTCCCGGGGCGGTGCACCTGATAGGGAGGGTTGTGCTGGTAGCCGATGCTCAGGGTCCGCTTCGGGATGGGCGGCCGACGCCCGAACCTCGACCACGACCAGAGCGCCGCGAGGGCGGCGGCCACGGCGAGGCCCGCCGCCAGGCGGCGGCGCGTGCTACCGAGGGGCATGCAGTGGCCCAAGCATACCCATTCACGATTGGGCCCGCTGCCTCCTCGGAACCCGCGGGCCGAGCGGTGCGTTCCAGCCTACGACCGCGCGGGGGGATCCAATGAAACGAATCGCCTGGCTGCTGACCTGGGTGTTTGTCGGATTGTCTCTGCCGGTCCGCGCCCAGGAGGTACCGGCAGCAGCAGCCCCGGCCTCGGACCCGGCCCCCGCGGCCGAGCAGCCGGTGGTGCTCGACCCGCGCGCTCCCGCCAGGACCGAGGTCACCCTGGACCGCAGGACCCGGGTGGGGGTCGGGGTCGGCTTCTCGGGCCCGCTCGGGGCCGCCGCCAGCCTCCGGGTGCTCCACGGGCTGGGAGCGGACGTCCGTGACGGCTCGACCCGCGTGAAGGCCGTGTGCGCGATCCCGATGCCCCACTGCGCCCAGGGCTTCCTGGTCCAGGCCGACGCGGGATCGGGAGGCGGAAAGCTGAGCCTCGGGCTCGGGGCCTGGGCGAAGGTGGACGAGGAGAGCTTCCGGGGAACGGCCGGGGTGGCGCTACGCCTCGCCGCCGCCCGAACCTGGGGCAACCCGGTCGGCACGGAGCCCGGGCTCACGTACCTCGGGCCCGAGCTCGACTTGTCGGTGCTCCGCATCAACCTCACGCTGGGCGCGCTCTTCCGCGTCTCCGGCGACCGAGGCGCGGGCGCGCTCTTCAGCTGGGGGCTGGGCTTCGGTCTTTAGCCCCCGCTCCCACGACAGGCCCGGCACCCCGCGACGTGAGGACGGGCCCGCCGGTGGACATGCGGCTGGTCCCAATCTAGGCTCCCGCTACGCTGCGCCGTGATCAGGCGTCCTCGTGACGGCGCGGGCGGCGAAGGGAGTCGGGCTTGGAGGGACTGGAGCGCTGGTATCCGTTCGCGGTGCTCGCCGCGGGGCTGGCCGTCGTGCTCGGCGGCATCGTGGTCGCCCGGGTCAACGCCTTCCTGGCGCTGATCGCCGCGGCACTGGTGGTGAGCTTCATGGCCGGGGCCGGCGCTGCCTCGCCCCAGGCCGTGGTCGACCCCGTCGGGCGCGTGGTGGATGCATTCGGTGCGACGGCCGGCGCCATCGGCGTCACGATCGCGCTCGCCGCCATCATCGGCGATGCCATGATGCGCAGCGGCGCCGCAGACCGGATCGTTCGCATGTTCCTCGACGTGCTCGGCGAGAAGCGGGCGGGGACGGCGCTCATGGGCAGCGGCTACGTGCTCTCGATCCCGGTCTTCTTCGACACCACCTTCTACCTGCTGGTGCCGCTCGCGCGCTCGCTCTACCGCAACACGCACCGCCACTACCTCAAGTACCTGGCCGCCATCTCGGCCGGCGGAGTCGCGACGCACGCCCTCGTGCCGCCGACACCCGGCCCGCTCTTCGTGGCCAACATCCTCGACGTGAACCTGGGCGTCATGATCGGGGTGGGGGTGCTGGTCGCCCTGCCCGCGTCGGTCGCGGGGTTGGCGCTCGGGACTTTCCTGGACAAGCGCGGCCCGCTGCAGCCGAACTCGGAGCCGCCCGAGGAGGCCGCCTCGACTGCGAGCGCCCCTCCCGTGCCGCCGCCGAGCCTGCTCGTGGCGCTGCTCCCGATCGTCCTGCCGATCGTGCTGATCGCCGGCGACGCGGCGGTGAAGGCGCTCGCGCAGCAGCAGCTCGTCGCCGCCGACGCGCAGGCGCGGCTGCTGCGCGGCGACGACTTGACGCGTGCGCTGCTGGCTGCCGGCGACGCGGGCCAGGGGCCCGCCGCGCTCTATCGCTGGAGCCGCGTCCTCGGCAACCCGAACCTCGCGCTGCTGATCTCCGCGGCCGTCGCGCTCACGTTGCTCTGGACCCGGCGGCGCTCGCTGACGCTCCAGATCGCCCAGATCGTGGAGGGGGCGCTGATGAGCGCGGGCGTGATCATCCTGATCACCGCCGCCGGAGGGGCGTTCGGAGCGATGCTGCGCGCGGCGGGGCTGGGCGACGCGATCAAGGGCCTGGCCGAGGCGGCCGGCGGCGGGTCGCCGACGCTGCTCTCGGGGCTGCCGCTGCTGGCGCTCGCGTTCGTGGTGTCCTCGGTGATCAAGTTCGCGCAGGGGTCGAGCACGACCGCGATGATCGTGACCTCGGGGATGCTGGTGGCGATGGTCGACGTGACGAGCCTCGCCTTCCACCCCGTCTACCTCGCGCTCTCGGTCGGCGCGGGATCGCTGGTGGGCTCGTGGATGAACGACAGCGGCTTCTGGATCTTCGCGAAGATGGGCGGGGTCAGCGAGCTGGCGACGCTGCGGTCGTGGACGCCCGTGCTGGCGACCGTGGGTGCGGTGGCGTTCGCGACGATCGTCGTGCTGGCGTGGGCGATGCCGATGAAGCCCTAGAAGAAGTCCAGGCGTAAGGGCCAACGAAGAGGCAACGGCCTTGCGGACCGGCTTTGCGGGGGGCTGAGCGCCCCCCGAGCCCCTGCTGGAATCACTGCGCCGTCCAGCCGCCGTCGACGTACAGGGCCGAGCCGGTGACGAAGCTGGCGGCGTCGGAGGCCAGGAACACGGCGACACCGGTGATCTCGTGCAGCTCGCCCCAGCGGCCGAGCGGGATCTTCTCGACGAACTGCTGGTACTTGACCGGGTCGGTCAGCAGCGAGCGGTTCATGTCGGTGGCGAAAGGGCCCGGGCAGATCGCGTTGACGGTCACGCCCTGCTTCGCCCACTCGAGCGCGAGCACGCGCGTGAGGCCGAGCACGCCGGCCTTGGACGAGGCGTAGGGCGCGCGCCCGGGAAGGGCGATGGACGACAGGATCGAGCCGAGGTTGATGACGCGGCCCCAGCCGCGCGCGCACATGCCGGGGCCCACGGCCCGGGAGCAAAGGAAGGGAGCCTTCAGGTTGGTGCCGACGACCGTGTCCCAGTCGGCCTCCCCCAACTCCTCGACTGCCCCCCGGATGTTGACGCCCGCGTTGTTGACGAGGATGTCGATCGGCCCGAGACCGGCTTCCACCTCGCGCACCAGCCGCTCCACGTCCGCCGCCTGCGTGACGTCGGCCACGAGGGCCAGCGTGCGGCGCCCGGTGGCGGTCGCGATCTCGCGCGCCGCCTCCTCGCAGACGTCCAGCGTGCGACCCGCGACGGCCACGTCGGCTCCGGCCTCGGCGAGCGCGCGGGCGATCACGCGACCCAGGCCGCGGCCGCCCCCGGTGACGAGCGCGCGCCGTCCGGTGAGACGGAACTGGTCGAGGACGGTCATGTCGGGCGGCCTCCTTCGGGCCGGTTGCTAGAGACGGAGCGTGCCGCGCGCGTACGCCGTCGAGATCCGCACGTTCTCGTCTTCCCGGGCCTGCATCGCCTCGAGGCTCAGGCCCGAGACGCGCGGCAGCGGCTCGGCCCAGGCCCGCGACAGCACGGCCGACTCGAAGCGGGCGAGGCGGGCCAGGTCGCGACCGCCGTAGCTCGCCCAGTACGCGTCGTCGCGGTACGGGACTTTCAGCGGGTCGCGCGTGATCATCTCGAGGCAGAGCGGGACGTCGGGACGCGACGCGCGCAGGACCTCGATGATCTTCGCGAGCGGACAGATGCCGGTGCCGAGCGGCACCTCGGACAGCTCGAAGCCGCGCTCGTACGGCCGCAGCGCCATGTCCTTGAGGTGCGTGGTGACCGCGTGGGGCGCGAGCAGCGTGGCCGTCTCGAGCGGGTCTTCGAGCAGCGCCACGTTGTTCCCGAAGTCGACGCAGGCCCCGAGCCAGGGGCTGCCCACCGAGCGAATCAGCTCGACCAGCTCCAGCGCGCCGAAGTCCTTGTGGTTCTCGATCCCCACTTCGAGACGGTGCTGGTCGAGGGCGCCCTTCGCGCGCGGCAGCACGCGCCGCCAGTGGTCGGCGAACTCCTGCCACGCGGCCAGCGTCTTGAAGTCCTCGTAGCGGCGGCCGTGGAGCAGAGCGACCCGCAGGCGGGCGGCGCCGAGCCTTCGAGCCACCGTCGCCACCCCCGCGAAGCGGCTCTCGTCCTCCAGTTCCTTCCCGCCCACCGACAGCTCGAGGAACATCCCCGCCTCGTCGAGCCGCCGCTTGAGGCCGTCGAGGTAGGCCGGCTCCCTCGAGGCGAGCTGCGCGATGTCCATCTGGCAGCCGTCGGCGCCGAAGGACCGGCACAGCTCCACGAGCGTCTCCGCGGGCAGCGCGGGGATGCCGGCGCCACGGATCAGGTCGCGCCCGCGCTGGAGGCGCACCGCGAAGGACGTGTAGGCGAGACCGTAACGGCCCTTGCCCTTGGCTGGAGGGGCGTCGGCAGTGTCACCCCGGGCCCCGCCCGCGGCGCCCAGCGCCGCGGCGCCCAGCACGCGCAGGAAGTCGCGGCGGGCCTCAGGCACGGGGAAGCACCGCGCGCAGCTCGCGGTCCCACGGGCTGCGGTATTGACGGGTGAGCAGCGCGGAGGCCTCGGGGTCGGAGACGACGTCCTGCTTCGCGTCGTCCCAGCGCAGCGTGCGCCCGAGCTTCATCGAGATGTTGGCGAGGTGGCAGGGCACGGCGGTCGCATGGCTGCTCGCGAGGTCGGAGACCGGCGTCGCCCGCGTCTTGACGCAGTCCACGAAGTTGCGGACGTGGGGCACGAACTGGTCGCGCACCTGGTCGAAACCCTCCTCCTTGAGCGGCGTCGTGCGGGGCGTGGGCTCCGCCGCGGCGGGCCGCGGCCCGCTGAAGCGAGGAATCTGGTCCTCGGGACTGATCTGCCGCTCGGGCACCACCTCGAATCCCGCGCGGCTGAGCGTGAGCGTCCCGCGGGTGCCGTAGAAGACCAAGCCGTCCTCGCCGGCCGCCGCCAGCTCGCGGTTGGACCAGGTGGCGAGGAAGCCGGGGTACTCGAGGATCGCCTCGAACACGTCGGGCGTCTCGCCGATCCCCTGGAGCGCATAGCGCGCGCCCATGGCCGAGACGCGCATGGGCGCCTGGCGCAGGATCCACTGGACGATGTCGACGTGGTGGGCCAGCAGGTTGGTGGTCTGCCCGCCCGAGTAGTCCCAGAACCAACGGAAGTGGTACAGGCAGCGGGCCGGGTCGAAGGGGACGAAGGGCGCCGGCCCGAGCCACATGTCCCAGTCCGCGGGCGAGAGCGGCCGGCCGATCGGCTGCGAGAACCCCGGCAGGATGTTCCGGTACGCGGCCATGCGCACGCTGTGGACGCCGCCGATGTGCCCGCCGCGCACCAGCTCGGCGCAGCGCTCGTAGTGCTTGCCCGAGCGCTGCTGCGTCCCGACCTGCACCACCCGCTTGCCGGCGGTCGCGGCCTGCTGCATCCACTCGCCCTCGCGCAGGACGTGCGTGAGCGGCTTCTCGACGTAGACGTCCTTGCCGGCGGCGCAGGCCAGGATCGTCATCAGCGCGTGCCAGTGGTCGGGCGTCGAAACGACCACGGCGTCGACGTCCCGCCGCTCGAGCAGCTTCCGGAAATCCTTGTAGCGCGTGGGCGCGTTGCCCGCGGCTACAGCGGCTTCCTCGAGCCGCTCGTCGCTCACCTCGCACACGGCCGCGATCTCGACGTCGGGCTGGGCCTTGAAGTCCAGCAGGTGGCGCTTGCCGATCAGGCCGTGCCCGATCAGCCCGACGCGGACGCGGTCGTTCGCCCCGAGGATCCTCTCGAACGACGAGGCACTCAGCAGGCCCGCCCCTGCGACCGCCTTGAGCACCGTCCGCCGGTGCGGCATGGATTCCCCCCGGGGTGAGTGGCGGATTCTGGTCCATCCGCCTTCGCCGGGGCAAGCGGCTTCAGCCGCCGGCCACGCCGCACAGGTCCAGCATCGCGAGCGCCAGCACGCGTGTCGCCCGCTGGAGGTCCGCCACCTCGCAGTACTCGTCGGGCTGGTGCGCCAGCTCCAGCTGTCCCGGCCCGTAGGCGACGCACTGCTCCACCCCGGCGATGCGCGCGACGTGCTTGTGGTCGTAGCTGCCGGGGCTCGCCACGAGCGTCGCGTCGACGCCGCAGGCCTCGCGGATCGCGCGCGTGAGGTGCGCGACGAGCGGCGAGTCCGCGGGCGTCTCGACCGGGTGCACGACCATGCGGTCGCGCAGCTCGTAGCGCAGCTCGGGCACGCGCGCCCGGACGCGCTCGACGAGCTCGTGCATCTCGCGCCGCGCGGACTCGAGCCCCTCCTCGGGGAGGAAGCGTCGGTCGAAGATGGCGGTGCACCGGTCCGCGACGCACGGGGTCTGCACCGGCTCGCCGGCCTGCCCGCCCGAAACGGCGTTGACGTTCAGCGTGGCGCGGCGGGAGCCTTCGGGAACGACCGGCATGCGCGTCACCCGCCCCTCGAGCGCGGGCTTCAGCTCCCGGCGCACGGCCTCGAGGATCGGGGCCATCTGGTCGATCGCGCTCACCCCGAGGAACGGCATGCTGCCGTGGGCGGTGCGCCCGTGCGTCGTGACCTCGAACCACCACACGCCGCGGTGACCGACACAGATGCGCTGGGCGCCGAACGGCTCGGGGATGATCACGTAATCGGTGCGCGCCCGGGCGATGAAGCCGCGCTCGCACAGCCAGGCGACTCCGGCGAAGCCGCCGCTCTCCTCGTCGACCGTGCCGCTGACCTCGAGCCGTCCTCGCAGCCGCACGCCGGCGCGCCGGAGCGCCTCGGCCGCGTAGACCGCCGCCGCGATTCCTGCCTTCATGTCGGAGGCGCCGCGGCCGTAGAGCCGTCCGTCGCGAACGATCCCCGCGAAGGGATCGACGCTCCAGCCCTCGCCGGGCGGGACCACGTCGAAGTGGCCGTTGAGGTGGAGGCACGGGCCGGGTGCGTGTCCCTCGAGGATGCCGAGGACGTTGACGCGGGGATGGCGGGGCGTGTGCTCCGGGTGCCCCTCCGCGGGAAGCAGGCTCACGGCGAAGCCGCCGCGCGCGAGGCGGTCGCCGATCGCCCGCGCGGCGTCCGCGTAGGCCTCGCCGGGCGGGTTGACGGTGGGGATCCGCACCAGCTCGGCCGCGAAGGCGACCGCTTCCTCGACCACGCCGTCCACGGCCTCGGCCACGCGCGCGCGCACGTCGGGGACGCTCACGCGCGTGAGTGTAGTATGGCCGCGCGGACCGGCGGCTGCCGGCTGCCGGTTGGAGGTAGAGGTGCCACAGCCCGACCCGTTCCGACTCGACGGCCGCGTGACCGCCGTGGTGGGCGCGGCCGCCGGCATCGGCGAGGCCGTCGCGCGGGCCTGCGCGCGGCAGGGGGCCCAGGTCGCCTGCCTCGACCAGGACGCGGACGGCGCCGCGGCCGCCGCGGCCCGGATCACAGCCTCCGGTGGATCGGCCGAGGCGGCGGCGCTCGACATCCGCGACGCCGCCGCGGTACGGGGCGCCTTCGAGTCGCTCCGCGAGCGACACGGGCGCCTCGACGTCGCCGTCTGCACGCCCGGGGTCAACGTGCGCAAGCCGATCCTCGCCTACACGCCCGACGACGTCGAGCGGGTGCTCGCGGTCAACCTGAAGGGCAACTTCAACGTGCTGCAGGCCGCCGGGCGCATCATGAGCGCCCAGGGCCGGGGCAGCATCGTGCTGTTCTCGTCGATCCGCTCGCTGGTCACCGAGCCCGGCCAGAGCGTCTACGCCGCGACCAAGGCCGGCATCGTCCAGCTGGTGCGCACGGCGGCGGCGGAGTTCGGCCCCGCGGGCGTGCGCGTCAACGCGGTGGCGCCCGGGGTCGTCGAGACGCCGCTCACCGCACCGATCAAGGCGCGGCCCGAGTGGTACGCCGCGTACGCGGAGAAGAGCGCGCTCGGCCGCTGGGCGCGGCCCGAGGAGATCGCGGAGCCGACCGTGTTCCTCTGCTCCGACGCCGCGAGCTACGTCACGGGCGCCGTCCTGTTCGTCGACGCGGGCTGGACGGCAGTCGACGGCCGCTTCCAGCCGCCGGGCATGTAAGCGGCGTCACTCCCAGTCTGGGAAGGTGCCCTCGGCGCGGAGCGCCTCGAAGCGCGCCCGCAGCCCGGCCAGGAAGGCCTCCTTGTCGTCGGCCCTCGCCAGCGGCTCGCCGACGAAGACGTCGCAGAAGAACGGCACCGGCAGGAAGGCGCCCTTCGGCAGCGCCTTGCCCAGGCCATGCAGGAACACCGGCACGATCGGCACCGCCTTGTGCCTTTGCGACAGGTGGAAGATGCCGCTGCGGATCTCCTTGAAGCGCTCGGGCTCGCCGCGCGTGCCCTCGGGAAAGAAGATCACGATGCTACCGGCCTCGAGCGCGGCGGATATGCCGGCGAGCGGGTCCTCTCCCGGCGCGCGGCCGCCCCGCGTGACCGGGATGATCCCGATCAGGGTCCGCGAGAACCAGGCGAGCGGCCCGCTCTTCAGGAAGTAGTCGGCGGCCGCGACGGGTCGGACCTGGTCGAGCAGGCGGGAGGGAAAAAGCGACATCAGCACCACGGTGTCCAGGTGGCTGTTGTGGTTGGCCACGACCAGCGCGGGGCCGGCCCGCGGCAGCCGCTCCCGGTGGCGCACGTTGAAGCCGGTGACCACCAGCAGGAAGGGGCGCACGACGAGCGCGAAGAAGAAGAGCTTCGCCGAGAAAGACATCAGGCGGCACGAGCCAGAGAGTGGCGTTCCAGCTCGACGGCCTCGGCGGGAGCGGTCATGGGGAGCTGGAACAGCACTAGAAATGCAGATAGCGCAGGAAGTGGAAGAAGAGCGGCGCCGTGAATGTCAGGCTGTTCACGCGGTCGAGCACGCCGCCGTGGCCGGGGATGCTCGAGCCCGAGTCCTTGACGCCGATGTCGCGCTTGATCGCCGAGACCGAGACGTCGCCCAGGAAGCCGGCGAGCGGCAGGAAGAAGCCGGCGACGAGCGACTCGTTGCGCGTGAGCGGCGTGAGGTGCGGGGCCAGGAAGTAGACCAGCACGAAGCTCGTGGCCATCCCGCCGATCAGCCCTTCGTAGGTCTTGTTGGGGCTGACCGTCGGCATCACCTTGTGGCGGCCGAACAGCTTGCCCCAGGTGTACTGCGCGACATCATTGAACTGCGTCACGAGCACCAGGAACAGCACCAGGCTCGCCCCGGCGGCGCCGCCCTTCTCCGGGAGCTGCAGCAGGTAGGCCATGTGGCTGAGGGTGAAGACGGTCGTCATCAGCCCCCAGTGGATCGTGCCGGCTGCGCGGAGGTACCCCTCGGTCTGCCCGTGGAGCACCATGCGCACCGGGATCAGCATGAACATGTAGACGGGGATGAAGATGATGAACATCCCGTACCAGTCGACCCACACCCACAGGTACTGGAGCGGCACCGCCAGGTAGACCCACAGCAGCACGCCGCGGTCGGCGCGCCGCGTGGGGATCAGCGACAGGTACTCCTTGAGCGCCAGGAAGCTCAGGAAGGCGAGGAACACGAGCGACACGGCGCGGCTCAGCAGGATCGCGAAGCTGAAGACACCGGCCATGAACCACCACGAGCGAATGCGCGCGTTGAGCTCGCGGAAGTCCTTGTCGGGCCGGGCGCGAGCCAGGATGGCGCCCAGCAGCGTGGCGACCGCCAGCAGGCCGATGATGCCCAGGAAGACGTAGAGCAGCGGCCCCTTCGGGACTCGTTCGAGGAGCTCGTTCACGGCCGGACCTCCCGCAGCGCGCGCGCCGCGCGGTTCCACACGGTCACGAGCAGCAGCGCGAGGATCGCGCCCTGCGCCGCGACCAGCCACGTCCCGGGCTTCAGGCCCAGGCCGAGCAGGAGGGCGAGCAGGCCGAAGACGAACGCGCGGTCGCTCTTGCCCATCGGCCCGTCGTAACGACGGCTCGCGCCGATCGTCGGCCCGAGGACGCCCGTGAGCTCGCTGAGACCGGCGAGCACGACGATGCCCACGGCCAGGCGGGGGTCGAAGCCGGGGACGAGCGCCAGCGGCAGGTAGAGCGCCGCGTCCGACACGACGTCGCCGATCTCGTTCAGCAGCGCTCCCAGCTTCGACTTCTGCCCGTGCTCGCGGGCCAGCATGCCGTCGATCGCGTTCATCGCCATCCGCGCGAGCAGCGTCGCGGGTAGCACCAGCAGCGCGGCGCGGGAAGCGGGCCGGAGCGCGAGCGTGCTCCCGACCACCAGCGACAGGACGGCCGCGGCGACGGTCACGCCGTTGGCGGTCACGCCGGCGCCGAAGAGCGCGCGCGTCAGCGGCCGCAGCAGCCCCTGGAACACGGGCTTCAGCTCGTAGATCGAGGCCATCTCAGCGGGCGGGCGCCGGCTTCGTCCCGGGCCAGTTCGATGGACCGGAACCGTCTGGCGAGTCGGCAGCCGTGACGCTCACGGTCAGCACCTCCTGCGGCCGGCGACAGGCTAGCGCCCGGCGCCGATCCCGGTCAAACGGGAGCTCCGCGCTCCCGAGCTTCGGGCGTATACTCGCCGCGTTTTCGAGCACTTCCAGCGGTGGCGGGACGCGGCCCCTCGGCTCGCGGACACCCGCTCGACCGCTCGATGAGGAGGTCCCTCGTGAGCCAGGAAACGGGCGTCCGCAAGCTGATTCTGGTGCCGGCGGCGATCACGCTCGGCGTCACCCTGCTGCGGCTCGTGGGCGAGCTGCTGCACTGGTCGCCGGCGCTCTTCAGCCGTGAAGCCGGCGGCGGCGGCGCCATCGTCGGGATCGCGTGGCTGGTGCCGGTGTTCGGGGCCTGGTTCGGGTGGACGCTCGCGCGCGCCGGGTCGCGCCCGGGCAGCCCGTGGCGCGCGCTCGGCCTCGTCGTGCTGGCCTTCGCGCTGATCCCGGCGGCGGGCTACCTCGCCACGTTGGCCGGCATCCCGCAGCAGAGCCTGACGATGCTGTGGGTGTACGTCGCCGCGTCGATCGTGTCGGTGTGGGTCAGCATGCAGGCCTGGCCCGCGCTCGGCCGAACCCTGCTCGGCTATGGGCTCGCTGCTCGCGTGCCGGTGGTGATCGTGATGCTCGTCGCCATGCTCGGCAACTGGGGCACCCACTACGACGTGCCACCGCCCGACTTCCCGGCGATGTCCACGCTCGCGAAGTGGTTCACGATCGGCCTCGTGCCCCAGCTCACCATCTGGATGGCGTTCACGGTGGTGGTCGGCGCGCTGTTCGGG
>CAZMRX010000065.1:15078-18613 GCA_964568755.1 uncultured Acidobacteriota bacterium | reverse complement strand
CCGGCCGGCCAGGTGCCCGCCGGCCCCGGAGGCCCGCCCCCTGGAGGTCCACGCCCCGGCGGCGGCCCGCCGCGCGGCATCATGCCCGAGCACACGCAGCAGTTCACGATCCTCGCGATCGGCCGCGCGGACGGCAAGCTGCTGTGGAAGCGCGTGCTGCGCGAGGAGCAGCCGCACGAGGGGACGCACGCGACCGGGAGCTGGGCCTCCGCGTCCGCTGCCACCGACGGCGAGATCGTGCTGGCCTTCTTCGGCTCGCGCGGCCTCTACGCGCTCGACATGAACGGCAAGCCGCTCTGGGAGAAGGACCTCGGCGACATGAAGGTGAAGCTGGGGTTCGGCGAAGGCAGCACGCCGGCCCTGGGCAAGGACCGCGTGGTCGTGCAGTGGGATCACGACGGCGAGTCGTTCCTGGTCGCGCTCGACAAGAAGACCGGCCAGGAGCTGTGGCGCCAGAAGCGCGACGAGGAGACGTCGTGGGCGAGCCCGCTGCTCGTCGAGCACGCGGGCAAGACCCAGGTGGTCACGAGCGCCACGAAGAAGGTCCGCAGCTACGACCTCGCGGCTGGCGAGCTGCTCTGGGAGACCCCGGGCATGACGATGAACGCCATCCCCACGCCCGTGCACGCGGGCGGGACCGTCTACCTCACCAGCGGCTTCCGCGGCAACGCGCTGCTCGCGGTCAAGCTCGACGGGGCCAAGGGCGACATCTCGGCCACGCCCGCGATCGCCTGGAAGCTCGACCGCGACACGCCCTACGTGCCCTCGCCGCTGCTCTACGGCGACGAGCTCTACTTCCTGAAGGGCAACAACGGGCTGCTCACCTGCCTGGACGCGAAGACCGGCGAGAGGCTGTACGGACCCGAGCGCCTCGAGGGCGTTCCGAACGTCTACGCCTCGCCGATCGGCGCGGCCAATCGCATCTACGTTCCCGGCCGCGAAGGAGCGACCGCGGTCGTCGAGCGCGGCCGCACGTTCAAGCTGCTGGCGACGAACACGCTGGAAGACGGCTTCGACGCGTCCCCGGTGGCGGTGGACGGAGAGCTCTACCTGCGCGGCCACAAGTTCCTGTACCGGATCTCCGAGTAGCCGTTCGCGCCTTCTACTTCAGGAAGCCGCTCTGCCCGGCGCCTGCGGCCGAGAGGGCGTCGTTCTCCGGGTCGTCGAGCGCCAGCACGGCCCGGGCCGCCGCGGACAGGGCGGCCTGGGTCTCGGGGTGGAGCAGGGCCTTCTGGTACTGCTGCTGCGGTTTGTCGGAGCGGCAGTAGAAGGCGTGCAGGGCGAGGCGCGGCCGGTCGGTGTCGTTGGCGGTGCCGCCGTGCCAGAGGTGGGAGTTCATCACCACCAGGTCGCCGGCTCGGCCCGTGACGAGCACCTCGTCCGGGTGCGGCAGGCGCGGGTCGTCGAGCGCCTCCTGCGGCCGCCGGCCGAAGCGGTGCGACCCGGGCACGGCGCGGAGCGCCCCGTTCTCGCGTGTGAAGTCGTCGAGCATCCAGACCGTGTTGCAGACCGAGAAGCCCCGCTCGTCGGGCAGGGCGCCCGAGTCCACGTGCAGCGGCTGCGACTCGCCGTTCCGGGGGTTCGCCGAGCGCGCGTTCAGGCTGCTGAGCTTGAAGCGGGTCCCGAGCACGTGGCCCACGTACTCGAGCACCGCCGGGTCGACGACGCAGTCCACGAAGACCGCGCCCTTGTCCACGAGGTTGGCGAGGCGCCGCGCTCCCGGCTCGTGCTTGAACTCGCCGCCCGCGTGGTCGCCCTCCGCCTCGAACAAGGCCAGGATCCGGTCCTTGATCCGGGCGCGCCGCTCGGGTGCGATGAACCCCTCGAGGCGCACGAAGCCGCGTTCGTCGAGCTCGCGGCGGTGGCCGTCGCTGACGGGCATGGGACTCCCTCGGGAGGGCTAGCTCCCGCCCTTCCTCATCCGCGCGAGCTCGGCCTCGGCGGCGATGTAGCCGAAGGCCCCCCACTGCTCGCCGGCGGTGACCTGCTCGAAGACGGTGCGGGCTTCCGCGGGCCGGCCGTTCACCAGGTGCCAGTTGCCCACGGCATAGCCGTAGGTGGCGCGCGTCAGGACGTCGCCGCCCGCGCGCAGCAGGTCGTCGGCCGCGTAGAGACCCTTGTACATCAGCAGCCGATTGAAGTAGACGCGGTTCTCGACCACGTTCATGCCGGGGTCGATGGGCTCGAGGACTCGCGCGGCCTCGGCGTCCCTCCCGAGGCGCCGCAGCGTCATGTAGAGCCAGTCGCTGGTCGCGACCACGCTCTCCTGACTGCCGCGCGCCGTCTCGAGGCAGCGCCTATAGGCCTTCTCGGCCGCGACGAAGTCGCCCTTCAGGTAGTGGGCGAGGCCGAGGTGGTAGAAGACGGAGAACTGCAGCGTGGTGCTCGTGGGTGCCTTCGGGTCGGAGCCCGGCTCGGGCTCGTCCTTCTTTCCCTTCACGAGCTCGGCCGCACGCGCGAGGTCGGCCACGGCCTGGTCGAGCTGCCGCACCGAGATGTAGCGGTGGCCGCGGTGCCGCAGCAGGCGCGCGTCGTTCGGGTGCCGTGCGAGGCCGCGTGAGAACGCGTCGATCGCCTCCCGGAACCGCCCCAGGTAGCCGTAGCGCCGGCCGAGCCAGACCGCCGCGTCGGCGCTGTCCGGGTTCTCGACGAAGTCGGCCGTCGCCTTCGCGAGGTCGGCCTCGAGCGCCTTCTGACGCTCGGCGCTGATGGCCGGTGCGAAGAGCGGCACGCCCAGGAGGGACGTCGCTTCAGGCTTCGTCTCCGCGTCGGGCGTCCCCGCGCGAGCCGCCGTCACGACGTCCGGACGCAGGAAGCGGTCGTACCAGGCCAGGTAGCGCTCGAGCTTGTCCTTCTGGTAGCTCGGCGTGCGGATCGAGTGCCACTGGTCCGGGTAGACCACGAGCTCGGTCTCGACCTTGCCGACCCGGCGCAGCGCCTGGAACTGCTGCTCGGAATTGATCAGCGGCACGTTCACGTCGAGCGCCCCGCACAGGAACAGCGTCGGGGTCGTGATTTTCTCCACGTCGAAGAACGGCGACGACAGCGAGAGGTAGAGGTCCCGCTGCTTCCAGGGCAGGCCCAGCTCCAGCTCGTACTCGTACTGGTAGTGGTCGGTGCCGTAGTTCGCGAGGTAGTTGGAGGCGCCCGAGCCGGCGATCGCGGCCTTGAAGCGCTGGGTCTTGGCGACCACGTAGTTCGTCATGATGCCGCCGTAGCTCCAGCCGCCCACGCCGAGACGGTCCGGGTCGGCGACACCTTTCGCCACGACGTGATCGACGGCCGCCATCACGTCGTCGAAGTCCTTGTTGCCCCAGTCGGCGAAGATCGCGCGGCTGAAAGCCGTGCCGTAGCCCGTCGAGCCGCGCGGGTTCGCGCCGATCACGGCGTAGCCGTAGGCGGCGAGCAGCTGCCACTCGAGCTCGAAGGCGGTCGAGTACTGCGAGGCGGGGCCGCCGTGGATGCGCAGGATCGCAGGGATCCGCGAGCCGGGCGTGTAGCCGGGGGGCAGCGTCAGGAATCCGTCGACCAGCGT
>CAZMRX010000065.1:0-14978 GCA_964568755.1 uncultured Acidobacteriota bacterium | reverse complement strand
GACGCGCGCGAGGTGCTGGTTGCCGCCGTCCTCGATCACGAACAGCAGCGAACGGCCGTCGGGCGCGAAGCGGGGCTGAAGCACGTTGCGGTCGAGCCTCTCGGTGAGGGCCTTCGGCGCGCCGCCCGCCGCGGGCACCAGCGCTATGTGGCTCGCGCCGTACCACATGTCCTTCGGGTCGCCGCCCGACACGAAGGCGATCCACCGGCCGTCGGGGCTCCACACCGGCCTTGCGGCCTCGCGCGGGCCGGTGGCGACCCCGCGCGGGATCTCGCCCGCCTTCGCGGCGACGACGAAGATGTCGGTGTTCTGGGAGAGGTCGGGATCGGGCAGCGTCCGGTTGCTGACGAAGGCGATCTTCTGGCCGTCGGGCGACCACGCCGGGCTCGCGTCGTCGAAGGGACCCGATGTGAGCTGAAACGACGTCTTCTTCGCGACGTCGAAGACGTGCAGGTGCGAGCGCAGCTCGCGCAGGTAGCCCTCGCCGTCCCGCTTGAACTGCACGCGGCGCAGCACGATCGGCTTCGCCGTCTTCTCTGGCTCGACGGACTCCTCGTCGTCGTCCGGCGTGGGCGGAGCGTCGGGGTCTTCGTCGGAAACGACGAGCGCGAGCCGCTTCGAGTCGGGGGACCAGGCCAGGTCGGAAACGTCGGCCTTGTAGCTCGTCAGCTTGACCGCCTCGCCGCCCCTGCGGCTCAGCAGGAAGACAGCCGCGTGTCCGCCCTCGCGGCTCGAGAGGAACGCGATCCACTCGCCGTCGGGGCTGAAGCGGGGCAAAGACTCGCTCTTCTTGCTGGAGGTGAGCCGCAGCGGCTCGCCGCCCTCGATGGGCGCCATGTAGATGTCGCGGTCCGAGCGGTCCTTCTTCGCGTCGAGCGTTCTCACCGAGTACGCGACGAAGCGCCCGTCCGGGCTCAGCTGGGGATCGTCGACGTCCTTGATTGAGAACAGGTCGTCGACGCGGAGCGGCCGTTCGGCCGCGGGGAGGGGAGCCGATAGAGCGACGAGCAGGGCGGCGAGCAGCAGGGCGTGGCGGGGTTGGCGCAAGGGCGACCTCGTAGGGATGTTCCTCAAAGTCCCGGATGGTAACACCGTGGATCGGCTCCGCCCGCGGTTTGGACCGGCACGCGAGGGGCATCACAATCCCGGGCGGTGCTCCGCCCCCGCACGCTCTCGCTCGCCGTCCTTCCGCTGGTCCTGCACGCGCTCGCGCGCGAGGCCGACCGTGCGCTGGGCCTCGTGTTACGCGCGGAGGTCGAGCCCGAGGGCCTGCTGGCCGAGCTGTCGCGGGCCGCGGGTGTCGACGGGCTCGAGGCCGCTCTACGCGTGGGGGCGTGGCTCGTCGCCGGGATGGCGCTCGTCGCCGGGCTCGCGTGGCGGCACAGTCGCGCGCAGGACGCGGAGGACACCGGCTTCGACGCGGCCTTCGCGCGGGAGGCGAGGATCCTCGCGCCGCTCCTGCTGCGTCCCGCGCTCACCCTGCTGGCGCTCGTATCGGTGGCTCTGCGGCCCGCCTATCCGTACGCATTCACGCTGCCGGTCGCCCTGACCCAGGACTGGGGGATCGCCCAGGACGCGGCCGCGCTCGCCGCGATCCTGGCCCTGCGCCTGCCCGCCCTGCGCATTCCGGCGCCGCGCGCGGGCGAGGTGTTCCTGCTGAGCTTCCTCGCGTACGCCGCGCTCGTGCCGCCGTGGGCCTGGCACTGGGACTCGCACCCCGGCAACGAGCCGAAGACGCTGCGGCAGGCCGTGGCCCTCGGCCACTGGCTCACGTTCGACGCCGAGGCCGTCAGCGGTCCGATGGAGCAGCTCGAGACGCAGCCGCTCACCACGAGCGTGCCCGCCGCAGCGGCAGCCCTCGGCCGCGAGTCGTGGCGGATGCTCGGCGCCGTCGCCCGCGCTGATGCCGGAAGGGACGCGATCCGCGCCACGCGTCTCGCACGCCAGGTGGTTCGCGGCAAGCAGGGCGGCGTGTACTCGGTCCTCGCGCCTGGGCCGTCCGTGCTCCTCGCGCCGGCTCTGCGGGCTGACCGCTCCGTGAACCGCGCCCGCGGCGAGACGGGGCGCGTGGCCGTGAGCGTGCTGCTGTTCTGCGCGCTCGGCGCGTGGCTGGTGGCGGCGCTGTTCCTGCTGGTGCGCGACGCCACGGAACGGCCGGGCCTGGCCGCCGCGCTCGCGTTCGGCTTCGCGCTCGTGCCGCCTTTTCTCTTCTACTTCCACCAGTTCTACCCCGAGATGCTCGGAGCGCTCGTCCTGGCGATCGCGTTCCGATCGATTGCGCTTCGTCCGGAGCGCATTCGCCTCCGTCCCTGGTGGCTCGGCACGCTGCTGGCCGTGTTGCCCTGGCTGCACCAGAAGTTCCTGCCGGTGTGGGGCGTGCTGCTGGCGACGGCGCTCGTGGTCGGGTGGCGCAGCCCGGCCGCCACAGTGGCGGACCGCTCCGGCTGGAAGTGGGCCGCGCGTCTGCTGGCGCCGAACCTCGTGAGCCTCTACCTCACGGCGCTCTACAACTTCGCCATCACCGGCAGCGTGCGCCCCGACGCGCTCTTCCTGGCCTGGGGCCCGGGCGGCGTCTCGAGCGCCCGCGTGGGGCAGGGACTCCTCGGGCTGCTGCTCGACGCGCGCTTCGGCATCCTGCCCTACGTGCCGCTGCTGCTGCTGGCTGGCGCCGGGCTCGTCCTCGGCGGCGCGCGGCGCTTCGCGGTGATCCTGCCGGCGACGCTCGCCTACTACCTGACGGTGGCCTCCGCCGACAACTGGTCGGGCGCCGTCTGCAACCTCGGCCGCTACGTCATGCCGTTGGCGCCACTCGCCGTGGCGCTCGTCGGCATCGCGATCGCGCGCACGTCGCATCGGCGCGGGGCCGTGGCGCTCGTGCTCGCGCTCGCCTCCTGGACGGCGCTCGTCGCCCTGCTGCTGCGGCTGGACCCGCACGCGGCCAACGACTCGGCCCTGCTGCTGGCGAAGAGCACGTACGCCGAGGGCCAGCAGTACGTCCCGGGCCTCTTCATCCGGACCTGGGCGGACGCGGCGCCGGGCCTCGGGCTGCGCATCGCCGCCGGGCTGCTGGTGATCGCGGCTGCGGCCGCGTGGCTCCGCCGCGTCGCGAGCGGCACTGGGGGAGCCGGCGACTCGCCGCTGCGTGTGCTCGCGGGCCTCGCCGCCACGCTGCTCGCCCTCGGCTTCGTGCTCGAACGTGCGGCGCCCGGCGCGCGCACGGGCCCGGCGTGGCCCGGGGCGATCGCCACGGGCGCGGGGGCCACGCTGTTCCTCGAGGGCGCCTCGATCGTGCGCGAGGACGAAGCCGTCGTGGGTCCCGGTGCGGTCGAGCTGCTCGTCCGGGCGCCCGAGGCGCGCGGCGCGCTCGTCGTCACGCTGGGCGGCGGGGGCGGCTTCGTCCAGATCGCGGGTCGGCCGCCGGTGCCGCTTCGCCCGACCGGCGCGCTCGTGGAGCTGCCGCTCTCCGCGTACCATGAGGTCCGCGGCCGTGGCCGGAATGCGGCCTTCACGCGCGGCTTCCTGTGGCTCGACCAGGAAGCGGTGCTGCGGCCGATGCAAATGGAACCGGGAGACGACGGAGTTCGTTGATTCAAGTCAATGGGTGAGAACCGGGCCCCGCTCGTCGAGTTCGACGACCTCGCCGTCTCCTACGGTCTCGTCCAGGCGCTCGCCGGGGTCAAGGGCGCCTTCCTGCCCGGGCCCACGGGCCTGCTGGGCCCGAACGGCGCGGGCAAGACGACGCTGCTCAAGACGCTCCTCGGATTCCTCACACCCGACCGGGGTCGCATGACCGCCTTCGGCAAGGACCCGACGCAGGAGCCGCTCGAGGTGCGCCGGCGGCTCGGCTACATGCCGGAGCAGGACTGCCACATCCCGGGCATGACCGCCTCGGCGTTCGTGGCGTTCGCGGGAGAGCTGTCGGGCCTGCCGCGCGACGAGGCGATCAGCCGCGCGCACGAGGTGCTCTACTACGTGGGCTTAGGCGAGGCGCGCTACCGCAACGTCGAGACCTACTCGACCGGCATGAAGCAGCGCGTGAAGCTGGCGCAGGCGCTGGTGCACGACCCCGAGCTGCTGCTGCTCGACGAGCCCACGAACGGGCTCGACCCGCAGGGCCGCGAGGAAATGCTCGCGCTCATCCGCGACATCGCCACGCGGCGCGGCATGAGCCTGATCCTGTGCTCGCACCTGCTGCACGACGTCGAGCGCGTGTGCGACCAGGTGATCGTGCTCAACCAGGGCCAGATCGCGCGCCAGGGCGAGATGCGCGAGCTGACGGGCGCTCGCAAGCAGGTGTTCGACGTGCGCTTCAAGGGCGACGCCGCGGCCGTGCTGACGGATCTCAAGGACATGGGCGCCGAGTGGCGGGAGGGGGACGACGGGGTACGCCTGTTCCTGCCCGAGGGCCAGGGACCGGAGACGGTGTTTCGCGTGGCGAAGGAGTGCGGCGTGCAGGTGCGCCGGATACGCCCCGGTGCCGAGACGCTGGAGGACGTGTTCCTGCGCGCCCTCGGGCACGAGATCCAGGACTGATGCCCATCTACGACCAGGGCTACCGCCGCTACGAGGCCCGCGCGCCGCTGCGCCGGGCGCGCTTCTGGCCGATCACCCGCGAGGCGCTGCGGCTCGTGCTGGTGAAGCGGTGGTTCCTGTTCCTGCTGACGTTCCCGCTCGGTGTCTTCCTCTGGTACGTCGGGCGAATCTACCTGGTGACCCAGTTCCCCGATTTCAACCGTGTGCTGCCCGCCGACGGTCGGCTGTTCGGCGAGTTCCTGAACGTCGAGATCGGCTTCACCATCCTGCTGTCGATCTTCGGCGCGTCGGGCCTGGTGGCGAACGACCTGCGGACCGGTGCGATTCTCGCCTACCTGTCGCGCCCGCTCACGCGGCGGGACTACGTGCTCGGCAAGCTGCTGGTGCCGCTCCTCCTGAACCTGGCCGTCACGCTGGTCCCCGGCCTGCTGCTCTACGGCGTCGGCCTGTCGCTGGCGCCGGAGCTCTACCAGAAGTGGGAGCTGGCCTGGATCGGCCCCGCGATCGTCGTGCACGCGGTGGTGATCAGCCTGGTGGTGAGCCTGCTGACGCTCGCGATCTCATCGTTGTCACGGAGCGCTCGCGTCGCGGGCCTCGGCCTGTTCGGGATGATCGCCGGCCTCGAGATGGTGCGGCTGGTCCTGCAGCAGGGCTTCCGGCAGAAGTACGCGATGCTGCTGTCGGTCCAGGCGGACCTGCGGGCGGTCGGCGCGGGGCTGTTCGGCCTGAGCGACCGTGACGTCGCCGTGCCCTGGGGCTGGGCCGCGCTCGTGCTCGTGCTGCTGTCGCTTTCCTGCCTCGCCATCCTGCGCTCGCGCGTGCGGGCGGTGGAGATCGTCACGTGAGCGCCACCGCGACGCCCACGGGAGCGCCGGTCCTGGAGTTCACCCGCGCCTCGCGCTGGTACGGCCCGGTCATCGCGCTCAACGACGTGACGACCCAGGTGCCGCCGGGGGTGACGGGCCTGCTGGGCCCGAACGGCGCCGGCAAGTCCACGTTCCTCAAGCTCGCGGCCGGGCAGCTCCAGCCGAGCCAGGGCGAGGTGAAGCTGCTCGGCCTGTCCGCGTGGGGCTCGCCCGAGATCTTCCACAGGGTGGGGCTGTGTCCGGAAGCCGACTCGTTCTGGGAGAACCTCAGCGGCCGGCAGTTCCTGATGACGCTGCTGCGCCTGACCGGGTGCGACGAGGCCGAGTGCCGGCAGCGCGCCGAGGCAGCCCTGCACCAGGTGGCCCTGCTCGACGCGAAGGACCGCAAGATCGGCGGCTACAGCCGCGGCATGCGCCAGCGCATCAAGCTCGCACAGGCGATCGCGCACGACCCCGAGGTTCTGCTGCTCGACGAGCCGGTGACCGGGATGGACCCGGTCAACCGCCGCCGCGTGGTCGAGCTGGTGCGGCGCCTGGGGCGCGAGGGCAAGACGGTGGTGGTGTCGAGCCACATCCTGTACGAGGTCGAGGCGATGACGAAGCGGGTGCTGCTCGTCCACAACGGGCGCATCCTGGCCGAGGGCGACGTGCGCGACATCCGCGACCTGCTCGACGAGCACCCCCACACCGTGGCGCTTCGCGCCCGCGAGCCGCGGCGGCTGGCGGCTGCGGTCGTGGGCTGGCCGAGCGTGCTGTCGGTGCGGCTCGACCCGCAAGGCGAGTGGGTCACGGTCGAGACGACTCGCCCCGACGAGTTCTACGGCGGGCTGCACGCCGACGCGCTCGAGGCCGGCGTCGTGGAGATGCACTCTCCCGACGAGAACCTCGAGTCCGTGTTCCGCTACCTGGTGGCGCGATGAGGGACACCACGAAGCCGCTGCCGTTCGGACCGGCGGCGCGGGCGATCTTCGACCTGTCGCTCGAAGGGATGGTGTTCTCGCGCCGGAGCCTGCTGATGGCGCTGCTGGTGGCGGCCCCGGTCGGCTTCGCGATCCTGTACCGGGTGCTCGCGACGACGCACGGCACGCCGCCGCTCGGCCCCTCGGACCTCTACGCGCTCATGGTCGCGGTCTACTGGGTGCGGAACGTGCTGCCGCTCGCCGCTCTCTTCTACGCGACCTCGCTCGTCGCCGACGAGGTCGAGGGCCGGACGCTCACCTACCTGCTGACGCGGCCGATCACGCGCGCCTCGATCATGGCCGGCAAGTTCGCCGCGTACCTGGCGACGACACTCACGCTGGCGTTGCCCGCGGCGGTCGTCACTTTTTTCGTGCTGATGACGAGCCCCGCGGCGCCGCCGCTCGGGCCCGCCGCGGTGGACCTGCTGCGCGACCTCGGGGTGATGCTGCTGGCGCTCTTGGCCTACGGCGCGCTCTTCGCGCTCCTGGGGGTGCTGCTCAAGCGGCCCGTGATCCCCGGACTGGTCTTCCTCTACGGCTGGGAGCTGCTCGCGAACCTGCCCGGTTATCTGCCCCGGCTGACGCTGACCGCCTGGCTGCGGTCACTCATCCGCCATCGGCCCGCGGAAGAAGGCATCGCCGGCCTTTTTCAGCAGGTGTTGCCGGGGGACCAGGCCCTCGTGGTCCTGCTGGGAGTCTCGCTGGTGCTGCTCGCGGCCGCTGGCTGGATCTTTTCGAGGCGCGAGTACGTTCTAGAACAGTGAGAGCATTCTCTTGAACACGCAATTCCTGCGCGGAGGCCGCCCATGAACCGCAGCCGTATCGTTCTTCTCGCCGCCATGACGGTAGTCGTCGCCGGCGTGCTCGCCGGCGTCGGCGCCATCTGGATGGGCTCGGCCCGCGCGGCGGTGGGTCCGCTCGCCGGCGAGGCGCTGATCCTGCCGAAGGACGCCCGCTTCGTGATGGGCTTCGACGTGAAGCGTTTCGCGGCCAGCCCGTTCTACGCCAGGTTCGCCTCGCAGCGCGGCATGAAGCCCGAAGCGCTCGAGCAGCTCGAGGAGCGGACCGGCCTCAACCCGGCGCGGGACATCGACCAGATCGTGATCGCGGGATCGGGCCAGAGCGGGAAGCACTCGCCCGGGCTCGCCGTGGCGTTCGGGCGCTTCGATCTCTACAAGCTCGGCCGCGCCATCGAGACCGACGGCAAGGCCCAGGGCTCGAGCCACGAGGGCGTCACGGTCTACACGTTCTCCGAGAACGAGACGCGCGCCGTGGCGGTCGCCTTTCTCGACGAGTCGACGCTCGTCTTCGGCGCCAGGGACCAGGTGCTGACGGCGATCTCCAGCCGCACCCGCAACGAGACGCCGCTCAAGAGCAACACCGCCCTCATGGCGCTCGTCGAGAAGGTGCGGCCCGGCTCGACGTTCTGGATGGTCGGCGACCAGAGCCTGCTCGCGTCGCTGCCGACGTCGATGCCGGCGCCGGGCGCCTCGGCCGACGGCGCGGCCACCCTGTCGCTGCCCGCCCTCACCGGGCTCATGGTCGTGGGCGACCTCGACCCGCAGGTGTCGGTCGCGATCACCGGCGAGGCGAAGGACGCGCTCGCCGCGAAGAACCTGGCGGACGTGGTGCGCGGGCTCGTGGCGATGGCGAGCCTGCAGGCGCAGCAGAAGCCGGAGCTGCAGCAGCTCGCCTCGGCCATCAGCGTCGCGACGGAAGAGAACCGGGTGCTGGTGAACGCCCGCTTCCCGTACGAGGTGCTGGAAGCGCTGCAGGCGAAGGCCCGGCCGCAGCCGGAGCTGGCCGCGAAGTAGCTAGAACTTCGTCCGCCACTCCAGGCGGTAGCGGGTCACCCACTGATCGCGCACCGTGGGGTCGGGGCTGTCCTTGAAGCGCTGCCACTGGGCGATGCCGTGGACCGAGTTCTTCTTCTGCGTGCTGATGCCGAGGTCCACGCGGTGGCCCTCCCAGCCGGTGCCCCAGAAGAAGTCGTCCGAGTTGTACGCGGCGAGCGTCGCGTCCTTGTCCACCTTGGCGTAGGTGTAGGCGAGCTCGCCGCGCGAAACGCCGGTCGCTCCCATCACGGCGGCCAGCCACAGGCCCTTGTTGTTGTCGTCGAACTCGCCGTTCCAGCAGTAGTCGAACACCAGCTGCAGCGGGAGCTGGCCGCCGCGCGAGAGGCGGCCGACGATGTCGTAAACGTGGTACTTGCCGACGATCAGGCCCCCCACGCGCGTGTTCTGCCGCCGGATCGCCGGCTCCAGCTTGCCCAGCTCCTCGAACTGGAGGTAGGCCCCCGTCACGTGCAGCGTCGACTCGCCGGCGCGCCCGAGCGACAGCTCCACCGCGCCCCCGTACATCTCCGTGGCGCCCTCCTCGAGCGCGTCGGCGCCGAGGTAGTCGCCCTCGTCGTCGAAGACGTGGCTCCCGAACGAGTAGATCCCGTGGAACGCGACGCGTGCCGGGCTCTGCGCCTCGCCCAGCGTGAGCGTGGCGGCGCCGCCCTGCGGCCGCAGGTCGCGGTCCCAGATCATCTCGGTCAGGGGAATCGGCATGAAGAAGCGCCCGGCCTGCGCGGTCACCGGGCCGAGCGTCACCTTGCCGTAGGCCAGGTCGAGCCGCGTGTCGCGCGAGCGGTAGTTGTCGCGGATGATCGTGAGCGGCTGGCCCTCGGGCGGGACGTCGTTCTCGTCCTCGCTGTAGTTGAACTCGCCGCCCGCGCCGAGCTCGAACGGGCCGAAGCGCAGCTCGATCCGCGGGCGCACCTGGATCCGGTAGCGGTTCTCGTTGACGAGCACGCCCGAGACGGGGATGTTCCGGGTCCACTCGTAGCGGCCGAGCGTGTCGCCCGCGAACTTGAACGATTGCTTCGGCTCCTGCTGGTACGTGGCGGCCGGATCCTGGGCCGGAGCGGCTGCGGCGAGCGCCATCGAGGCGAGCGTGGCTGCGGCGATCGAGGCACGTGTCATGGCCTCATTCTAGCCGGGTTGGCCTACACTGGGCGCTTCATGCCCTCGCCGCGCATCGTGGTCGTGATCCCCGCGCTCGACGAGGAGCAGGCGATCGGCGACGTCGTGCGCGCGATCCCGCGCGTAGTCCACCAGGTGATCGTCGCCGACAACGGCTCGCGCGACCGGACGGCCGAGCGGGCGCGCGCGGCCGGGGCGACGGTGGTCTCGGAGCCGCGCCGAGGCTACGGCCAGGCCTGCCTGACCGGGATCGCCGCGGCGGGGGGGGCCGAGGTCGTCGTGTTCCTCGACGGCGACAGGAGCGACGAGCCCGGCCAGCTGACCGAGATCGTCGCTCCGATCCTGGAAGGCCGCGCCGACCTCGTGATCGGGTCGCGCAGCCTGGGCCGGCGCGCCCCGGGCGCCCAGCCCTGGCACGCGGTGCTCGGCACGCGGCTGTGCGTCGGGCTGATGAACCTGCTTTCCGGCTCGCGGGCCACCGACCTCGGGCCCTTCCGCGCCATCTCGGCCCAGGCGCTGCGCCGTCTCGACATGCGCGACCGCAACTACGGCTGGACCGTCGAGATGCAGGTGAAGGCCGCGCGCGCGGGGCTGCGCGTCGCCGAGGTGCCGGTCGACTACCGGCCGCGGGTCGGCCGCAGCAAGGTCAGCGGGACCGTGCGCGGGACGATCGGCGCGGGCACGAAGATCATCGCCACGATCCTGCGCTACGCCCTGCCGGGGAACGCACTCGTGCTCGGGGCGGCCGGCCTGGCGCTCACCGGCTGCGTGGTCGCGTGGGCCGCGGGCGCCCCGCCGCCGACCCGGATCGCCTGGCACCTCGCGTCGTTCGGGGTCGCCTTCGCCGCGTACCTCGTCGCGCTCGCCGCCTCGCGGGGAGTCTCGCGTCGCGGGCTGCTAATCTGCCTCGCGGCCGCCCTCGCCTGGCGCGTGGCGCTCGTCGCCGCGCCGCCGCTGCTCAGCAACGACATCAATCGCTACGTGTGGGAAGGACGCGTGCAGCAGCACGGCGGCAATCCCTACCGCTGGAGCGACCGGCCCGAGTCGAAGCGCTGGGACGCGCTGCGCGACCCGGTGTACGAGGGCCTCAACCACAAGGACTACACCGCGGTCTACCCGCCGCTCTTCGTGCTCGCGACGCGCGGGGTGGTCGCCGTCCACGACTCGTTCACCGCCATGAAAGCGTTCCTCGTGCTGTGCGAGCTTCTGACGCTGGCCCTGCTCGCGCGGATGCTGCAGCACCGCCGCCTGCCGCCCGAGCGGCTGCTGATCCTCGCCTGGAGCCCGCTCGCGCTCGTGGAGATTGCCGGCAGCGGCCACAACGAGGCCTTCGGCATGCTGTGGCTGACGCTCGCGCTCGTCGCCCTCGAGCTCGACCGGCCGCTCGTCTCGGCGCTCGCCGCCGGGGCGGGCCTCCTGTCCAAGTACCTGCCCGGCCTGGTGGCCGCGGCGTGGGCGCGTCGCTACCGGCCCTGGCACGTGGCGGCGGCCGCGGCCGCCTGCGTGCCGCTGGTCCTGCTCTACCTGGACGAGAGCTCACGCAGGACCATGCTGCTCAGCCTCTCCAAGTACTCCGAGTTCTGGCGTTTCAACGAGACGCTGTTCGCTCCGCTCGCGGCGCTGCTGGGCGGCCACGCGGCCGCGGTCCGGGGCGGCGCGCTGCTCACGCTCGCTCTCGCACTGTGGCTCGCCTGGCGGCGCGCGGAGCCCGTCGCTGCGGCGACGGCAGTAGTCGTCGCTTCTCTGCTGCTGAGCCCGAACGTGCTCCCGTGGTACGCGCTGTGGCTGCTGCCGCTGCTCGTCGTCCGTGACGAGCCCGCGGCCCTGCTCTTCACCGGCACCGTCTCGCTCGCGTACCTGGTCTACCCGGGCTGGCAGTCGGGCGAGCCCTGGAAGCTCTCCTGGGGTTGGCGCGCGCTCGAGTACCTGCCGTGCCTGCTGGTGGCGGCCGCCGGCTGGCGCATCGCCGCTCGCGCGACTCGAAGGGCTCGATCCGAGTGACGGCCTCGGCGGGATCGGTCGCTCTCCGCGTCCATTCGCAGTCGAAGAACGTTTTCCGTTGCATGGCGCCACGCGTGCGGGCGTAGACTCGAAAGAGTCTGCGGCGAGACACGAGGTGTCTCATGCCCCCGGCCGGCGCGTCGGAGTCGTACCGCGTTGGCGATCTGCTGGTCGACGTCACGGGTGCATCCGTGTCGCGACACGGCGAGCGCATCGTGCTCCCGCCGCGCACCTTCGAGCTGCTCGTCGCGCTGGTGCGCCGCTACCCGTGCACGGTGAGGCGCCACGACCTGCTCGAGACGGTGTGGCCCGACGAGGTCGTCAGCGACCAGACCTTGTCCCACCGCGTGATGGTGCTGCGCAAGGCGCTCGGCGACCACGCCGAGGAACCGGTGTACGTCGCGGGCGAGCGGGGCTTCGGGTATCGCCTGCTCGCGCCGGTCGAGCGCACGTGTCCGGAGGAGCAGGATGGGCGCGGCCCGCCCGGGGCATCCGCGGGCGCTCGACGCACGCGCCGAGCCCGGATCGGCGTGGCCGCGGCGATCGTCGTTGCCTTGGTCGGCGCTGCGCTCGCGGGCGTCGCGCTGATCTCGGGCCCCGAGCCAGAGCCGCGGGCGCCCGTTTCGACGCCGGAGTCGAGCCCGCAGGCGCGTCTCGACCGGCTCTGCCTTCGCGGCGAGTTCTTCTTCCTGACGTTCAGCGAGGCGGGCCTGCGTCGCTCGGCCGACGCGTGGGAGCAGGCGGTGACGCTCGCGCCCGAGAGCGCGCGGGCGCACGCCGGTCGCGCCCTGACCGGGGCCGTGCGCGCGCTGCTCGACGACGTCCCCCCGGCCGAGGCCGAGCGGCTGACGCGGGGCGGCGCGCGACGCGCCCTGGAGCTCGACCGCGAGTGCCCACCCGCGCACCTCGCGCAGAGCTTGAAGCTGCTGCTGTTCGACTGGGACGCGGCCGGCGCGGCCGCCGAGGCGCGACGGGCCGTGAGCGCCGACCGCGACGACGCGCGCGGCCCGATCGTCCTCGCGCTGGCCCTGCTGGGGCAGGGTCGCATCGAGGAGAGCGAGCGTGTGCTCGAGGCTGCATCCCTCGACGATCCCCACTCTGCCGCGTCGTCGTACCTGGAGGCCCGGGCCCACCAGATGGGGGCCCGCTGGGCCGAGGCGATCGAGAGCTACACGCGCGCCGTGGAGCTCGCGCCCGACCTCCTGCCGGCGCGCCGCGGGCGGGCGGAGTCCCTGTCGGCGTCGGGGAGGAAGCGACGGGCGCTCACGGCGCTGGGTGTGGTCGTCCCGGGCTCGGATGCGCCCGACGGGCACCTGGCGGCTGCGTGGAAAGGTCTCTGCCGGGATGGCCGGGCGACCGCGGCGACCGTGCGCGCCTGCGTGCTGGGCGGCGACATCGAGCGAGCCGAGTTCCTGCTCGCCGAGGCCGTCACCGCCCGCCGGCCCTTCGTTGTGCTAGCACCCCACGAGTCGCTGCTGCAGCCGCTGCGCCAGGGACCCGCCATGCGCGCCCTGCTCGCGCGGCTGCAGCAGCACCGTCCGTCCTGATCACTGCCTGCTTCGCTAGCGCTCGGCCGGCATGCCACTCGCAGGCTCCTGGATGAAGTCCAGGTAGCGAGTGACGGCCATAATCTTGCCGCCGGGATTGCTGGCGAAGGCGAGCGTCTTGCCCCAGCAAGGCATCTCGCGCTGGCAGCCGACCCGCCGGCCGTCGACCTGGTTGGTCACGTGCTGGGTGTCGAACCTTCCGTCTCGCACTGCGATGAGTGCCAGGTCCGGGGCGGCCTGATGGCTGTTGGTCGTGAGACCGCCTCGGGCGTCGATCCCGTGGCAGCCGGTGCAGTACGTCAGGTAGACGGCTCGCCCCTCGCCGATCAGCTTCAGCTCCTTGCTGCTCAGGCGATCCTGGCCCTGGGCAAACGCCGCAGCCGCCAGGGCGGTCGCCATTCCGACGATGACGACGACTCGTCTCCGCATGAAGCCTCCTTTGCCTAGAGGTCGAAGCTCGGACGCCAGGCGCTACGCTGCATCGGAAGCGGCGTGAAGCCTGGGTGAAGCCTGCGTGCACGGAACGTGCGACGCCGCGAGGCGGACGCGGCTGTATGCTATGCGCCCGAAACGGCGGTCTGGAGGCTCGTGATGAAGACACGATCGACAGCGTTGCTTGTCGCGGCGGCGGCGGCGCTTGCGGCGCCTGTGGCGGCTCAGGACGCAGCCCCGGACCCGGTGCTCGGTTCGGTGGCGATCACCTGGGACGAGATCATGGCCATACCCCTCGGCAGCAGCGGTCGCGCGCGGCAGCTGATGCGCGTGCCGACCGCGACGCTCGACGAGCTGGAGATGCACATCACCTGGCTCCCGGCCGGCCAGACCACCCACGCCCCGCACACGCACCCGAACGAAGAAGTCATCGTCATCCGCGAGGGCACGCTGGAGGCGTTCCAGAACGGGAAGCTGACGCGCGTCGGGCCCGGCTCGGTCCTGTTCATGGCCTCGAACCAGCCGCACAACGTGGTCAACGTCGGCGAGGGCACGGCGGTCTACCACGTCATCAACTGGCACTCGCCCGGGATGCTGAAGACGCGCGGCGCCACGAAGCCGCAGGACGCGGTCAAGGCCTTCTACCGCGACTGGAGCCAGGCGACGGTGGCGCGCGGGGCCGAGGGCTACGCGTCCTTCTTCGCCGAGGACGCCGTGCTGCTGCCGCCGAACGCCGCACCGGTGAGCGGGCGCGCCGCGATCCGCGACTGGCAGGAGCGCTCGCAGAAGGACGCGACGTACACGACGCGGCCCGAGGGCGTGAGCGAAGACGAGCTGCAGGTGAGCGGCGGCTTCGTGATCTTCCGCAGCACCCTCAAGGGCCAGCGCGTCCCGAAGGCCGGGGGCTCGCCCGAAGCGTTCGAGAACAAGTACTTCGACGTCCTCCGCCGCAAGCCCGACGGCGGCTACGAGTTCATGCGTCGGATGTGGAGCAGCAACCTCCCCGACTGACAGGCTGTCGCAAGCCGGGCTTCGGCGCCCCGTGAGCTTGAGCCCGGAAACTGCAGTGGTGGGAATGGGCGTTTTGTCGGCCGTCGGCCCCTGGTAACGCTTCTTGTGGCGGCCCTTATCCATTGACATGGAGAGGGTTGCCTGCCATGCTCTCTCCCCAAATCCTGTAGTAGTGCAGTGAGGAAAGCTGTCGGTGGCGACTGTGCCGATTGGCAGGAGCCGGGCTCGCGCAGAAGCCGGCCAGCCGGGCGCAAGCCCAACCACCGCAGCCTTTCATAACGACGAGGAGACTGAACAGACGATGACTGGATCGCGCCGGCCTGCCATTACCCGAGTGATGCTCGCGCTCACCGCGGCCCTCCTGTTCGGAGCCGGCAACGCGGATGCCGAGGCGATCGCCACGCTCGACGCGACCGCCGGCCAGGTCACCGTCCTGCGGCTCGGCCAGGCTCAGGCGCTTTCGCCGTCGATGCCGCTGCAGCTCAACGACATCCTCGTCACGCGCCAGGGCCGCGCCAGCGTCCGCTTCCTTTCCGACGGCACCGTTCTCCGCGTCGGCCCCGAGTCGCGGGTCCAGATCGACGAGAACGCGACGCAGCGGGACATCAAGCTCTTCTTCGGCCGCGTCTGGGCGCACGTCATCCGCTGGAAGGAGCGGCC
>CAZMRX010000064.1:0-18669 GCA_964568755.1 uncultured Acidobacteriota bacterium | reverse complement strand
CCAGGCGGCGCACCGCTCGGTCACGCTTCGTTTCGACGAGGCGCGCGCTAGCCCCCCGGCGCTCGCGAGCGTGCTGCGCTGGGACGGCGCAGGCCAGGAGTGGACGGCGCTGTGCCGCGGCGGCCTCGGAGGCGTGCAGGCGGCACTGCCCGAGTGGGCCGCGCGCATCGTCGCCGAGCGCGTCGCGTCCCTCGACGAGATCTTCGTGGCCCACGCCGGCGTCTCCGCCGGCCCAGGCCCGGAGGCCTAGCGTTGCGTTCCCCCGCTCTCGCCATCGCGTGGGAGCTTCGCCAGCGCCACCGCGCCGCGCTGCTGGCGCTCGCCGGCTACGCGCTCGTGCTCGTGGCCGTTCGGCTCCTGGTTCTCGGGCCCGAACGACCCTTGCGGCTGGATTCCCCGAACGGCATGGCCGCGCTGGTGCTCGTGCCGTTCTCGACGACGTTCATGTACTTCCTCGCCGTGTTCAGCTTCGGCCTGGGCGGCGACGTCGCCGCCCGCCCGTCGATCTATCCCGCGCGCCTGTTCACGCTGCCGGTCGCAACCCGGGAGCTCGCGGGCTGGCCGATGCTCTACGGCGCCGCAGCGATGTCGGCCCTGTGGCTGGCGGCGGTGCTCCTGGTGCGCTGGTGGGGAGGCCCCGAGCTGCCCCTCGTGTGGCCGGCACTGCTCGGCGCGGTGTTCCTCGCCTGGACGCAGGTGCTGACGTGGACGGCCTACCCCCTGCCCGGGCTGCGTGTCGCCGTCGCCGTGCTGTGGCTGATGACGCTCGACGCCGCCGTCATCCTGGCAGTGGAGCTCCGTGTTCCCGAAGTCCACCTGGTCGCGCTGCTCTTGCCGCAGCTGCCCGTCGCGTATCTCGCGGCCTGCGCCGCGCTCACGCGGGCGCGGCGCGGCGACGTGCCGGACTGGCGCTTCGTGTTCGCCCGGATTGCGGAGATCGGCCGCGGCCTGACGCCGCGGTCCGGCCGCTTCCCGTCTCCCGCTCGCGCGCAGGCCTGGTTCGAGTGGCGGCAGCACGGCCGGGTGCTGCCGGCGCTCGTCGGCATCCTGCTGCCGTTCGAGCTGGGCCTGCTCTATCTCGCCAGCGACGAGCCGGCCGTGCTCGTCTTCTGGACGCTCGCGGCCGTGCTGCTCACCCCGCCCGTGATGGCCGGCTTCAGCGCCGCGCTCGCGGGCGAGCCGGGCCGCGACGGGGGCGGTCTCGCGGGAGCGACGTTCGCGGCGACGCGGCCGCTCACGAGCGCCGCGCTCGTCGCGGCAAAGCTGCGGGCGACGCTGCGGAGCACGCTGCTCGCCTGGCTGCTGGTTCTCGTCGCCATCCCGCTCGCCCTCGCCGTGACGGGCACCTGGCCGACGGTCTCCGAACACGTCGCCGACTTCGTCGAGGTCGTCGGCTCTACGCGCGCGGTCGTGATCGCGCTCCTGGCCGTCGCGGGACTGCTGGCCTCGACCTGGAAGGCGCTCGTGCAGAGCCTCTGGGTCGGCCTCAGCGGCCGGGCCTGGCTCACGAGGGCGAGCGTTCTGGCTCGCGTGTCGTTCCTCGTTGCCGTCTGGCCGCTCGGCGAGTGGGTGGTGAGGAACCCCAGGCTGCGGGCGGCTCTGTGGAGCGACTGGCCCTGGCTGCTCGCCATCCTCGCTTGCCTCAAGCTCGCCGCCGCCGCCTGGATCCTCCCGCGGCTCCATCGCAGCCGGCTGCTCGTCGACCGGAGCCTGACGATCGGAGTCGCCACCTGGCTGGCCGTCGTGATCGCGCTCTACGGCGTGCTGGTGTGGCTGGTCGCGACGCCGCTCATCCCGCGCTACCTGCCCGCGCTCGTCGCGATCCTCGCCGTGCCCCTGGCACGGGTCGCCGCCGCGCCGCTCGCCCTCGCCTGGGGCCGGCATCGGGGCGCGCGGCAGCAGACGGACCCGGGGGCGACCACGGGCCGGCCGAGTATGTTGCGCACCGTTTTCGCCCTGCTCGCCGTGCCGGTGTTGCTGGTCCTGGTCGAGGCCGTGTCCTACGCGGCCCGCAATCGCAACCACGGCGCGCTCGTCTCCTCGGGCGAGACGCGCGAGTACCGGCTCCACGTGCCGAGCCGCTACGACCCCGCGAAGCCGACGCCGCTCGTGATCAGCCTGCACGGGGGCGCGGGCTGGCCGGCCCTGCAGGAGCAGGCGAGCCGGTGGACCGCTCTCGCCGAGAGCGAGGGGTTCATCGTGGCCTACCCGTCGGCGGAGGGCCGCCAGCCCAGGGCCTGGCGGACGAACCGCGGCCCGGGACTGGCCAGGGACGTCCGCTTCATCTCGGACCTGATCGACCGTCTGCAGGCGACCTACAACATCGACCCGGCGCGGATCTACGCCGACGGGCTTTCGAACGGGGGCGGCATGGCCTTCGTGCTGTCCTGCACGCTGTCCGACAGGATCGCGGCGGTCGGGATGGTGGCCTCGGCGCAGCTCCTGCCGTTCGACTGGTGCACGGACCGGCGGCCGGTCCCGATGATCGCAATCCACGGCACCGCCGATCGGACGGTTCCCTATCACGGTGGCACCTCGTGGGTCGCCCCCAGGGCGTTCCCGGACCTCCCGACGTGGACGGCGGATTGGGCGCGCCGGAACCGCTGCGCTCCCGCCGCCGTCGAGTCGGCGGTGGCGGCCGACGTCACGCGCCTCGAGTACACGAGCTGCGCCGACGACGCCGACGTGGTCCTCTACACGGTCCACGGAGGCGGCCATTCCTGGCCGGGCGGCGGGCCGCTGCCGGAGTGGCTGGTCGGGTCTACCACCCGCAGCATCGACGCAACGAATGAGCTTTGGGCGTTCTTCCGCGAGCACCCGCTCGCGGAGCGCCGACCGTGACCGGCGCGGGTTCGCCCGGGGGGCCCGCCGAGCGACGTGTTCGTGCAGGAGATGACGCCGACACCTGACGCTCTCCTGCATCGAGCAGGGCGACAAAGAACTTCGAGAGATCCGACGTTAGCTCGCGTGGTCCATCGCCTCGCGGGTGAGGTTGCGGCGGAAGAGCAGAGCCATGCCTCCGAGCACCGCGACACTCGCGGCGACGGCCGCGGTCGGGAAGCCCGGCAGCGGGCCGGACGCGGGGGCCACGAGCAGGTAGCAGTCGAGCCAGCGTCCGAGCAGCGCCATGGTCGCCACCGGCGCGAGCGTCGGCGCGTGGCGCTTCGTGCCGGCGGGGAGCAGGACCACGAGCGGCACGACCCAGTTCAGGATCGGGTTCATGTAGAAGAGCATCGACCAGCCGCCGGAGAGCCGCGCGGCGTAATGGCTCGTCTCCTCCGGGAGGTTCGCGTACCAGATCAGCATGTACTGGCAGAACCAGATGTAGGCCCAGAAGGTCGCGAAGGCGAACAGCAGCTTCCCGAGGTCGTGGAGAGCCGCAGGCTCGAGCCGCGTGGTTAGCCGCCTGCTTCTTTCCAGCGTCAGCACCAGCAGCGCGACCGCCGCGATCCCGCCGAGGAACGTCCCGGCGAAGACGTACACGGCGTACATCGTGCTGAACCACTCGGGCTCGAGCGACATGCCCCAGTCCCACGAGGCGACCGCGTTGGTGATCGCGTAGACGACGAGGAAGCCCACGCCCGCGCGGCCGAGCGCTTTCCCGTTCGACGCCGAGGCCTCGCGCGAGAAGGCGGCAAAGCGCCGGTGCAAGGTGGCGATCAGCCAGAACCAGACGACGAGCACCACCAGCGCGCGCGCGAGGAACAGCGGCTCGTTGAGCCACGCCGCCTTCGCCTGCAGCAGGTGGCTCGCCTCGATCGCGCCCGGTCGCGCCCACGGATAGAGCGCCTGGAGCCCGAAGAGCAGGCACAGCGCGAGCGCCAGCGCGGGCACGGGCAGCGTGCGCGCCAGCGCCAGCGGGATCGTGCCGATCGGCAGCCACCAGCGCGCGCTCGCGGCGGTCTGGATCGCGACGAAGAGGGCGCCGCCCAGGGCCAGAGTCGTCCCGAAGAGCGCGGCGGTCAGGATCCCGGGCCAGGCCTCCGCCGGCTGCAGGGCGAGGCTCAGGGCGGTGACGACGCTGCCGCCCACCACGGCTGCCCACGCCAGGCTCAGGCGCCGCTCGACGGCACGCGTGAGGGGGTGGCCCGTCGCGCTCATGGCGCGCCCTGCAACTGGCGCAGGTGCAGGATTGCGCGCCAGCGGTCGCCAGGCAGGACCTGGGCCGCGTGGGAGGGCATGATGCCCTGGCCGCGCGAGATGATGTGGAAGACCTGACCGTCCGGAAGGCTCTTGGCGCGGGCTGCGAGCAGGCTCGGCGGGTTCGGGAAGCGGCCGATGATCGGCCCGTCGCCCTGACCCTGCGGTCCATGGCACACGATGCAGGTTGCCTCGTAGACCTTGCGGCCGCGCTTCAGGTTGGCGGGCGTGGGCTCGATCGGGTTCGTGAGCTCACGGCCGGCCCGCAGCGCCTCCTCGGGCCCGGGCCCGTAGGCAAACGCGGCCTGCTCCATCGGCACGGCACCTTCGGGCGGGAGCTGCAGCGTCTGGCCACGCGCGAGGATCGGGTTCGGGTCGTACGCCTTGTACGAGAGCGACGCGAACATGTCGGGGAACAGGACGCGGGTCGGGCGCTCCCCCGACGCGCGACAACCCGCGAGCACCGCGAGCGCGAGGCCCGCGCAGACCGACAGGCAGCGCCGTCGCGGGCTCATGCGGGCGCCCTCCAGGCCTCGATGACATCCTGTGCGCCTAGCGTCGCCGCTAGCGAGCGAAAGCGGGCGGGCGAGAATGCGCCGTCGTGCTCCATCACCAGGACCACGAAGCGGTCGTCGGTCACGCCGGGGTGCGGCTGGCGCGGCGCCCGCTCCGGGCGCGGGCGCGGGTAGAGCCTGCGCCTGACGAAGAGCGCACCGAGGGTCGCGAAGGCGGCGACCAGCACGGTCAGCTCGAACGTAACCGGGACGAGCGCCGGCAGCGAGAAGTCGGGCTTGCCGCCGATGTTCATCGGCCAGTCGACGATGTGGACCCAGGACTGGAACAGCAGCTTCAGCGAGCCGCCCAGAAGCCCGCCCACGAGCGTCGCCCAGGCGAGCCGCGTGGGCCGCATCCCGAGAGCCCCTTCCATGCCGTGGACGGGGAACGGGCTGTGGACGTCGCCCACATCGAAGCCGGAGTCGCGCAGGCGCTTCACAGCCGCGAGCGTGCGGGCCGGGTCGTCGAAGACCAAGGCGTGGATTCGCCGCCTTTCGACGACGGCGGGATCGCGGTGCGGCACCGCGAGCGCGTGGGTGTCAATCGTGTGCATGGTCCTCCTCCCGCTGCAGCGCCAGGGTGTGCTTCACCTCGTGGAACGCCACGACCGGCGCCACGCGCACGAACAGCAGGAAGCAGGTGAAGAAGAGCCCGAAGCTCCCCAGCAGGATCCCGAGCTCGACGGGCGTCGGGACATAGATGCTCCACGACGAGGGCAGGTAGTCGCGGTGCAGCGAGATCACCACGATGTTGAAACGCTCGAACCACATCCCCACGTTGACCAGGATCGCGCCGGTGAACAGCAGCGGCAGCGAGCGGCGCGCCCGCCCGAACCAGAACATCTGTGGCACCACGATGTTGCAGAAGACCATCAGCCAATAGGCCCAGGCGTACGGGCCGAATCCGCGGTTCCAGAACGTGAAGCGCTCGAAGCGGCTGCCGCTGTACCAGGCGATGAAGACCTCGGTCGCGTAGGCGAACGCCACGATCAGCCCGGTGGTGAGCAGCACCCGCGCCATGTAGTCGAGGTGCCGCAGCGTGATCAGCTTCTCGAGCTGCATCACGCGGCGGGTGACGAGCAGCAGCGTCATCACCATCGCGAAGCCGCTGAAGACGGCCCCGGCCACGAAGTAGGGCGGGAAGATCGTGGTGTGCCAGCCCGGGATGACGCTGGTCGAGAAATCGAACGAGACGATGGTGTGGACCGAGACCACGAGCGGCGTCGCCAGGCCCGCGAGCAGCAGGCAGGCCTTCTCGTAGCGCTGCCAGGTGCGCGCCGAGCCGTCCCAGCCCAGGCTCAGCCAGCCGTAGAGCTTGCCCCGCAGCCCGTGCGAGCGGTCGCGCAGGGTCGCGAAGTCGGGGACCATGCCCAGGTACCAGAACAGGAGCGACACGGTGAAGTAGGTCGAGATCGCGAACACGTCCCACACCAGCGGCGAGCGGTAGTTGACCCAGAGCGCCCCGCGCGTGTTCGGGTAGGGGAACATCCAGAAGAAGAGCCACGGCCGGCCCATGTGGATCAGCGGGAAGAGGCCCGCGCACATGACCGCGAAGATCGTCATCGCCTCGGCCGCGCGCGCGATCGAGGTGCGCCACTGCTGGCGCAGCAGCAGCAGGATCGCCGAGATCAGCGTGCCGGCGTGGCCGATGCCGACCCAGAACACGAAGTTGGTGATGTCGAAGCCCCAGCCCACGGTGCGGTTCAGGCCCCAGGTGCCGATGCCGAAGCGGATCGTGTACCCGACGAGCGCCGTCCCCAGCGCGAGCGCGCCCGCGGCCACCAGGAATGCCGCCCACCAGGCGCGCGTGGCCGGCCGCTCGAGCGGCGCGGCGATCTCCCGCGTGATCTCGCCGTAGCTCGGAGCACCTTCGACCAGCGTCTCGCGCGGCGGCCATGCGGCGGTCGAGGCGCTCATGCGGGCTCCCCGTGATCGCCCTTGGCTCCGCCCGGCCGCGCGCGGACCCGAGCGAGGTACGTGACGCCCGGTTCGATGCCCAGCTCCGGCAGGACCTGGAAGGCCCTCGGCCGCTGACGCAGCGCCGCGATCGCGCCCTGCGGGTCGTGACCGTCCCCGAACGCGATCGCCTGGGCGGGGCAGCTCTGCTGGCACGCGGTCTTCACGTCACCGACGTCCTGGCCTTCGGCGCGCGCGGCGAGGCGCGCGAGCTGGATGCGCTGGACGCAGAAGGTGCACTTCTCCATCACCCCGCGCGAGCGCACCACCACGTCCGGGTTGAGCACCATCCGCTCGAGCGGCCCGCCCATGCGCGGCTCGTTGTCGAACCAGTTGAAGCGGCGGACCTTGTACGGGCAGTTGTTGGCGCAGTAGCGCGTGCCCACGCAGCGGTTGTAGACCTGCTGGTTGAGGCCGTCCTCGCTGTGGACGGTGGCGGCCACCGGGCACACGGTCTCGCACGGGGCGTGACCGCACTGCGCGCACAGCATCGGCTCGAACAGCACGTCGGGATTGTCCGGATCTCCGGAGAAGTAGCGGTCGATCCGCAGCCAGTGCATGTCGCGGTGGCGGCGCATCTCGTCGGGCCCCACCACCGCGACGTTGTTCTCGGCCTGGCACGCGACGACGCAGGCGCTGCAGCCGGTACAGGCGTCGAGGTCGATCACCATGTGCCACTGGGGCGAGCTCTTCTCGATGTTCGGCCAGAGGTCCTTGTCGCGCCCGTGGCCCTCGTGCGGAATGGCCTCCTCGTAGCTCGCGAGCTGGTGGACCACCTCGCGACCCTCCGTGCTCGCCTGGGGCTGGACGATCGGCAGGGCCTCGAAGTTGCCGGTCTTCCGCGCCGCGGCCGCGAGACCGCGCCGCGCGAGCCGGCCGTGCGTCCACGCAGACAGCCGGAAGGCGTTGTGTGTGGTGTCGTCGCCGCCGTCGCCGCGCCCGTACCCGATCGGCAGCCCCAACACGGCCGGGTGCTGGCCGGGCATCACGCGCGCGGGCAGCGCGACCTCGCGCTCACCCACGATCACCGCGAGCGCGTCGCCGTCGCGCACGCCGAGCGCCCGCGCCCGCTGCGGCGCCACACGCACGCAAGCGGTCCACGAGACGCGCGTGAGCGGGTCGGGCAGCTCGCGCAGCCAGGGCACGTGCGCGCGATGGCCGTCGCGTACACCGACTTCGGCGACGAGCTCGGCTTCGAGCGCGTCGGCCGGGGGGGCCGGGGGCAAGGCGGCGACGGCGGCTCGCAAGGCCTCGGCTGCGGGTGCTTCGGGCTTCGCCGCTGGGGTCCGGGGCGCGAACGCCGCGGCGACCGCGGCCGGAGCGAGCCCCTGCGCCACGGCGCTCGTCCACACTGCCTCGAAGTCCGCGACCGGCGCGGCCTGCCGCCAGGCGTCCTTCAGATACAGCCGGTAGTCGGTGATCGCCGCCCCCGACCACCGCAGGAACCCCTCGATCGGATGGCGCGTGCCGAAGATCGGACGGACCATCGGCTGCGCCAGCGTGACGACCGAGGCGCGTGGCATCGCGTCGCCCCAGCACTCGAGGCCGTGGTGTGCGGCCGCCACCGCGTGACAGGCCGCGGCGGTCGCCGTGGGCCGGTCCGTGATCGCCACCGCCAGCGGGAGCGCGGCGAGGGCGCGCGCGAGCGCTTCGCCGCCCGGAAGCTGGTCCACCGGGTCGAGGCCGAGGACGAAGAGCGCGCCGACCTGACCCTGCTCCAGCGCCTCGAGCAGCTCGGCGAGATCACGGTCCCGGCCGCGACGGACGAGCGACGGGCGCGCGAGGTCGAGGGTCACGCCCTCGCTGCCGAGCACGCGGTTCACAAGCGCGATGGCGAGCTGCTCGGTGAGGTCGTTGGCGCCGCTCACGACCAGCCCGTGCCCGCGGGCCGCGACGAGCGCCGCGGCCACTCGCGCCGTGGGCTCCGCCAGGGCGCCGAGGGCGGGCAGCGCTTCGAGCGCCGAGGCGATTCCGGCGGCAGACGCGCCGCCCACGGTTTCGGCTACCTGGCGCAAGAGCCAGAGCGCGACGAGGCGGCGCTCGGCCGTCGTGGCCATGAGGCGCTCGTCCGCGGCGGCGCCCGTGAGCGAGAGCGAGCCCTCGAGCTGGACGTGGTGGAAGGCACGGCCCGCTTCCGCCGCGCGCCGGCGGGCGGCGTAGGCAGCGGTGTGCGCGACCGGATCCGCGGCGGTGCCGAGCAGGTCGCAGCCGAGCACGACCAGCAGGTCGGCCCTCTCGATCTCGAGCGCCGGCGCGAGCAGCGCCCCGTCGAGGCGCTCGTAGGCCTCGAGCCGCGCGGACGGCGACTCGGGGTCGGGGTCGGCTTCGACCAGCGTGCCGCCCGTGGGGGCGAGAAAGGCGAGTACCGCGCGGCGGGCCGTCGGGCTCGTGAGCGTCGGCGAGAGGACCGCGACCCGCTTGCCGCTGCCACGGATCTCGGCCAGCCGCCGGACGACGAGCGCGTCCAGCTCCTCCCAGGTCGCCTTCTGCCCTGCGAGCGTCGGCCCCTGTAGCCGGCCCGCGTCGTAGAGCGCGCGCAGGTCGCCCTGGCCCAGCGCGCACAGCCCGCCGCGCGACAGCGGGTGCTGCGGGTGGCCCTCGAGCTTCACAGGCCGGCCGTCGCGGACGGTGGCCACCAGGCCGCAGGCCGCCGGGCAGGCCGTGCACGTGCTCGCGTAGTGGAGCGGCACCCCCGGCGTCAGCTCCTCGGGCGGCACCAGGTACGGCATCGCGTGCCGCACCGGCAGGCGCTTGCAGGCGGCGATCGAGGCGGACAGCGCGGCGAGCTTGAGCATGTCGCGACGCCGCAGGCCGGCCGTCGGCGTGCCCGTGCCAGGCTCAGAGCACTCGGGGGTCTCGCGTCGCAGCGGGCGCTCGAAGGCCGCGTCGAGTTCCATCCAGGCACGGCGGGCGGGGCGGGGATCGCTCATGGCTTCGCTCGTCAGTGGTGGCACACGGCGCAGTCCGTGAGCCGGTTGGCCTGCGCCGCGCGCACGGGCATGCCGCGCCCGAGGCTCGCCGTGCCCTTGCGGTGGCAGTCGAGGCAGAAACCCATCGTCAGCGACGAGAACTGCGTGACGCGACCCATGCCCTCGACAGGGCCGTGGCAGGTCTGGCAGGTGATCTCGGCCTTCAGGTGGGCGCTGTGGTTGAAGTAGGCGAAGTCGGGCAGGTTGTGGACCCGCACCCAGGCGATCGGCTGCTGCTGCTCGACGGCCGCGCGCACCTTGCGGATCTCCGGGTGATCGGGCAGCACCTGCCTGTGGCAGTTCAGGCAGGTGCTCGCGGGCGGGATGCCGGCGAAGCGCCCGCGCTCCGCGCCGGTATGGCAGTACTGGCAGGGGATCTGCATCGCGCCGGCGTGGACCGCGTGGGAGTACTGGATCGGCTGGACCGGCGCGTAGCCCTGGTTCGTGGGCTCGCACGCGGCGAGGCCGAGCGGCAACGCGAGCGCGGCGAGCCTATGCAGCCGCATGCAGGCTCATCCGGAAAGTGCGCGCAAGCCGCCGCAGCAGGCCGACGAAGGCCGCCGCCCAGGCCGCGAGCGCTATGAAGACGAAGACGCGGGGGATGGGCATCAGGAACCGCAGCTCGAAGACCTGCGCCAGGCGCAGCGTGCAGACCGTGTACATCCCCAGGGGGAAGACGGCGCCCCAATAGAGCGGGTCGTAGGTGATCGGGAAGCGCCTATAGCCGTGGCGCCAGACCGCGAGGATCACCAGCATCGGGATCCACCAGGTCGCGGTAGCCCAGAAGAGCGCCGTGAAGCCGAGCAGGAACGGGACCATCTTCTGGAGCAGTGCCGACTTCGGGGAGTTGGCGACGAGCGTCGTGCCCGCGAGGGTCGAGATCGCCATCGCGCCCATGTTGACCCAGTAGGGCGGCATCAGGTCCGAGGGCGAGAACTTGAAGAAGGTGTAGCGGTAGAAGATGAGCGAGATCATCCAGATGTAGAGCATCCCGCCGCACAGCCAGAACACCAGCGTGAAGAAAAGCAGCTCCTCGTGGTGGCCCTCGAAGCCGGGCAGCAGCAGCCCGCCGAGGTTGGAGATCGACTCGGTCGCGACCACCGCCACCAGCCAGCCGCCGTTGATGCCGTCGGCGAGCGAGGGCTTCGTCTCCTTGACCGTGAAGGCGGTGAAGATCGCGTAGGTCAGCAGCAGCCAGAGCGCGATCGCCAGCACCCACAGCGCGAAGGCCCCACCGTAGTCGCCGCGTACCAGCACGAGTTGGACGCCGAGTACGCTGGTCCCGGCCACGGCCGTAAAGAAGCCGACGCCGCGCTGGTGGTCCACGAGGTCCTTGAAAAAATCGGACGGGTGAACGACCGCGCGCGTGATCGTGAGCACCCACAGCACCGGGAAGGCGACCAGGTTGACGGCGACGAGCGCCCGCGCGACGGGCTCCATGCCGAGGAGCTTCGCGGCGACGGAGACGATGCCCGTGGCCATCACCAGCGCGAAATACGCGGGGTGCAGCCGCCTCACGCCGTCGCTGAGCACACCCTCGCGCCGCGCGTCCACCGCCGTCGCCGTGGCCGCGCTCATCTAGGCCGCCCCCTGTGCCGGCTTGCGGAGCTTCTCGGCCAGCCCCTCCATCTCGCGCGCGAGGTCCTCCATCTGGCGCGCCAGCTCCGGCGTCGTCTCCATCTCGCGCGCGTACTGCGGAGCGCCCTGCGCCATCAGCCGCTGGACCACGAGGTGCATCCAGACGAGGCACGCGACCGCCAGCCCGAAGAAGAAGAGCCAGCAGGTGGTCCAGATCCCGGAGGCCTCGAGCAGGTAGCCGAACAGGATCGGGAAGAAGAAGCCGCCCAGGCCGCCGAGAACGCCGACGATGCCGCCCACGACGCCAACATCGTGCGGGAAGTAGGTCGGGATGTGCTTGTAGACGGCGGCCATGCCGATGCCCATGCAGACCGCGAGCAGCAGGGCGATGCCGGTGAAGATGCGGCGATTCGCCTGGAAGTAGATGTGCGTGACGCCGCGGGCCAGCAGCTGCCGCTTCACGACCCGGTCGCCTTCCTTCACGACGGGCTCGTGCCAGGCGGCCCGCCGCGGCCAGACGAGCGTCTGGCCATCGTCGTTCGCGACTCCCTCCGGCCGGAGCCGCAGCGCGTACGACCGCTCCCCCACCACGATCCGCTCGTGCGTCACGCTGCCCACGGCCCCCTCCGCCTCGGCCATAACACCCTCACCCGGCGCGTAGAGGTCCATGCGGGGCACGGCCAGCAGCAGACAGCAGACGGTCGAGCCCGAGAGCACCCAGTACATGACCTTGCGCGCACCGACCTTGTCGGAGAGCCATCCCCCGGCGGCGCGCACGAGGCCCGACGGCAGGCTGAAGGCGGCCGCGAGCGCGCCCGCCGTCGCCACCGAGACGGAGTAGACGTTGACGTAGTACGGGATCAGCCACTGCGCGAGCGCCACGAAGCCGCCGAAGACCATCAGGTAGTAGAGGCCGAAGCGCCACACGCGGACGAGCCGGAGTGGCTGCAGGCGCTGGGCGATCGTCTTGCGCTGGCCCTCCCCGGCGAGGCGCGTGTGGGTGAAGGCCCAGAACACGAGCGCGGTCCCCACCAGCGCGAGCGCATAGAGGCGCGGGAGCTGGCGCCACGCCTCGGGGTGCGTGCCGCCTTCGGTCAACGCCCCGAGCAGCTGCGGTCCAAACAGGCTGGTGAGCGCAGCTCCGGTGTTGCCCATGCCGAAGATGCCGAGCGCCGTCCCCTGCTGCTCCTTCGGGAACCAGGCCGAGGTGTAGGCGACGCCCACCGCGAAGGAGGCGCCGGCGGTGCCGAAGCCGAGCCCGCCCAGCAGGAAGCCCCAGTAGCCGTCGGCGTAGCTCATCAGGAACGCTGCGGCGGCCGAGGCCAGCATCAGCAGCGCGAAGACGACGCGGCCCCCGAAGCGGTCGGTCAGCACCCCCATTGGCAGGCGCAGCAGCGATCCCGTGAGCACCGGGATGCCGATCAGCCAGCCCATCTGCGCCTTGTCGAAGGCGTAGAGTCTGTTGTCCACGAAGAAGGTGACGAGGACGCCGTTCATCATCCAGACGGCGAAGCACATCGTGAAGGCGAGCGTGTTCATCGCCAGGACCGCGAGTGCCTTGCCGCGCTCGCTCACCGCATCCGCTCCTCAGCCAGCGAGGCGCGCCCCGCGCCTGCGGTTCCAGATCACCACCTGGAGCGGGCGCCAGAGGTACGGCACCGGGGCCACGAGCGCGTGAACGAGGCGCGTGAAGCTGAAGGCGGCGAACAGCACGAAGGCTCCGATCACGTGCAGACGCGCGGCGAGCGGCAGCTCGGCCATCCGCTGGACGTCGGGCTGGAGCAGGAAGATCGAGCGCAGGTACGGGACGACGGCCTGCGTGTACCAGGCGCTGCCCCAGCGCAGGCTGGTGGCCACCCACAGGCCGGTCACCACCTCGAAAAGCAGCAGCGCGTAGACCACGAGGTCGGTCGGGCTTGTGTTGACGCGCAGGCGCGACGCGCTCGCGCGGCGCAGGATCAGGCCGACGAGGCCGACCAGTGTCAGCAGCGCCGCGACCAGGCCGCTCGCCTCGAACACGAACAGACGCAGCGGCACGCGGTTCCAGAGCGTGAGCTCGCGCGGGAGCAGAAAGCCCAGCAGGTGGCCGAAGAAGAGCGTGAGGATCCCGACGTGGAACGGCACCGAGCCCCAGAAGAGGCGCCGGCTCTCGAGGAACTGCGACGACAGGCTCGAGAACGTGAAGGGGTCGCGTCGGTAGCGCTGGATCGAGACGCCCAGGAACAGCACCATCGCCACGTACGGCAGGGCCGCGAACAGCAGGATGTCGAGCATGGCTTCCTTACCCCGGACCGTTCATGAGCCCCGCCGCGTCCGGCTCATGAACGGTCCGACTTCGTTGTGTAGCAGTTCCTGTCTGTCCTGCCTGCTCGGATGTCCGGTGGCTTCGCGAGGCTTCTGGTTCGATACGGGTGTCTGGCACTGTCGCCGCAACGCCGCCCAGCAGCTCCGGCAGCGCCCGGATCACGTCGCTCCAGGGGCTGCGCGAGCCGGTGAGCGCCTGGCCCATCTTGGCGAGCGCCGGCCGCACCACGACCTCGAGCAGCGGCTCCGCCTCGGCCGCGCCGGTCACCGCTAGCAGCCGCAGCACGACCGGCAGGAAGTCCGGGAGGTCGCTACCGCGCCCGACGCCCGCCTGGCGCAGCTCGCGGGCCAGGTTGGCAATGAAGGCGCCGCGCGGGTAGGTGTCGCCGAACACCTGGTAGCCGACGTGGAGCGTGCACACGGGGTCGAGGTCGAAGAGCGCCGTGTAGCGCTCCTCGGCCTCACTGAGGGGCGCCGTCTCGAGCCAGACGGCCAGGTCCCAGAGCGCCCGTGCTAGCGCGATGTGCTCGCCGGCCGTCCGCTCCGCGGCGCGCCGGGCGCAAGCCGGCGTCAGGGCGCCCGGGTACTCGAGGCAAGCGGCGACGAGCTCGAGGGTCTCTCGCTCGGGCATGGCTCAGGCCCCCCGCTCGGGCCGCTTGCGGAAGCCCATGCCCGCGAAGCCCTTGGCCGCGAGCGGCTCGTCGAGCATCTCGATCGCCTCCTCGCGGTGGCTGGGCGGGATCACGAAGCGGTCGTCGAGCGGCGCGATCGAGGTCAGCCGGTAGATCGCCTCGGCCTGCTCGACCGTGCAGTCGGCCTCGGCCAGCATCTGGCGGGCCTTGTCCATGTCCACGTCGCCCGCGGTGACGGCCCGCCTGTAGTTGCGCACCGCGAGCTGCTTTCGGAGCGCGTAGCGCACGACGCCCGCGTTGCCCGCGCCGAACAGGCTGGCCATGTACGTGATCGGTAGCCGGTAGCGGTCGACCGAGCCGAGGAAGTCAGGGATCGTGGTGTCGTAGCCGTTGTCGCCGTTCTGGGCCATCACCGGCAGCAGCGGCGGCACGTAGAACAGCATCGGCAGCGTGCGGTGCTCCGCGTGCAGCGGCAGCGCCAGGTTCCACTCCATCACGTAGCGGTAGACGGGCGAGCGCTGCGCGTAGGCGATCACGTCGGGCTGGACGCCGTTCTTCGCCGCACCGGCGATCACCTCCGGGTCGTTCGGGTCGAGGATCAGCCGGCGCTGCGCGGCCACCAGGTCCTCGTCCTTCGCGGCGAGGGCTTCGCCGATGCGCTCGGCGTCGTAGAAAAGCACGCCCAGGTAGCGGATGCGGCCGACGCAGGAGTGGAAGCAGGCCGGGGCCTGCCCCGTCTCGAGGCGCGGGTAGCAGAGGATGCACTTCTCGCTCTTGCCAGTCGACCAGTTGAAGTAGACCTTCTTGTACGGGCAGGCGGTGACGCAAAAGCGCCAGGCGCGGCAGCGCTCCTGGTTCAGGAGCACGATGCCGTCCTCACCCCGCTTGTAGAGCGCACCCGAGGGGCACGCGGCCACGCAGGCCGGGTTCAGGCAGTGGTTGCAGATCCGGGGCAGATAGAAGAAGACCAGCCGCTGCACCTCGAAGAGCGCGGTGCGCTCGGCCGCGCTCACCTTGTCGAGGTTGGGGTCGTTCGCCGCGTAGACGGGGGAGCCGCCCAGGTCGTCGTCCCAGTTGGGGCCCGCCTCGATCTCCATCGGCTCGCCCGTGATCATCGAGATCGGGCGCGCGGTCGGCTGGTCGGCGCCTTCGGGCGTCTCGAAGAGATCCTGATAGCGGTAGGTGAACGGCTCGTAGTAGTCGTCGATCGTGGGCAGGTTCGGGTTGTGGAACACCGTCATCGCGCCGCGCACCTTGCCGACCGCGCGCAACTCGACCCCGTTGGTGACCTTCTGCCAGCCGCCCTTGTACTTCTCCTGGTCCTCCCAGGCCGTGGGGTAGCCGGTGCCGGGCTTGGTCTCCACGTTGTTCCACCACATGTACTCGGCGCCCTTGCGGTCGGTCCACACGTTCTTGCAGGCGATCGAGCAGGTGTGGCAGCCGATGCACTTGTCGAGGTGGAAGACCATCGAGACCTGCGTGCGGACGTCCATCATTCCCCCTTGCTCACGACAGACGCCGTCGTCCTGCCTGGCTCGCTTCTCATCAGAACTCCGCCTTCGCGAGCTTGCGGATGCGCACCGAGGTGTCGCGGTTGACACCGGTGGGGCCCCAGTAGTTGAAGTGGAAGGTGAACTGGCCGTAGCCGCCGACCATCAGCACCGGCTTCAGGCGCACGCGCGTCAGGCTGTTGTGTCCGCCGGCGCGCCGGCCGCCGCGCAGCGGCGACTTCGGCACGCTGATCGTGCGCTCGGGCGAGTGGTAGACGATGCAGATGCCGCGCGGCAGGCGCGCGCTGACGGCGGCCCGCGTGCACATGACGCCGTGGTCGTTGTGGATCTCGACCCAGTCGTTGTCCACGATCCCGATGCGCTCGGCGTCCTGGTCGTTGATCCAGACGGGCTCGATCCCCCGCGACAGCGTCAGCATGCGGTGGTTGTCGTAGTAGGTGGAGTGGATATGCCACTTGCCGTGCGGCGTCAGGTAGTTGAGCAGCAGGCCGTCCTCTACGCTCTCGCGCAGGTCCCCGTACTGGGCCGGCCGCGGCACCGGCTTGTAGGTGGGCAGCTGCTCGCCGAAGTCGATGTAGCCCTGGTGGTCCAGGTAGAGGTGCTGGCGTCCCGTGAGCGTGCGCCACGGGAGCAGACGGTCGACCTGCGTCGTGAAGGCCGAGTAGGAGCGGCCGTCCGTCACCAGCCCCGACCAGCAGGGGCTGTTCAAGAGCCGCCGCGGCTGCGCCTGCAGGTCCTTGTACGTGACGCGCTGCGAGCGCGAGCCCTCGGCCAGGTCGGCGAGCTTCAGGCCCGTCCGCTGCTCCAGGTACTGGTAGCCCTTGTACGCGACCTCGCCGTTCGTCTCCGGCGCCAGGTGCAGGATAGCGTCGGCGGCCTGGTGGGCCTCCTTGATCGACGGCAGCCGTTCGCCGCCGACCTCGACGGTCGTCCGCGTCGCGATCAGCTCCTCGTATTGCTGCGCGACATCGAGGCGCACGCCGTGGGCCCCGATCCCCTCGCGGATGCCGGGGCCGAGGGCGACGAACTTCTGGTGCAGCGTCTTGTAGTCGCGCGTGACGAGCTTGAAGGCCGGCATCGTCTTGCCCGGGATCGGCTCGCACTCGCCCTTCGCCCAGTCCTTAATCTCCGGCTGCGCGATCTCGGCCGCCGTGTCGTGGGCAAGCGCGGACATCACCAGGTCCTCGACGGGCTCGGGCAGGTGGCGCATCGCCAGCTCGGCGGTCTTGCGCGTGATGCCGCGGAAGAGGTCCCAGTCGGACTGCGACTCCCAGGCCGGCGGCACCGCCTCCGACAGCGGGTGGATGAAGGAGTGCAGGTCGGTCGAGTTGAGGTCGGCCTTCTCGTACCAGGTGGCTGCCGGCAGCACCACGTCGGAGTAGAGTGCCGAGGTGTCCATGCGGAAGTTCAGGTCCACGACCAGGTCGAGCTTGCCCTCGGGGGCGTCGCGCCAGACCACGTCTTTGACGCTCCCCTGCGCGCGCTCCTTCGCGATCATGTTGGTGTGGGTGCCGAGGTAGTGCTTGAGGAAGTACTCGTGCCCCTTGGCCGAGGACATGAGCGCGTTGCCGCGCCAGATGTACCAGACGCGCGGCCAGTTCTCGGGGGCGTCGGGGTCCTGGACGGCGAACTTCAGCTCGCCGCTCTTGAGCTTGGCGACCACGTGGTCGACGACGTCCTTCTCGGTCTTCGCCCCCACGGCGCGCGCCTGCTTCACGACCTCGATCGAGGAGCGGTCGAACTGCGGGTAGAACGGCAGCCAGCCGTTGCGGACGGCCTTCACCTGCAGGTCCATGGTGTGGCCGCGGGCGAGCGAGGCCTCCCCGGGCACCGGGTGGTACTCGGTGAAGTCGGCCTCGTAGCGCCACTGGTCGCAGTGCACGTAGTGCCAGGAAGGGGCGTTCTGGAGCCGCGGCGTCATGCCCCAGTCGCGCGCGAAGGTGATCGCGGACCAGGGGGCGACGGGCGCGAGCTTCTCCTGGCCGACGTAATGGTTGAGGCCGCCGCCGTTCTTGCCGACCGAGCCGGTCAGCATCAGCGCCACCATCCCGGCGCGGTACATCAGGTTGTTGTGGTACCAGTGGTTGATACCGGCGCCGATGATGATGCAGCACTTGCCGCCGGTCGCCTCGGCCGTGGACGCCCACTCGCGTGCGAACGAGATCGCGGTCTTGCGGTCGATCCCGGTCCACTTCTCCTGCCAGGCCGGCGTGTAGGAGAAGTCGGGATCGTCGTAGCCGGCCGGGTACTCGCCCTGAAGGCCGCGCGAGACGCCGTAGCGCCCCATCAGCAGGTCGAACACGGTCGTGATCAGGCGCGTCTTGCCGTCGGTCGTCTTGACCGAGACCGCCGGCACGCCGCGCAGCGCCACGGTGCCCGCGTCGTACTGCTCGAACTCGACGAGCGGGACTTCCTGGTGGCGGCCCAGCAGCGTCAGCAGCGGGTCGATCGCCTCGCCGGTCCGTGCGTCTTCCAGCTTGAGGTTCCACTTCCCCGGCTGGCCCCAGCGGTGGCCCACGCTGCCGCCGGGCATGCGCGGCTCGCCGCTCGTGGCGTCGAGCACCAGGAACTTCCACTCGGGGTGCTCCTCATCCCGGTAGCGTTCGAGCATCCCGGCCCGCAGCAGGCGCCCGGCCGTGTAGCCGCGCGGCGACGGCTCGAGCTCCACCAGCATCGGCGAGTCGGTGTACTGCTTGACATAGCTCTCGAAGCTGGGCGTCTGCCGCTCCGCGTAGAACTCCTTCAGGATCACGTGCGAGACCGCCATCCAGAAGGCGCCGTCCTGGCCCGCGTGGACCGGGATCCACTGGTCGGCGTACTTGCTCACCTGCGAGAAGTCGGGCGAGAGCACCACCAGCTTGGTGCCGTTGTGGCGGGCTTCCGAGACGTAGTGGCAGTCGGGGGTGCGGGTCATGTTCAGGTTCGCGCCCATGACCGCGATCATCTTGGAGTGGTACCAGTCGGCCGACTCGGCCACGTCGGTCTGCTCGCCCCAGGCCTCGGGCGAGGCCGGCGGCAGGTCGCA
>CAZMRX010000063.1:2757-18710 GCA_964568755.1 uncultured Acidobacteriota bacterium | reverse complement strand
CCCGGCCGGTCACCTTGTGGGAGGCGTGCAGCAGGTGGTGCTGGTTGTTCCAGTAGATGCCGAGGTAGAGGAAGCTCAGCACATAGGCGAGGAACGCCGGGGCGAGCGGCCGGAGGTCGGCGAGCCCGGCCCCGTGCGGGACCTTCAGCTCGAGCACCATGATCGTGATGATGATGGCGATGACGCCGTCGCTGAAGGCCTCGAGTCGTCCCTTGGTCATGCGCGCCATCCTACCTCACGCGCTGCACTCTCCTTCCATCGCCTCGACCTCGAACTCGTCCTCCTCGCCCAGGTCCACGAAGTCGGCGGGTGCCGCGTCCTGCGGGCTGAGGGCCTCGAGGTCCGCCAGCACCTGCTTGACCCGCGCCAGCTCCACGCGCTGGAAGAACGACCTGGCGGTCTCGCCCGCGGCGGCATCGCTGCGGTAGAGGCCGACGAGCCGCTCGAGCGCCTCGCCCGACCGTCGCGCCGGGACCTTGGCCGCGATGCGCGCGAAGTGCGCACGGCCGTCGGTGACCCCGCCGCCGACCATCACGAAGTACTGGGGCACCGCCCGGCCCTCGAGCTTGCGCACGCTGCCCTGGAAGCCGAGGCCCGCGACGTGGTGCTGGCCGCAGCCGTTCGGGCAGCCGCTGATCTTGATGCTGAGATCCGCCGCGGCTTCGGCGAGCCCCGGCCGGGCCGCGACGTGCTCCTGCAGCAGCCGGGCGAGGCCGCGCGACTGCGTCACCGCCAGGCGGCAGGCCTCGGCGCCCGGGCAGCTGACCGGGTCGGCGATCGTGCCCGCGTCGCCGAGGCCGAGGCCGGCGGCGGCCAGCTGGCGGTGCAGCTCGGGCACCGCTCCTTCAGGGACCCAGCGAAACAGCAGGTCCTGGTCGTGGGTCGTGCGCAGCGTGCCGTCCGAGAAGGAAGCCGCGAGATCGGCCAGCACGCGCAGCTGTGCGCTCGTCAGGTCTCCGAGTGGGACCGTCACCGTCGCCACCGCGTAGCCCGCCTGCTTCTGCGGGCGGACGTTGGTCCGGGTCCAGCGCGCGAGGTCCGCGGCGGACCGCGCCAGCGTCGGCTCGACCCGCGGCCGGAAGCCGGGACCGCGCGTTTCGGTCGCCACCGCCCGCGCCGCCGTCTCCACGAGCGACGGCGCCGCGGCGCGCGACCCGGTCGGAGCCGACTCGAGCGGCGGGTCCTCGGGATCGAAAGGCAGCCGCGATCCGCCCTCGGCGCGCACCTCGGCGAGCGAGCGCTCGAGCTCGGCGCGCCAGGCGTCCCAGCCCAGCTCGCGGATCAGGAACTTCATGCGGTTGCGCTGCTTGTGCTTGTAGTCGCCGCGCGCCGCGTAGAGACGCAGGATCGCGTCGGCCAGGTCGAGGATCTCGCCGGCGGGCAGGAACTCGTAGAGCAGCTGGCCGGACGTGGGCAGGATCGAGGTCCCGCCGCCCACGGTCACGCGGAAGCCGCGCCGCGCGGAGCCGTTGACGTAGCGAAGGGCGCGCAGGCCGATGTCGTTGATCGCGGCGAAGGCGTGGTCCTCCGGACAGCCCTCGAAGGCGATCTTGAACTTGCGCGGCAGGCGCGAGCTCAGCGGGTGCCGCAGCAGGTGGCGGGTGAGCGCCTCGGCGTAGGGGGTCACGTCGAAGACCTCGTCCACGGCGACGCCCGAGTACGGGCAGGCGGTGATGTTGCGGACGGCGCTGCCGCAGGCCTCGCGCGTGGTGAGCCCGGCCTCGGCCAGCCGCCGCATCACCGGCTCGACGTCGTGCAGGCGCAGGAAATGGAGCTGGAAGTTCTGACGCGTGGTCAGGTGCCCGAAGCCGCGCGAGTACTGCTCGGCCACGTCGGCGAGCGCTCTCAGCTGCTCGCCGTCCAGGATGCCCTGGGGGATCCGGATCCGCAGCATCTGGGCGTCGCCCGTCTGGCGCTGGCCGTAGGTGCCGCGCACCAGGCGGAAGGCGCGCCACTCGTCGGGCGTGAGCTCGCCCTTCTCGTAGCGCGCGAGCACCGAGACGAACTCGTCGATCTCGGCCTCGTCCGCGAACGAGAGGCGCGTGCGGCCGAGGGTCCGGACGTCAGCGTGTGTGTGCACGGGCGGCTCCTTCCAGCTCTTCCGGCGCGGCCGCGGAGGCGGCGAGCGTCACGACGTCGCCGACGACGAGCGTGCCCGGCGCGTCTTCGAGGCCCTGCGGCACGGGTGCGTCTCCCAGGTCTCGGAGCGAGCCCGTCCAGGTGTGGGCCCGCGGCGTCCCCGCGGCGAGCAGCACCGCGGTGGGCGTCGAAGGCGCCCAGCCTCGCTCGAGGAGGTAGGCGGCGATCCGGCCGCGAGCGCCGAGACCCATCAGCACGACCACCGTCGCGGCGTTCGGCGCCAGGCCGCCCAGGAGGGGCTGCCAGGCGCTCTCGGCGTGGCCGGACACCACGCTGAAGGCGGTGGCGAGGCCCCGGTGCGTCACCGGGATCCCGGCCAGCGCCGGAGCGGCGAGGGCCGAGCTGATGCCGGGCACGACGTCGTGGGGAATGCCCGCGGCTCGGAGCGCCAGAACCTCTTCGCCGCCGCGCCCGAACACGAACGGATCCCCGCCCTTGAGGCGCACGACGCGCTTGCCGCGGCGGGCGCTGCGGATCATCAGCGCGTGGATCTCTTCCTGGCGGAAGGAGGCGCGTCCCGCGCGCTTGCCCACGCTGAAGCGCTGCGCCCGCGGTGCGAGCGCCAGCACCTCGGGCGAGACCAGGGCGTCGTAGAGGACGAGGTCGGCCGCCGCGAGCGCGCGCGCCGCACGCACGGTGAGCAGCTCGGGATCGCCCGGACCGGCGCCGACGATCGAGACGTAGCCTGTCATACGCGTGCCTCCTGGGGGGCATAGAGCCGGTTCAGCTCCTCGAGCAGCGCCGGGCGGCGCCGCTCGAGGGGAATGCCGGCCGCTTTCTGTCGCTTGCGAAGCGCCGTCGCCGCGTCGACCCACGATCCGACGTCGTCCGGCAGCGCCGCCTCGAGCGCCTCGCGCAACAAGCCGGCGAGGGCGGGCGCCTGGCCTTCGGTGGACACGGCCAGCACCACGCCGCCCTTGCGCACGACGCCGCCCAGGTAGGCCGAGGCCGGCCCCGGGTCGTCCACCGCGTTGACGAAGACGCGGCGATGCTCCGCGGCCACGGCGACCGTGCCGTTCACCTCGGCCGTGGCCGCGGCGATGGCCAGCCAGACCCCGTCGAGATCGCTCTCCACGAAACTGCGGCGCTCCACAGGGATGCCGCTCGCGAGGATCTCGGGATGGATCTCGGGAGCGACGACGCGCACCTGAGCGCCGGTCGCCAGCAGCGAAGCGAGCTTCGAGCGCGCGACGGCGCCGCCTCCGACGAGCAGCACGGAGCGCCCCTCGAGCTTGAGAAAGACGGGAAGCAGGTCGCTCACGACGCGGCCTCGAGCGCCACCGGCTCGAGCAGCCCCCGCTCCTCGAGCGTCGCGAGGATGCGGCCCAGGCTCTCGCCCACGCTCTCGCGGTCGGTGCGGACCACGACGTCGGGGGCGACCGGCGGCTCGTACGGGTCGGAGACGCCGGTGAAGTGTTCGATCTCGCCGCGCAGCGCCTTCGCGTAGAGGCCCTTCACGTCGCGCGCCGTCAGGCTCTCGATCGTGGCCTCGGCGTAGACCTCGACCATGGGCACGCCGTCCTCCTCGGCGAGGCGGCGGACCTCGGCCCGGGTCTCGGCGTAGGGCGAGATCGCCGCGGTGATCGCCGCGACCCCGTTTCGGGCCACGAGCCGCGCCACGTAGCCGATCCGGCGGATGTTGGCGTCGCGGTCCTCGCGCGAGAAACCGAGGCCTTTCGAGAGGTAGGTCCGCACCTCGTCGCCGTCCAGGACTTCCACCGCGCGCTCGTCCTCGAGCTCGCGGCGCAGCGCCTGCGCCAGCGTCGACTTGCCCGCGCCCGAGAGCCCGGTGAACCAGACGATGAAGCCCGTGCGCGCGCGCCGCTTCGGCGCCGCCTTGGCCTCGCCGGCCGAGTAGTGCTCGCGCAGGATCTCGGCGATCTCCGGGCGCGTGAACTGGCGCGGCAGCCGGCCGCCGGCGCGCAGGATCTCGCGCACCTTCGTGCCCGACAGCTCGAGCCTCGACTCGCGGCCGTGCGGGCAGGTGCGCGGCGACGCCAGCGCCTCGCACGGGAGGCAGTAGAAGGTCGGCTCGAAGCGCAGCGGCGTCACCCCGACCTCCTCGGGCGAGAAGCGGTCGAAGATGTGCTGCGCGTCGTAGGGCCCGTAGTAGCTGCCGACGCCGGCGTGGTCGCGGCCCACGATCAGGTGCGTGATGCCGTAGTTCTTGCGCACGAGCGCGTGGAAGAGAGCCTCGCGCGGCCCGGCGTAGCGCATCGCCGCGGGGAACGCGGCGAGGAGCGTCCGCTCGCCGGGGTAGTAGCGGTCCACGAGTGCCTCGTAGGCGGCGAAGCGCACGCTCGCCGGGACGTCGTCGCCCTTGGTCTCGCCGACGAGCGGGTGCAGCACCAGGCCGTCGGTCTGCTCGAGCGCGAGCTTCGTGAGGTGCTCGTGGGCCCGGTGGATCGGGTTGCGGGTCTGGAAGCCCGCCACGCGGCGCCAGCCGCGCTCGGCGATCCGCGCGCGGAGCTCCTGCGGCGTGAGACGGAAGCGGGCGAACGGCAGGTCGCCGGGGAGCGGGAGCACCCGCACGGGTCCGCCCACGAGCGTCCGGGGCCGCGCGAGCAGGTAGGCCACACCGGGGTGCGCCGGGTCCTCCGTGCCGTAGACCTTGCGGGCCTCTTGGAGCGGATCGCGCGTGAAGACGTGCGTCACCTCGATCACGCCCCAGAGCCGGCCCTGCGCGTCGTGGAGCGCGGCCTCGTCTCCCGGCGCCGGCGGGTCCGCGTCCACGGCCAGCGTGAAGGGGAGCGGCCACACCGTGCCGTCCGCGAGCCGCAGCCGATCGAGGACGCTCGCGTAGTCGTCCGGCCCGAGGAAGCCGGAGAGCGGGCTGGCGGCGCCGGTCGCGATGAGCTCCAGGTCGGCGAGCTCGCGGGCGTCGAGCGGCAAGCGGCGCAGCGTGGCCGCATGCGTCCGCAGCCTGTCCGCTTCGGGCTCCGGCACGATGCGGTCGACGAGGACGCCGCCGTGGGGGCGGACGAGGGTGCTCTCGGTGAGGGACAGAGACATGGCTCAGGCTCCTTCGGATGGGGCGAGGCGCAAGGGGATGGCCTGGCCGCGGTTTCGTGAGTGCAGCCCGCACTCGGTCTTGCCCGCCCCGCGCCAGCGTCCGGCGCGCGGGTCTTCGCCGGTGGTGACGGGGCTCGTGCACGGCTCGCAGCCGATGCTCGGGTAGCCCTGGGCGTGCAGGGCGTTGACGGGGACGTGGTGCTCCGTCAGGTACGACCACACCGCCTCGTGAGTCCATCCCACGAGAGGGTTCAGCTTGACGAGAGAGAAACGCTCGTCCCACTCCACGACACGCGCCGTGGCGCGGTCGGGCGTCTGCTCGCGCCTTATGGCCGTCACCCAGGCGTCGAGCTTCGAGAGCTCCTGGCGCAGCGGCTCGACCTTGCGGATGCCGCAGCAGCGGTCGGGCTCGCGCTGCCAGAGCGCCTCGCCGTGCCGGGCGGCCTGCTCGACGAGCGTGACCTCCGGGCGCACCGCCCGGATCGTGAGGTCGTAGCGCTCCTCGAGCCGGCGCCAGAGCGCGTAGGTCTCGGGAAACAGCACGCTGGTGTCGAGAGTGAAGACCTCGATCGCAAGCTGGTGGCGGGCGATCAGGTCGACGATCAGGCAACCCTCGGCGCCGAAGCCGGTGGCGAACGCCACTCGCGGGGAGAAACGTTCGGCGGCCCAGGCGAGCGCCTCGGCCGGCGGGCGGCCCTCGAGCCTGGCCGCGGCGTCCCTGATCTCTTCCGCCTGAACCGACCCCGTCGCCACCCCGTACGCTCCTGCTTCGGCGGGCGCGCCGCCCCGCGTTCATTCCAGGACCCGCGCGCCCGCGGAAAAGGGCCTGGAAATGAAAAGGCCCGGGGAGCGTCCCGGGCTTTCGCGGCGGCTGGTCTTTGTTGGGGGGTTTCTAGGTGTCGAGGAGCGCGCGCACGCGAGCGCCGGGTGTCACCCGGGCCTGGCTACAACAACACATCAAGCGCGCGTGCATGGCTGAGGCACACGTTAGGATCGCGGACCGCCGGAGTCAAGGGTTTTCCGACATTCATGCACGGCATGGAGGGCATGCTTGGTGGCTGGGGTCTTACAGGTTCCGCGTGGCGAGGAGCTTGCGGATCTCCCGAGCGCTCGGCTTCACGGCATCCGCAGGTCCTCGCAGAATCGGCCAAACGGCACCACCATGACCTTGCCGCTCTCGAAGTGGCGTGTGCCTCGATGGACCTGGAAAAAGCGCGGGATCGGCGTCCGCTCCGCGAAGTACCGCACCGAGGGGGCGACCTGGCGATCGCCGGACTTGCACTCCACGGCGAAGAGCGGTCGAGCGCCTTGCAGCACCACGAAGTCGACTTCACGCCGATCCGTGTCCCGCAAGAAGCGCAGCTCCATGCGATGCCCTTCGGTGTCCTCGACCAAGTGGCAGTACTTGAGGAGCTGAGACGCGACGAGGTTCTCGAACCGCGCACCTTCGTCCGGGACCGAGGACCAGTCCCACAGATACAGCTTGCGCTCTTTCTTCACCGCGCGGATCCGAGGCGCGCCGTGGGGTGCTATGCGAAAGCACACGTACAGGTTCTCGAGGATCTGAAGCCACCGTTCGACGGTCTTGTGATCCACCTCGAGATCGACGCGCAGGTTCGCGATCGAGAGGGGTGAGCCGACCCGCGCCGGCAGCAGGTCGACGAGCTGCTCGACGAGGCTGATCTCCCGGACGTGCTCCAGGTCGCGCAAGTCCTGCTGCACGACGCGGGTCAGCCGCTCGCGCTGCCAGATCCGGTGTCCGGTGTCGTCCTGGCTGATGAGCGGCTCGGGGAAGCCGCCATATCGCAGCAGGGCTTCGAGGCTCGCCGAGCTCGCCTTCGCGTCCAGCTCGAGGAGCGAGAAGGGATGGAGCCGAAGGTAGCGGTAGCGGCCAACCAGCGAGTCGCCTCCCTTCCTGTAGTAGTCGAGCCGAGCCGACCCGGTGACGACGATTCGGCGCGACGACTTCTCGCTGTCCCAGATGCCTTTGACGAGGCCGCGCCAGCGCGCGTACTTGTGGACCTCGTCGAGCACGAGCAGCGGCTGCCGCGGGGGGAGCTCGGCCGCGCGGATCCGCGCCCGGGCCCGCGGGTCGTCCCAGTTGAGGTAGGCGGGATGGCGTTCGTCGGCGCCGCGGCCGAGCAGGCCGAGCGCTAGAGTGGTCTTGCCCACCTGGCGTGGCCCGCCGACGAACGCCATCTTTCCGGAGCGGAGCACGTCCTCGGCGGGCCCACGCAGATAGCGTGCCTTGTCCATGAAATGGAGTATAGTCCATTTCACTCATGAGTGAAATGGACCTCGCGCTCAGCCCAGGGCTTGGCTTCGCGCTCGAAGCGGGCGAGCCGCTTGGGGTCGGTGGCGAACGCCTCCGGCAGGCGCTTCAGCGCGACGTCGCGCCCGAGCCGCGTGTCGGTGGCGCGAAACACCTCGCCATCCCACTCGCGCCGAGAGGCCCGACGATGAGGTAGGAGCCCAAGTGATCGCCAGCAGCCAGGCTCAACGGCTCGCTCCTCTCGATTCGTGTGGGGCGGCGGCTTTCTATGCGAAGGTGCCTTCGTGCGACGACTTGGCTCGGTCGCCAGGGAGGACGCATACTGCCCTTCCCGCGGGTGATTCTCATGAAGCTGCGACTCTTCCAGGTCGACGCGTTCGCGAGCCGGCCGTTCGCCGGCAACCCGGCGGCCGTGGTGCCGCTCGAGAGCTGGCTGGACGACGCGACACTGCAGGCGATCGCGGCCGAGAACAACCTCGCGGAGACTGCCTTCTTCGTTGGCGGAAAGGGCGACTACGAGATCCGCTGGATGACGCCCACCCTCGAGGTCGACCTGTGCGGGCACGCGACGCTCGCATCCGGCTGGGTCGTGATGCACGAGCTCGAGCCCGGCCGCGGCCAGGTGTGCTTCCGCTCGAAGAGCGGGCCGCTGCGCGTGGCGGCGCGGGGCGAGCGGCTCGCTCTCGACTTTCCGTCCCGTCCGGGGAAGCCCGCGGACGCCGAGAAGGGCCTGCTCGCGGACGCGCTCGGGCGGGCCCCGGCCGACCTGCTGCGTGCGCGCGACTACCTGGCGGTGTTCGAGACGGAGCAGGAGGTGCGCGGCCTCCAGCCGGACATGGCGAAGACCGCCGCCCTTCCGAGCCTGGGGGTGATCGCCACGGCCCCGGGCCGCGACTGCGACTTCGTCTCGCGCTTCTTCGCGCCCCAGGGCGGGATCGACGAGGATCCCGTGACCGGATCCGCGCACTGCACGCTCGTGCCCTATTGGTCGAGGCGCCTCGGCAAGCCGAGCCTCTTCGCGCGCCAGGTCTCGAAGCGCGGCGGCGAGCTGTGGTGCGAGGATCGTGGCGAGCGCGTGGAGATCGCCGGCCACGCGGTGAAGTTCCTCGAGGGCGTGATCGAGCTGCCGTGAGCGCGTCGCTCAACCCCGGCCGGCAGGCCCTGCTCGACGAGACCCGCCACCTCACGGCCGAGGCGGCCGCCCGGCTCGAGAGCCTGGACGTCCCGGACACAACGCGCAAGGGCCTCGCCGACGCCCGCGACCAGCTCGATCGGCCGTTCCTGCTCGTGGTCGTGGGCGAGTTCAACGCCGGGAAGAGCGCCTTCATCAACGCGCTCCTCGGCGCGCGCATTCTCGAGGAGGGCGTGACGCCGACCACCTCGCGCGTCGGGATCGTGCAGTACGGAGCCGAGCGGGCCCACCACACGCGCGCGGACGGCATCGTGGAGACGACCGCTCCCGCCGAGATGCTGCGCACGCTGCAGGTCGTGGACACCCCCGGCACGAACGCCGTGCTGCGCGAGCACGAGGCGCTCACCCGCGACTTCCTGCCGCGGTCGGACCTCGTGCTCTTCGCCACCTCGGCCGACCGCCCGTACACCGAGAGCGAGCGCGCGTTCCTCGAGGCGATCCGGCAGTGGGGCAAGAAGATCGTGGTCGTGCTCAACAAGGCGGACCTGCTGAAGACGAAGGAGAACGAGGCGAAGGTGGTCGCCTTCGTCCGCGAGCACGCCGGCAAGACGCTGGGTGTCGTCCCAGAGGTGCACGCGGTCTCCGCGCTCGGGGCGCTCGAGGCGCGCGAGCGAGGCGATGCCGCGGCCCTCGAAGCGAGCGGGCTGCCCGCCTTCGAGAGCCGGGTGATGGCGACGCTCGACGACGCGGAGCGCTTCCGGCTCAAGCTCGGCAGTCCGCTCGGTGTGGCACGCCGCGCTCTCGCCGAGGCCAAGACACTCGTCGCCGAGCGGCTCGCCGTGCTCGATGGGGATCTCGCGGCCCTGGGCGCGATCGAGGCGCGCATCGCCGGGGGCTCGGCCGAGCTCGTCCGCGACTTCGGCTTCCGGCTCTCGGACGTCGAGAAGGTGCTGCTCGACTTCGAGCGGCGCGGCAACGCCTTCTTCGACGAGCGGCTGCGGCTCGGCCGCTTCCGCGAGCTCTTCGACCGCGAGCGGCTCCGCCGCGACTTCGAGGCGGAGGCGGTCAAGGCCCTTCCCTACGAGGTGGAGCTCCGCGTGGACGGCGTCGTGGACTTCCTGGTCGAGGGGGAGCTGCGGCAGTGGCAGGACGTGATGGCGCTGCTGGCGGAGCGCAAGGCGGCCGGTCCGGGCGCCGCGGGACGCGTGGACGACCGCTTCGCCTACGACCGCTCGCGGCTGCTCGAGAGCGTGCGCGAGGCGGCCCGTTCGGCCGTCGAGCACTACGATGGGCCGGGCGAGGCGCGCCGGCTCGCCGAGAAGGTTCGCGAGTCGGTGGCGCAGGCCGCGCTGCTGCAGGTCTCGGCACTCGGCCTCGGCACGATCGTGGCCGTGCTCGCCAGCACGACCGCGGCCGACGTGACCGGCATCCTCGCCGCGGGAGCGCTCTCGCTGATCGGCCTGTTCCTGCTGCCCGCGCGGCGGGAGAAGGCGCGTCGGGAGCTGACGGCCAAGGTGGCGGCCGTGCGCGAGAAGCTGATGACGGCCCTCACCGCCTGCTTCGAGACGGAGCGCGAGCGGGCCGCCGAGCGTGTGCGCCAGGCTGTCGCTCCCTACGCCGGCTTCGTGCGCTCCGAGAAGGAGCGCCTGGAGCAGGCCGAGCAGGATGTGCGCGTGCTCGGTGCGCGGCTCGACACGCTCGCGACGCGCGTGCGGGACGCTTCCTAGGGCGACGCGTCTCCCTGCAACTCGGGGCGCACCGAGTTGAGCCCGCCGCCTCCAAACACCGGCAGCGCCCAGGATGCCGGCCATGAATCAGCTCAGCCGTGGCCGGAGGGCTGGATGTAGAGCGCGTAGAATCGGCGCCGGAGGGCGCATGGCCGAGCTGGCGTTGAACCTCGTCGCGCTGGTCGCCGCGGGCGTCGTGGCGTTCTGGTCCCTGGCCGCGCTCCAGTTCGTGAGCTACGACGCGGTCACCCGGCTGGCGTGGCACCGCCGGGGCGTCTTCCTCGAGTCGTCGTTCGTCGGCTGCATCGGGCGCGCCCTCGGGTCCGCCGCCGCCTGGCTCGCCGCTCCGGCTCTCATCACCGGCCTCGTCCACTACTTCGCGCCGAGTGCTTTGCCGTGGGCCGCCGAGCGCTGGGGCTTCTGGGCCGGGGTTTCCGTCGCGGTCGTGCTCACGCTCTTGTTGCTGCTTGGGACGCCCCGCGAGGAGCGCAGGGCCGGCTTCTACGGCGAGAACCGCGGCCGGCTCAAGACGAGACTCGTGCTGAGGCAGCAGTCGTACCTGAAGCCGTTCCGAGAGGCGTGGGAGGCGGCCGAGAAGAAGGCCGCGGAGGCGAAGCCGGAGGCCGCGCCCGCGGCAGCGCCTGAGGACGCGCCGCCCCGCCTCGACTTCGAGATCCTCGATGTCGATAGCACCCAGCAGCTCTCGGACGACGCGCCCTACGCGAGCGACGGAGGCGACTGGACGGTCTGCACCTGCCGCCTCGTCTCGGGCAGCAAGGCGGCCTTCTACTTCGCCGAGCGCAGCGGTGAGCCCGGAAAGGACGTTCCGTTCGCCTGGGGCGAAGCGCGCCTGTGGGTCCCGGCGGCCGCCGACGGGGCCGATCTCGCCGAGGCGATCGGCGACGCCTTCCGCGTGTCGAAGGGCCGTTCGCGCGTGAAGGGCAGCCTGCCCGCGCCCCCGATCCGGTTCGGCACGGCGGTGCTGAGCCGCGCCACCTCGCCGCGGCCGGACGGCAGCTTCGCGGGCACCGGGAGCTGGACGGCCACCAAGTGGTTCTACGAGGAGGCGGTCGAGCTCTACGTGAACTGGAGCCTCGAGGAGAAGCTTGGCCGCTTCAGCGAGAAGGACGACAGCTACCGCGACGACGTCTACGCCGCCTTCCGGACGCTCGTCGTCTGAAACTCGGGAACTCGACTCTACGGCTCGGGCTCGACCGCGTAGCCCATGTCGCGGGTCGGCAGGACCACGCCGTTGCGCGCGGCATACTCGTCCCACACGCGGATCAGCCGGGCGAGCCGGTCAGGTTCGGCGGCGGCGATGTCGCGCGACTCGAGCGGGTCTTTGGCCAGGTCGAAGAGCTCCCAACGCCCCGGGCCGTACGGCGGGTAGAGCCAGACGATCTTCCAGTCGCCCTGCCGTAGCGCGCGTCGGCCGAAGAGCTCCCAGCCCATCGTGAAGTCGTCGCCGTGGACCGTCTCCGACTGTCCCTTCAGGAAGGAGACGAGGGAGCGCCCCTCGAGCGGCGCCACGGGGCGGCCTTCGTACGTCGAGCCCGGGTGGCGGGCACCCGCCAGCTCCAGGAGCGTGGGCACCACGTCCTTGACGCTGACGGGCACGCTCGCAACCCCGCGCCTCGTGCCCGCGCCGAGGCGCACGATCGCCGGCACGCGCACACCGCCCTCGGTGGGGAAGCCCTTCCAGAGGCGGAACGGCGTCGCCGCCTGCGACCAGCCGGGCCCGGCCCAGGCGTAGGAGTTCCGGCGACCCAGGTTGCCGACGCTGTTGTCGAAGCGCTTCGGGATCCAGGCGGCGTTGTTCTTCAGTCGGTCGATCGGGTTGCCCTCGGCGCCGTTGTCCGAGAAGAACAGCACCAGCGTGTTCTCGTACTGCCCGGCGTCCTTCAGGAACTGCAGCAGGCGCCCGACGTGGTGGTCGAGGTTTTCGACCATGGCGGCGTAGATTCCCATCGCACGGGCCTGGTGCCGCTGCTCGTCCGGCAGGAGGCCGTTCCAGGCCCGTGCGAATTCTGTTCGTTGTGGCACCGCTGTTCCTGGCGGCACGATCCCCAGCTCCTGCGCGCGCGCGAAGCGCCGCGTGCGTAGCACGTCATAGCCGTCGTCGTACCTCCCCCGATAGCGGTTGAGCTCCGCGTCCGGCACCTGCAGCGGCCAGTGCGGCGACGTGTAGGCCGCATAGGCGAAGAACGGCTTGCCGTCCGCGAGCCCGGCGCGCAGGTACTCGATCAGCTTGTCGGTGAAGTGCGAGGTCGAGTAGAAGCCCGCGGGCAGCGTGACGGCGCGGCCGTCCTCCCGATACGGCGCGGGCTCGGGGCGCTCCACGAGGGCCGTCGCGTCGGCGAAGTGGCTGGCGCCGCCGGGCAGCAGCGCGAAGGACCGCTCGAAGCCGCGTGCCTGCGGCCCCTGGTGCACCTCCATTCCCAGGTGCCACTTGCCCGACAGGTAGGTGTGGTAGCCGGCGTCCTTCAGCAGCGTCGCGACGGAGACGACACGGTCCGAGAGGTAGCCTTCGTAGCCCGGCCGGTCCTTCTGGTTGGTGTCGGCCTCGCCCGACATGGTGCCGAGTCCCGCCGGGTGCGTGTCGGCGCCGGAGAGCAGCATCGCGCGGGTGGGCGAGCAGGTGGGCGACACCAGGAAGCTCGTGAGCAGCAGGCCCGACCGCGCAAGCGCGTCGAGGTTCGGCGTGCGGATCTCGCCGCCCGTGACGCCGAGGTCCGTGTAGCCGAGATCGTCGGCGACGATCAGCAGGACGTTGGGCCGCGCGCCTGTTGGGCCCGCGCCCGGTTGGCTCGCGCTGGACTGGCTTGCACTGGACTGGCTCGCGCCGGACTGGCTCGCGCCGGACTGGCTCGCGCTTGGTAGGCTGGCAGTCGGCTGGCTGGCGGCGGACGCGGCTGCTGCCGCCGCGGTTAGGACCAGGCCCAGGGCCGCGAGCCGGGTCACGACGTCGCGACCGAGAGTGTGTCCCACCACGAGACCGTGTCGAGCTCGCCCTCGTACAGGATCGTGCCCTCGCGGTCGAGCAGCAGCACGAAGGGGCTCCCCGAAGGCGCGAGCGTCCCGGCCACGTCGCCCTCCTCGAGCATGACCTCGAAGGGCAGGCCCACGGCGCGCACCTCGTCCTCGCGCTCGTAGTGGTAGGCGCGGTTCGGGTAGCGCTCGCGCACCATGGTGAGGACGTGCAGGCCCTCGAGGAAGGGCGCGAAGTGGGTCGCGTAGTTGTGATAGCGGTTGAGCAGGTCCGAGTAGGGACCGTTGCTGCGGTAGCTCGCGAGCACGCAGACGCACAGCAGCTTGCCGGGCTCCATCGCCTGGAGCGTCGAGGCGAGTGCGACCGTCTTCGGCTCGCCTTCGATGGTGGGCAGCGTGTACGCGACCGGAAAGGGCTTCCCCTCCCAGCGGGGCGTCTTCATCGGCGGCCGCACACCGGTGATCTCGGCGATCACCTCGGCGGTGCCCTCGAGCGGGAAGTAGTCGAAAGCCTTCTGCAGCCGCTCGAGCCCCGAGTCCCTCCGTCCCTCGCGCAGCTCTTCCAGGCCCATGTAGTGGACGCCGATCGAGGTGAAGTTCATCGTCCAGTCCCGGCTGAAACGCGTGAGATACGTCTTCACGCGCTCGAGACCCGCCGCGTACTGGCCGGACTCCCAGAGGCCGACGCCCTCGAACAGCAGCGCGGGCGTCTGCTCGCCGCCTTTCACGGCGAGCGCTGCCTGGCTCAACTCCAGGAGCGCCTTGCAGTCGCCGAGCTCCCACAGCCGCTCGAGCGCCGACGGGTCGCCGTGCTCCGGCTTGAAGCGGGCCCTGATCCCCTCGGCGGTCTGGTCCAGCTCGACCCCAATCTCGATCCCGGTGGTGGCGAGCTCGACGACCTCCCGCCGCGCCCGGGAATAGAAGGTGAGCAGCCGCTTGCGAGCGCGGTCGTCGTAGAGCTTGGGAGACAAGCGCGACGCGGGGCTGCCGTCCACGAGGCTCAGCAGGTCACCGGCCGCGACACCGGCCCGCGAGGCGATGCTGCGCTTCGCGACCTTCTTGACCGACAGGCAGCTGGCGGGGCGCGGCACCCGATCGCTCTTCTCGGTCCGCAGCCCCTTGACGTGGGACTCGATGAAGGCGGTCAGGTCCAAGGCAGCCCGCGCACGAGGGGAATGATACGCGGATGGCACCGGAGGTCGAGTGGCCCGCGGTTGTCGTCCCGGTCCGTCCGCGCGATCATGCCGGCGTGAGCGGGGATCTCGAGGCCCAGAGGATCAGGAGCGAGTATCGGCGGCTGGTCCTGCTCGGCAAGGCCAGGCTGCCGCTTGGGGTCGCGCGCCGGCTGGTCGGGCCCGATTGCGCCTTCCACCTCTATTTCCGCCACTCGGCCGAGCCGCCCGAAGCGCCGCGCCGACGACGCGGCCGCCGCAGCGTGAAACGCTGAGCCCAGGATGCCCTGCGTCGCCTACCTCGCCTTCCCGCTAGTCGCGCGCTTCCCCTGCGGCGGGCGCAAGGGCACGTTCGCGTACGTCGTCGGCCAGCTGTCGATCGCGGCCCTGGGAGCTTCACCCGCGACGATTCGGACGACGAGGACGAGCTCGCGACGGTGCGAGCAATGCTCGCCGGACTGACGGTGCTCTCTGCCGTACTCACGGCGCCTGGATCTGGTGGCGAATGCGATGAGTCAGGCCGGCTGCTCGCGGTGGCCGTCGGCGTGGATCGCGAAGCGGCCCTCGTCGCGCGGGTGAACCGGGCCGTCGCTCGGCCAGGGCCAGCCGCCAAACTGCGTCTGCTGGAAGTCGGCGAAGGCCTGCAGGATCTCCTGCCGCGTGTTCATCACGAACGGGCCGTGCTGCACCACTGGCTCGGCGATCGGGCGGCCCTGCAGCAGCAGGATCTCGCTCTCCGTGGGACCGTTTTCGATGGCGATCTCGCGCTCGGCCGCCACCTCGAGGCCCGCGTGCGCCTTTCGCTCGTCGCCGGCGAGGCGCAGGCTTTCTCCGCGGAAGAAGTAGAGCGTCCGTCGCGTGGCCGCGCCCACGGCCCTGGGCAACGTGAAGCGCGCGCCTGGCGCCAGGACGATCGTCCAGATCGCGACGTCGGAGTCGGGCCGCGCGGCCCACGAGTCGGGCGGGGGCGCTGGCGCCGCACGGCCCGCGAGCGTTCCCGCGACGGTCACGACGCGCGTCTCGCGGCCGTTCGCGTCGGCGATCACGTGCTCCGGGATGTCGCGGCTCCACAGCATCGTGAAGTGCGGGTCGACCATCTTGGAAGCGCGTGGCAGGTTCAGCCAGATCTGGAACAGCTCCGCGCGGTTGCCGGCGTTCCGCTCCCGCAGCGGGAACATCTCCGAGTGCACGATGCCGCGCCCGGCGGTCATCCACTGTGCGTCGCCCTGGCCGAAGCGCGCGGTCGCTCCGAGCGAGTCGGAGTGGTCGATGAAGCCGTGGCGGGCGAGCGTCACGGTCTCGAAGCCGCGGTGGGGATGGCGCGGGAATCCGGGAACGACGTCACCGTGGTACATCCGCCACCCGTCCAGGCCCTCGAAGTCCATCCCGATCTCGCGGCCCGCGAGCGAAGCGGCGGGACCCATCGCCTCGTTGCCAGCCGGGTAGAGGTCGAGGTGGTGGACGCAGAAGAGGAAGGGATCGACGGTCGGCCAGGGGAACCCCAGCGGCAG
>CAZMRX010000063.1:0-2657 GCA_964568755.1 uncultured Acidobacteriota bacterium | reverse complement strand
ACCCAGTGCGCGATGGCTTCGCGCGTCCAGTGGTGATCGTCGTTGAGGTGCAGGATCATCGCCCCGAGGAACAGGCGCTTCTTGCACCCCTCGGGGCAGCTCCGCAGCGTGTACTCGAGGCAGTCGAACAGGCGCTCGAGGTGCTTCGGCCGGATGCCCGACGCGTCGAGCGGCAGGTGGTACATGCCCTCGTACGCGGCGCCCAGCGCACACGACGCGCGGCGGCCCTGGAAGTAGTCGCCGAAGGCCTGCTCAGGCCTGGCGTGGGCCCCGTCCAGGATCGCCCGCGCCAGCTCCGCCTCGTCGTGGCGGATCTCCGCGAGCGAGCGGTTGTGAAGCTTCCCGTCGGAGCCGACGTACGGCATGGGCCCTCCTGTTCCGGGCGGCTCGAATCGCGGCGCACCGTCCTCCTGGATTCTACCGCCGACCTCGCGCGCTGGCGCCTCGTCGTGAATCGAGCAAACATCGTGCGGGGCCGATCTTGTCCAACTTCTTGAAGGCGGCCCGGGTCGCGGCGCTCGTCGTCTCGGCGGCGACGCCGAGCTGCGGCGGCGAGTCGAACCCGCAGTCGGCGTCGCCGACCGTGACACTCCCGCCCGCGCCCGCGGGCGACCGCGTGCTGTTCATCGGCAACAGCCTCACCGAGGGCAACGACCTGCCGTCGATGGTCGAGGCGCTCTTGCGCGAGTCGGGACGCGCGCTCGCGGTCGAGGCCGTGACCTACGGCGGGGCGGCGCTCGAGGACCACTGGAGCCGCGGGACCCAGGACCGCATCGCCGCGGGCCATCGCTTCGTGGTGCTGCAGCAGGGCCCGTCGGCGCTCGCCGAGAGCCGCGCCAACCTGCGCGAGTGGACGCGCCGCTTCGACGCGGTGATCCGCAAGACGGGCGGCCGCACCGCGCTCTACATGGTCTGGCCCGAGAGCTACCGCCCGCAGGCGTTCCCCGAGGTCAGCGAGTCCTATCGCCTCGCCGCGGAGGACGTCGAGGGGGTGTTGCTGCCCGCGGGCGACGCCTGGGTCGCCGCGTGGCGCGAGGACCCGGGCCTGCGTCTCTACGGCCCCGACGGCTTCCATCCCACGGTGCTCGGCTCGTACCTGGCGGCGCTCACCATCTACGGCGGGCTCACGGGAGCGTCTCCGGTCGGACTGCCCTCGCACCTGCAGCTTCGCAACGGCCGCCGGATCGAAGTGTCGGCCCGCGAAGCCGCGATCGCCCAGGCGGCTGCTGCGGCGGCGTTACGCTAGCGGGGCCACGCCGGGCGCTCGTCCCCCCCGGTGAGCCGACCGAACTCGCCCCGGGGCGAGTTCGGTGAGGCCTGCTGCCCGTTACCGCGCCGCGGTCAGCATGATCTCGACCAGGCCGTCCGGCGCGACCAGGCCCGTCACGATCGTGACGCCGGCCGTCTTCTGCGCACCCAGGCGCTCGCGCCACAGGCTCTCGACGGCGGCGCGGTTCGCGGGGTCCGTCACGTAGACGATGCCGTCCCGCACGTGCTCCCAGTCGAACCCCGCGGCGCGCAGCGTGCGGCCGAGGCGGTCGAAGGTCGCGCGCGCCTGCGCCGCGGCGTCGTCCTTCGTGGCCTTGCTGTTGCCGAGCATGCCGGACAGGAACAGGCGCTCGCCCGCCTGGATCGCGGAGCTGAGGTTCGGGCTGGCGGAGCTCGGCGTGCCGGCCTCGGCCGGCGTCGCGATCGCGCGCCGCGCGCTCGACTTCACCGCCAGCAGCGTGATCTCGACCACGTAGTCGCGCCCGGCGAGCCCCGCCTGCACCGTCGCGCGCGCGGGACGCGGCTCCGGGAAGAACCCGCGATACGCCTCGTTCATCGCGGGAAAGTCCGCGGTCTCGGGGAGGTAGATGCGCGCGCTCACCACGTCGGAGTGGCTCATGCCGGCGGCCTTGAGGATCGCGCCGGCGCTCTCGAGCACGGCGCGCGTCTGCGCCGCGACGTCGCCGCCCGCGAAGCTGTTGTCGGCGGGGTTGCGCGCGACGAGGCCTGAGAGAAAGAGCGTGTCGCCCGACACGATTCCATAGCTGTAGGGGTTCGGCGAGGGCTTCCAGCCGGCGGGCAGCACGGGGCGCCGCTCGGCCCCCGGCGCGAGCGCGACCGCCGACACCTCCAGCAGCGCCCCCTGGTCCCGGGGCGGCACGACGATGGTCGTGCGGGTCGGCGGGTCCTGCGGGAAGAAGGCCGCGTACGCCTGGTTCATCGCCGCGAAGTCGGAGGCGCTGCGGAGATACACCATCACCGCGGCCAGCCGGTCCATCCCCGTGCCGGCGGCGCGCAGCCGCTCGCGCAGGTTCTCGAGCGTGCGCCGGGTCTGTGCGCCCACGTCGTCGCCCTGCACGGTCCCGCTGGCGTCCACGGGCCCGACGCTCGAGACGTGGACGAAGCGAGAGGACTTCACGAACGGCGCGTAGGGCGAGTCGGCGGGTGACGGCGGCGCGGCAATCGACATGGCGGCTCCTGCTAGGGCGATGATGGCGCGTCTCATGGCGGGGAAGGAAGACGCCCTCGCGGCTACTCGCCGCTCGGAGTCCAGATGTTCTTGACCTGGGTGGCCTCGCGCAGGAACTCGTGCCCCTCGACGGCCACCGGATCGAACCAGCCGCGCGCTTTGTGCGCGGTCCAGGTGCGCTTCATGTTGCCCGCGGACA
>CAZMRX010000062.1:13381-18737 GCA_964568755.1 uncultured Acidobacteriota bacterium | reverse complement strand
GAGGCCTCGCCGGGCTTGGACGCGTTCGCCCGTGTCTACGGGGCCCGCTGGGGCACGGCCATGGCACCCGACGACGCGGCGGCCCAGGCCTACGATGCCGTGCGATACCTGGCGAGCGCGCTCCGGGCCACGGGCCTGAACCGCGCGCGCCTCGCGGACGCCCTGCGCGCGCTCGCGCCGTGGAGCGGCGCCGCGGGCGAGCTGCGCTTTGACGCGCTCGGGCGCAACCAGCGCGAGGTCCGGCTCGCACGCTGGCGTGCCGGCGCTCGGGTGGCGGTCGAGGACGCGATCCCCTCCGCGCGCTGAGTCCTCCGGTCGACGGGCTATCGAGCCGGCTTGACCTTCTTCGAGAGCCCGACGGCGCGGTCGGCGTCCGCCGCCGACTCGAACCCGAACACAGGCCCGTTCAGGCCCCCGCCCTGGCGCGCCGCGCCTGCAGGATCTTCAGGAACGAGCGGGTCTGGAGCTCCTCGAGCGTGAGCCCGGTGGCGCGGGCTTCGTCCTCGGTGATGGCGCCGCAGCCCACGCCGCGCAGGAAGTAGTTGAGCAGGCCCTGGCCGGTCGCGGCGTCGTCGAAGATGTCGCCCACGAGCGTCGCCTGCGCCGCCTTGTCCATGAAGCTGCGCAGCCGCAGCGACGCCGTGTCGAGCCCCTCGAGGAAGAAGGAGTAGACGGCGGCGTAGCGGGTCGGCAGCTGCGCCGGGTGCAGGTCCCAGCCCTGGTAGTAGCCGTTGCGCAGCGAGCTGCGGACGTCGTCGAAGTGCAGCTGCCAGGCGCGCTGCACCGCTGCCCGGTTCTTGAGCTGCTGCTCCTGCGTGAGCGGCGGCCCGCCCGGCGCCGTGCGATGCGGTGCTACGGGCATCACGTTCGTGGCGCCGTCGGAGAGCTGCACGCCCGTGCCGGCGAGCACCACCTGCATCACCTGCTTGGCGAACTCGCAGGCGGGGTGGGTCATCGTCTGGTGCGCGGCGGTGATGCGGCAGGCGGCGGTGTAGTCGTAGGTGCCGAAGTGCGCGCCGCTGCAGCGGCCCTCGGCGGCCGCGACCAGCGCCGGCAACGCCGCCAGCCCCTGGCCGTTCAGGATCGCCTGCGGCGTCTCGACCATCAGCTCGAGCCGCAGCGCGCCGCGCTCCAGCCGGTTGCGGCTCTCGAGCGCCTGGAGCGCGCGCACCAGCGCCGTGACCTGCTCCGGCATCGTCACCTTGGGCAGCGTCACGACGAAGCCTGCCGGCGGCCGCCGGGCCTCGCGCACCAGTGTCGTCACGAACAGGTCGAGCGTCCGCAGCGCCCGCTCGGCCAGCTCCGGAGACAGCTGCTTGATGCGGATCCCGATGAAGGGCGAGAGCGTGCCCTCCTTCAGGCCGCGTGCGACCTCGTGCGCCGCGCCCTCGGCGTGGCCGTCCTCCTCGGCGTCGGCCCGGTGCCCGTAGCCGTCCTCGAAGTCGATCCGGAAGTCTTCCACCGGCTCGCGCTCGAGCTTCGCCTTGACGCGCGCGTGGATGGTCGAGGCGAAGTCGGCCACGGGCGTTCCCTCGGGCGCCTGCAGGCCGATCGCCGCGGCGAAGGCTCCCGCCGACGGCGCGTGCTCGGCGAAGGCGCGCAGCGCCAGCAGGCCGAGCTTCGGGACCGAGTCGGACTTGAACAGCTGGGCGCCGCCGTAGACGGTGTGGACCGGCTGGCGTCCCCCGGATTCTCCCGGGTACGCGCGCGCGAACGCGGCTCCCTTGCGGCGAACGGGGCCGAGCAGCCGCCGCGTGGCGGCCGGACCGAGCGACAGCGGGGTCTTCTTCTTCTTCATCAGGGCTCACTCAGGAAGCGGAACAGCAGGTTGCGGGAGACGGCCAGGCGGTAGTCGGCGCTCGAGCGCACGTCGTCGATCGGCGCGACGTCGGCGGCCACGAGCGCGCAAGCCTCGCGCACGACGGCGGGCGTCAGCCGCTGGCCCTTCACGAAGGCCTCGGCGCTGCGCAGCCGGCGCACGGTGGGGGCCATGCTGCCGAGGGCGAAGCGCAGCTCTTCGACCGTCCCGTCGCGGCGCAGCCACAGCAGTCCCGCGGCCACGGTCTTCGAGATCGCCTGGGCGGCCCGCGTGCCGACCTTGCGGAACAGCGCGCGCTTCGGCGGCCGCGCCGGAAGCGGGATCTTCACTGCCTCGACGAGCTCGCCCGGCGCCAGGCCCGTGCGCTTGGGGCCGGTGAAGAACTGGGCGAGCGGGATCTCGCGTCGTCCCCGCGCAGCCACGGCGACCACCGTGGCCTCGTAGACGGCGAGCGGCGGGAAGCTGTCGCCGGCGGGCGAGGCGTTCGCGATGTTGCCGCCGATCGTGCCGCGGTTCTGGATCTGCACGCCGCCCACCGTGCCGCAGGCCTCGGCCAGCAGCGGCAGGTGACGGCACACGAGCGGGTGCCGCTGCAGGTCGGTGTGAGTGGCGAGCGCGCCGATGACGAGTGCGCCCTTCGCCTCGCGGATCCGCGACCAGTCCCGCAGCGCGGACAGGTCGAGGAAGGTCCGGCCCGCGAGCCCGCCCGCGTTCCACGCGACCATCAGGTCGGTGCCTCCGGCGATCGGCAGCGCGTCCGTGTGCTTCGCGAGGAGCCGCACGGCTTCGGCGGGGGTGCGCGGCCGCAGCAGGGTCGCCGCCTCGGCGTCGCCCCTCACGTCCGGCTCCCCACGCGCCGCGGCGTCCGGCTGCGCGTCTTCTTGCCCGCCGGACGGCGTCGGGCGGGCGCGCCGCGCCGCGCGGCCTTCTGCACCGCGCGCACGATGTGCTGGTAGCCGGTGCAGCGGCACAGGTTGCCCGCGAGCTCGCGGCGGATCGCCGCGTCGGAAGCGCTGCCGCCCCGGCGCAGGTAGGCCGACGCGGTCATCAGCATGCCCGGCGTGCAGATCCCGCACTGCGCGGCGCCCTCGGCCAGGAACGCCTCCTGGAGCGGGCCGAGGCGCTCCGGGCGGCCGAGCGACTCGACGGTCGCCACACGGCGCCCCGCCACCTGGCCCACCGGGACCAGGCAGCTCACCACCGCCTGGCCGTCGAGCAGCACGGTGCAGGCCCCGCACTCGCCTTCGCCGCAGCCTTCCTTGGTCCCCGGCAGCGAGAGGTCCTCGCGCAGCACGTCGAGCAGGCGCTTCATCCCGGAGCCGGAGAAGGCGCGGGCCTTGCCGTTGACCGTGAAGCGAACCCTCACGCGGCGTGGTCTTTCGCGAGCGCCTGGGCGATCCGCTCGGGGGTGATCGGGAGCGCGTCGACGAAGCGCGCGGTCGCGTGGCGCACCGCGGCGGCCACGGCGGGCGCCGGGAAGTCCATCGGCAGCTCGCCGACCCCCTTGGCGCCGAACGGCCCGAGCGAGTAGGGCGACGGGACGAACACCACGTCCATCGGCGGAGTGTCGAGCGTCGTCGGGATCGTGTAGTCGGTGAAGCGCGCGTTCTTCATCACGCCGCCCTCGTAGACCGTCTTCTCGAGCAGCGCCCAGCCCAGCCCCTGTGTCGCGCCGCCGATCACCTGCCCCTCGGCGAACAGCGGGTGGATCACGGTGCCGATGTCCGCGGCGATCCAGACTCCGCGGATCCCGACCTCGAAGGTCGCCTTGTCGATCTCGATCTCCACCGCCATCGCGCCGTAGCTGTAGGCCTCGTAGGCGTCGCCGGTGTAGCTCTTGTCGTCCCAGGTGACCCAGTCGGGCTTGTGGTACACGGATTCGAAGCGCCGTGCGGGCTCGACGCCGCAGAGCTTGCGCGCTGCGATCCGGATCGCCTTTCGCGTGGCCGGGAAGTGCTTGCCGCCCACGGCCGCCTTCAGCTCGAGCGCCGCCTCGCGCAGCAGGCGCCCGACCATCATGCAGGTGCGGCTCGCGACCGTCGGGCCGCTGTTCGGCACGCGCGCGGTGTCGGGCGTCTCGACCGTGACGAGCTCGAACGGGACGCCGAGCGTCTCGGCCACGATCTGGCCGAAGAGCGTCGTCGTGCCCTGGCCGAACTCGGTCGAGCCGGAGAGCACGCGGAGCTCGCCGTCGCGCGTCAGCACGACCGCCGCCCGGCTGTTCAGGTACAGCTCGCCGCTGCCCGTGAAGCCCGCGCCGTGGTGGGCGAGCGCCAGGCCGATCCCGCGCCAGCTCGGCCGCTTCCCGCTGCGGTTCCAGCGTTCGCACGCGCGCGCCCGCCGCGGGTAGGCGCTGCGTTTCACGCACGCCTCGAGCGCCTGGCGCGCGCCGACGCTCTCGCGCAGGGTCTGGCCCACCGGCAGCGTCGAGCCCACGCGGATCGCGTTCGCGCGCCGGATCGCGAGCGGGTCCTGGCCGAGCTTGGCGGCCAGCCGCTCCATCTGCATCTCGGCGGCGAACAGCGTCTGCGGCGCGCCGAAGCCGCGGAAGGCGCCGTTCGGCGGCGTGTTGGTCATGACCACGCGCGAGCGGATCCGGACGTTGGGGCAGTCGTAGGGACCCGTCGCGTGGAGCGTGCCGCGCGACAGCACGACCGGCGACAGCGTGACGTAGGCTCCGCCGTCCATCAGGACCTCGACGTCCTGCGCCACGAGCCGGCCGTCGCGGGTCGCCCCTGTGCGGAAGCGAATCAGCGCCGGGTGCCGCTTGGTGGTCGCCGCCATGTCCTCGTGGCGGTCGTAGATGATCTTCACGGGACGTCCGGCCTTGCGCGCGAGCAGCCCCGCGTGCGCGCAGATCACGTTCGGGTACTCCTCCTTGCCGCCGAAGCCGCCGCCGGTCACGGCCTGGATCACGCGCAGCTTCTCCTCGGGCAGGCCGAACGCCGCCTTCAGCGCCTTCACCACGTAGTGCGGGCACTGCAGCGAGCCGAGCGTCACGAGCGTACCGTCCGCCTCGAACCAGGCCGCGGCGCCGTTGGTCTCGATGTAGGCCTGCTCCTGGTGCGGCAGCTGGTACTGGCCCTCGACGACGACCTCGGCTGCGGCGAGGGCCGAGTCGACCGCGCCGCGCTCGACGTGGAAGGTCTTGAAGACGGTCTTCGACAGCTCGGGGTCGAGAAGCGGCGCCTCCTCCTCGTAGACGACCTCGACGTGCTGGAGTGCCGCGTAGGCCTTCGCGCGCACGGGATGCGCGACGAGCAGGATCGGCTCCATCAGGTGCCGGACGCGGTCCTTCGCCAGCAGCGGCTGGTCGTTCTCGATCAGCGCGACGTGGTTGGCGCCGGGGATGTCGTCGGCCGTCGCGACCGTGTACTCGTGCCAGGGGAAGGCCGGGTCGAGCGTGACGGAGCGGATCCGCCCGCAGGCGATCGTCGAGCGCAGCGTGGCTCCGAACAGGCAACCGGGGAGGACGTAGTCGTCGACGTACTTCGCGACACCGCAGAGCTTGCCGGGACCTTCGCTGCGGCGCGCGCT
>CAZMRX010000062.1:0-13281 GCA_964568755.1 uncultured Acidobacteriota bacterium | reverse complement strand
CCGGTCGTGCGCAGGGCGGCGTCGAGCAAGGCCGCGGAGGCGGACTCGGCGCGCTCCACCAGCCGCGGCACGTCGACGCCCGTCAGCACGCCGCCTTCGACCACGATCCGGCCGTTCACCATGACCGTGTCCACCGGCTCCGGCCACGGCGAGAACACGAGCGCGGCGAGCGGGTCGCTGCCGGCGCCCGCGTACGAGAGCCGGCGCGTGTCCACGAGCACGAGGTCGGCGGCCTTGCCGGGCTCGAGGCTGCCGACGTCGTCGCGGCCCAGGCAGCGCGCGCCGCCGCGCGTCGCCAGCCAGAAGACGTCCTCGGCCGTGAGCCAGCGCTCGGGCTCGCGGCCCTGGCGGTGCGCGAGCAGCGCCTGGCGCGCCTCGGCCAGCATGTTCGAGCTGTCGTTGCTGGCCGAGCCGTCGACGCCGAGGCCCACGGGCACGCCCGCGTCCAGCATCTCGCGCACGGGTGCGATGCCCGAGCCGAGCCGGAAGTTCGAGGTGGGGCAGTGGGCGACGCCGGTCCCGGTCTCGCCGAAGAGGCGGATCTCTTCCGGCGACAAGTGGACGCAGTGGGCGAGCCAGACGTCGCTCCCGAGCCAGCCGAGCCGCCGCAGGAACTCGACCGGCCGGCAGCCGTAGACCTGCTGGCAGTAGACCTCCTCGTCCTTCGTCTCGGCCAGGTGCGTGTGGAGGCGCAGGCCATGCTCGCGCGCCAGCTCCGCGGTGCGACGCATCAGGTCTTCGCTCACCGAGAACGGCGCGCACGGAGCGAGCGCGATGCGCAGCATCGAGCGCGGGCGTGGGTCGTGGTACTCGCGGACCAGGCGGCGCGAGTCGGCCAGGATCGTCTCCTCGTCCTGGCACACCACGTCCGGCGGCAGGCCGCCCTGGCTCTTGCCGCGGCTCATCGAGCCGCGCGTCGGGTGGAAGCGGATCCCGAGCTCGCGCGCCGCCTCGATCTCGGCGTCGATGAAGCGCTCCTGTCCCTGCGGGAAGAGGTACAGGTGGTCGGTCGTGGTGGTGCAGCCGGTCAGCAGCAGCTCGCCGAGGCCGACGCGCGCGGCGGCGGTGACGGCGGTGGCGTCTAGATGGCGCCAGACCTCGTAGAGCTCCACCAGCCAGCGGAACAGCGGCGCCTCCTGCACGCGCGGGACGTTGCGTGTGAGGACCTGGGGCAGGTGGTGGTGCGTGTTGACCAGGCCGGGCAGGACGATCTTGCCGCTCGCGTCGATGCGGCGATCGGCGGCGAGCCCGTCCGGCACGGGCGGCGGGCCCACGGCCACCACCTGGTCGTCCTCGACCAGCACGTAGCCGCCCGCGAAGCGGCTGCGCGCGTCGTCCATCGGCGCCACCAGGCGCGCGTCGTGGACGAGCGTCCTCACTTGAAGAACTCGTAGCGGTCGCCGGCCAGCACCTGCACCACCTGGATCGCCTCGTCCCGCAGCACCTGCATCCCGATCACCTCGCCCGGTCGTCGTTCCCAGATCACGTCGTAGAGCGGGCGCAGGCCGTGGACCGCGCGTCCGTCGACGCTCACCACCAGGTCGCCGCGCTGCAGGCCGGCGTCCTCGGCCGGCCCGCCCGGCACGACCCCGCTCACGGCGACGCCATCCTCGCTCGCCTGCGGATAGAAGCCCAGCCAGGCGCGTCTCGAGGCGGGCTCCGGGACGAGCCCGCGCTCCAGGCGCTCCCGCTGCTCCAGGAACAGCGAGACCGGGATTGCCAGGCTGAAGCGGCCGACCGCTGCCAGCCCGAGTGACACGGTGCCGACCACGCGGGCGCGCGCGTCGAAGAGCGGCCCCCCGGCCAGGCCGGGGTTCACCATCGTGGTCATGATCGCGCGGTCGAGCATGTACTCCCAGAACGCCTCGAACGGCCCGACGAACGTGACGTGGCCGCTCGCGCCGCGGCGCTCCTTCTCGCCCGTGCACGTGAGCAGGAACACCGGGTCGCCGGGCTGCAGCTCGGGCTCGGGGCCGAGCCGCGCCGGCTCCAGGTCGCCCTTCCGGCTCGTCAGCAGCGCGAGGCCGCTCTCGTGATCCAGCACGACATGGTCCACCTCGCGCGTGCGGCCGTCGATGCCGACGAGCTCGACCTTCGACGCCCCCAGCACGATGTAGTGGGCGGTCAGCACGTGCTCGCCCGAGACCGCGACGCCCGCGCCCATGCGCTCCTCGCCCAGGATCGCGGCGGACGGGTGCGTCGCGGGCACCTCGGCGCGCAGGTACACGACCGATGGCGAGGCGACGCGCGGGATGAGTACGGGAGAGTCCGTGATCGCCTCCGCCGGCGACAGCGATTATAGGGGCGCGCGGCAGCGGGGACGGGCTCGAGGCACGAGCCCCGACTCGGAAGGGCTCGATAGGTTGACTTTAGAACAGTCGGAGGATCATAAAGTCAGGGTCATGTTTGGTCGCCGGGTCGAGCAGTCTGGAAGCGCCGTTTCTCGAGCCCGTACGCTCACGTGGTGTTCGGCGCGCAGCAGACCGGGAAGCTGCAAGGAGCCGATGGCGCTCGACCGCCGCGTGACGGCCCTGCCGTGGTCGTGGCTGTAGGCAGTCGCGCGAGGCGCGGGATCCGCCCTTAGAAGATGTCGGCCAGCTCCGCCAGGTGTCGCACGCGTCGCCGCGGCCGCCTGCCGCGCACGGCGTCGCCGTGGTCGATCCAGACGAACGGCACTCCCGCCGCGCGCGCGGCCGCGCCGTCGACCGCCGGGTCGTCGCCCACGTACACGGCGTGGCTCGGCGAGATGCCGAGCGCGTCGAGCGCGACGTGCAGGATGCGCGGGTCGGGCTTGGCGAAGCCGCTGCCCTCCGAGGTGACGATGGTCTCGAACAGCGGTGCGATCCCGGAGGCCGCGAGCCGCGAGCGCTGGACGCGGTCGATGCCGTTGGTCACGACGCCCAGGCGATAGCGCGCGCCGAGCGTCCGCAGCACCGGCCGGCAGCCCGGCAGGCGGTCGCCGCGTGCCGAGAGCCGCTCGAGATATGTCGCGCCCAGCCGGGCGGCGAGCCGGGGATCGCCGCCGATCTCCCGCAGCAGGCTGCGGAAGCGCTGTTTCGCGAGCGCGGGCTGCGTGATCTCGCCGCGGCGGTACGCCGCCCACAACTCCTGGTTGATGCGGCGGTACGCGCCGAGCGTCGCGCGGGGGCAGGGGAGCCCGAGCGAATCGAGCGCTTGACGCAGGGCCGTGCGCTCGGCCTTGTCGAAGTCGAGCAGCGTCCGGTCGACGTCGAAGAGGACGGCGCGGAGGCGGGCCAGGGGCCTACTTGGCGCGGTAGGTGATGAGGCCGCGCTTCAGGTCGTAGGGGGAGACCCCGACGGTGACGCGGTCGCCCTGGATCACGCGGATGCGGTACTGGCGCATCTTCCCGTTCAAACGGGCGAGCACTTCGTGGTTATCGCTGACCTTGATCTTGTAATTGCCGCCGGCAAGCACTTCCACGACCACTCCCTGCAACTCAATCAGATCGTCCTTTGCCATCCACTCTCCTTGTTAGGGGGGCGCTGCGCCGCGCCCCCCTCCGACCCCCCGCTTCGCTCGCCGGATTGAATACGGCGCGCTACACAGCGCGTTGCGCGTGAGGGGCGCTGCGCCGCGCCCCCTCCAACCCCCCGCTTCGCGCGCTGGAGTGAATCCAGCGCGCTTCGCAGCTCGTGGCTCTTGGGCGGTGCGCACGACCCCTCCGCCCTGCATCGCTGAGCGTTCGGGCCCAAGCGACGGAGGCGAGAGGAAGAGCGATTATCCGCTCACTTGTCGGTGCGCGTCCAGTCGACGAAGCCGGGGCGGCGCGCGGGCTGGCAACGCGGGCAGAACCACGAGTCCATGCCCTTCACGCCGGCCGTGCGCAGCTTGGCGCCGCAGCGCGGGCAGATCTCCTTGCGCCGCACCTTCAGGAAGTCGCGCACCTTCACGTCGATCGGCTCGCCGCGGCCGGCGACCTCGGCCACCGCCTCGCGCATCACCTTCACGATCGCGTCGTGCAGCCGCACGCCGTCGTCGTGCGAAAGCGATCGGCAGAATGTCTTCGGGTGGATCCCCGCCTCGAACAGCACCTCGTCGGCGTAGGCGTTGCCCAGGCTGTCGAGCGCCTTCTTGTCGAGCAGGAACACGCGCACCTGGTCGCGGCGGTGCTTGAGCAGGCTCACGAAGCGCTCGCGGCTGAACTCGGGCGACAGGATATAGACGCCGCCCGTCTGCAAGCCCGGGATCGCCTTCCAGTCGTCGGTCGCGATCAGGTAGGCCTTGCCCATCTTCTTGTCGTCGAGGTAGCGCAGCTCCACGTCTCCGAAGCCGAGCGCGAAGCCGAGCGACCCCTCGTCGGGCGTTCCGGGCTCGCACAGCCGGAAGCGGCCGGCCAGCATCGGGTTCACCGCGAGGTCGAGGCCCTCGAAGCGGAACACGAGAAAGTGCGACTTGCGGAAGGCCAGAGTGAGCGTGCGGCCCAGCAGCAGCGACAGGTTGCCGCGCACGGTGAAGCGCAGCACCACCGGCTCACGCACGCGCTCGGCCGCGACGACCCGGCCTACGAGCCGCTCGCTCAGCTGCGAAAGCACGTAGAGGAGGTCCGGCAGCTCCGGCATGGCTCAGGCCCTGGGCCGCACCAGCTCGCGCAGCTCCGCTTCGAGAAACGGGGAGCAGATCACGGCGTTGCCGGCGTGGATCGAGGAGCCGCCGTCGAAGTTGAAGAAGCGGGCGCCGGCTTCCTCGGCGATGACCTTGAACGGCGCCAGGTCCCAGGCCTTGGCCGCGAGCTCGATCCAGGCTTCGGCGCGGCCCGAGACCACCAGCACCGCGTCCTGGCAGCCGCCCATGCTGCGGACGGTCCAGTAGCCCGACATGTAGTCGACGATGGTGTCCGCGAGCGGCGAGCTGCCGAGGTTTGAGAACGCGGTCAGGCACAGCACCGCCCGGTCGCGCCGGTCGATGGAGGAGACGCCAATGCGGCGCTCGCCGACGAAGGCGCCCCCGCCCCGCACGGCCCAGCACAGCTCGCCCTGGGCCGGCAGGTTGCAGACGCCGACCACGACCTCGCCATGCGCCTCGAGCCCGATCAGGTTGCTCCAGGTGGGAAGGCCGCGGACGAAGTCGCGCGTGCCGTCGATCGGGTCGACGATCCAGCGCCGGCCGCTCGTCCCTTCGTCCTTCGCCCCCTCCTCGCCGAGAAAGCCGTCGTCGGGGAAGGCGGCTCGCAGCTCGCTCACGATCAGCCGCTCGCACTCGCGGTCCGCGACGGTGACCGGCGAGTCGTCCGACTTGTCCTCGGGGGTGACCCCCTTGGCGGCGTAGGAAAGCGCCAGCTCACCCGCGCGGCGTGCGGCGGTCCGGCAGACCTCGATCTCGCGCTCCCAGGCCATGCGCGGATTCTCGCACTACTGCGGCACGCGGCCCGGCTCGCGCACGCCGCGTCCGGTCCGCTGGGTCAGGGAATCGCCGAGGTCGTTGCGTGCCTTCTCGGCCAGGGCTTGCAGCCGCGCCACCACGTCGGGGTGCTGCCCGGCCACGTCCTTCGTCTCGCCGACGTCGGCCGCGAGGTCGTAGAGCGCGAGCGGCACGTCCGCCAGCACGTACGTCCCGGCAAGCCCGCCCTTGCCGGGCGGGCCGTCGAGCGTCTGGGAGCGGTGCGGCAGCACCAGCTTGTGGCGTCCGCTGCGGACGGCCCGCAGCTCGCTGCCGTAGTAGAAGTAGAGCGCCTCGTGCGGCGAACGCGCCCCCGCCTGCCCAAGCAGGAGGGGCGCGATGTCGAGCCCGTCGATCGGGAGCTCGGGCAAGGGCGCGCCGGCGAGGCGGGCCAGGGTTGGCAGGACGTCGATCGTCATCGCCGGCTCGCTCTGCACGCGGCCCGCCGGGATGCGGCCGGGCCAGCGCGCCACGAACGGCACGCGCACGCCGCCCTCGAACGCCGTCCCCTTGCCTTCCCGCAGCGGGCCGGCGCTTCCGGCGTGATCGCCGTACGAGAGCCAGGGCCCGTTGTCGGAGGTGAAGACGACGAGCGTGTCGCGCTCGAGCCCGAGACGCCGGATCGCCGCCAGCACCCGCCCCAGCGAGTCGTCGATCTCCTCGACCACGTCGGCGTAGAGCCCGTGCCGCGAGCGCCCGCGGAAGCGCTCGGACGCGAAGATCGGCACGTGCGGCATGCTGTGCGCGAGGTAGAGGAAGAAGGGCCGCTCGCGGTGGGCCTCGACGAAGGCGATCGCCTGCCGGGTGTACTCCGCCGTGAGCTGCGACTGGTCCGGGCCGAGGGTGAGCACGGCGTCACGCGAGTAGAGCGGCAGCGGCGGGAAGTCCGCCCGCGTGGGCTTCGGCAGCATGTCGTTCGAGTACGGCAGGCCCAGGTAGTCGTCGAAGCCGTGGCGCGTCGGCAGGAACGGCGGCAGGTGGCCGAGGTGCCACTTGCCGTAGATCGCGGTCGCGTAGCCGCGGCCCTTGAGCAGCTCGGCGAGCGTCGTCTCGCCGGCGCCGATGCCGTTCGTCGCGCTCGGGAACAGCGCGCCCAGGATCCCGATCCGGTTCGGGTAGGCGCCCGTCAGCAGCGCGGCTCGCGACGCGGAGCACACGGCCTGCGCAACGTAGAAATCGGTGAAGCGCACGCCCTCGCGCGCGAGGCTATCGACGTTCGGTGTCCGGACGGTCCTCGAGCCGTAGGCAGAGGTGTCGCCGTAACCCAGGTCGTCGGCGAACACCAGGACCACGTTCGGGGGACGAGGATCCGCGCCAGCCGGAGACGTCGGGCCGGCGAAGAGGACCATGCCCAGCAAGCCGATAAGGACTGCAGAACCTCTCACCAATCCATCTCCTTGGTTTGATCGTCCACCGTCTTGGATTCGGGCTTGGGGTCCGCCATGTAACTCACTGCACTGTAACAGGATCGTAGGGACTATATCGTGGCACAGCGGATGCAAACCAGAATTTACAAGGCCCCGGCCGCAGTCGGGCCTCGTCGAAACCACCGACCGCCTGACCGTTTTCTTGGAGGTGAATGATGAACCGAGTCCTCGCGAGGCTCTCACTCCTCGCCGTGGCCGGAATCCTGGCGTTTCCGCCGCTCGCCGCCGCGCAGATGACGCGCGGCGCGATCTCGGGGACGGTGCGCGACGTCTCGGGCGCGATCGTGCCCGGCGCGACCGTGACCGTGACGAACGTCGACACCAACGCCACCCGCAGCGTGGTGACCGACGCGCAAGGCTTTTATAGGGTGCCCGCTCTCGAGCCCGGCACGTATACGGTTCGCACCGAGCTCAGTGGATTCCAGACCGTCGAGAACCGCGAGCTGCGCCTGGTAGCCGCGGGCGAGATTACCCTCAACGTCGACATGAAGGTCGCCGGCGTCGGCGAGGCGATCACCGTCGTCGGCCGCGCCGACGCGGTCGAGCTGAACAAGACCAACGGGACCGTCGGCACGACGACGATGGCCCGTCAGGTCGTCGAGCTGCCCCTGTCGGCCGACCGCAACATCAACAACCTGATCGCGACCTCTCCGAACGTCAGCCGCGTCACCGGGCAGGGCACCTACGCCGCCAACGGCCAGCGCTCGCGCAACAACAACTACATGATCGACGGCTCGGACAACAACGACATCTCCGTCACGATCGCGACCACGCAGGTCGTGCCCGAGTCGGTGCAGGAGTTCCAGGTGCAGACGAACTCCTACAGCGTCGAGTTCGGGCGCAACAGCGGCGCCCAGGTCAACGTCATCACCAAGTCCGGCACGAACCGCTTCCGCGGCGAGGTCTGGGACTACTACCGCAACAACGAGCTCGTCTCGATGACCAACATCGAGAAGGCGAGCGGGCTGACGTCGCCGCCCGACTACACGCGCCATCAGCTGGGCGCGAGCCTGGGCGGCCCGATCATCAAGGACAAGACGTTCTTCTTCGCGCTCTACCAGCGCGACTGGGACGACCCGGCGGCCAACCCTGGGACGACGACGCGCTTCCCGACACCGGCCGGCTTCGCCGCACTGCAGGGCGTTCCGCTCCGCGCCGGTCAGCCGGCCTCGAGCCGCCAGGCCGTCCTCAGCAAGCTCTCGTTCCTGAACGACATCTACGCCCAGAACCCGGTCTTCCGCAACCTGAGCACGACGACCGTGAACGGGGTGCCGATCGAAACCGGGCAGGCGAACATCAACATCGTGAACCCGAGCACGTACCACACGCTCATGGCGCGCGTCGACCACCGCCTGAGCGACAGCGACAACCTGACGTTGCGCTACTACCTGAACAAGCGCCAGGACGAGAACGCGATCAGCTACTGCAACTTCGGCGAGATCTTCTGCGGCAGCCAGGACCTCAAGGACCAGAACGTGGCGCTCTCGGAGACGCACATCTTCGGACCCTCGGTCGTGAACGAGTTCCGCTTCTCGTGGGTGCAGCGCGACCTGCAGTTCCCCGAGAACGACCCGGTGACCCCGACGACTCCGATCACCGGGCTGTTCCAGATCGGCGGCAACAACAACTTCCCACAGAGCCGCGTGACGAACTCCTACCAGTTCTCGAACGTCGCCACCTGGACGACGGGCAAGCACACGCTGAAGTTCGGCGCCGACGTGCGCTACAACACGAACGACAACAAGTCCTCGTTCGACATCAAGGGCACGTTCACGTTCAACAGCCTGCAGGACTACATGAACAACACGGCGTTCTCGTTCCGGCAGCCGCTGCAGACGGGATTCTGGTACGCCAAGCAGTGGCAGACGTACTTCTTCATCCAGGACGACTTCCGGCCCACCCCCGACCTGACGATCAACGTCGGCCTGCGCTACGAGTGGGGCGACACGCCGCTCGGGTTCTTCGGACAGGACGATCCGGTGGCCAACGCGGCGCTGGTGCCCGGTCCCGCCCAGCCGGACGGGAACAACTGGGCGCCCCGCGTCGGCTTCGCGTGGTCGCCGCGCTCGAGCAACAGCCTGCTCGGCGACGGCAAGACGGTGTTCCGCGGCGGATTCGGGATGGGCTACGACGTGCTCTTCTACAACATCCTGACCGTCAACACGAACCCCACGGTCCAGCTGGTGGATCTGTTCAACGTCGTGGACGTCTACCCGAACCTGATCCCCGCCTCCGGCACGCCCGCGACCTTCAACCCGCTCAGCAGCTACACGAACTCCCCCTCGGACATCCAGAACCCCGACGCCAAGTACTGGAGCCTGTCGATCGCGCGTGAGATCGGCGACTTCATCGTGGAGGTCGGCTACACCGGGAGCCGCGGCGGGCACGGCGTGAACCAGGTCCACATGAACCCCGGCACGCTCACGCCCGAGCAGGCGGCGCTGGTGGCCGCAACGCAGAACCCGAACGCGATTCCGAGCCTGCAGGCGCGGCGGGTGTACCCGCAGTATGGAATCCGCACGTCGATCCCCGCCTACGTCGGCCCCGTCGGCAACGACGTGGAGGCGCGCTCGACCTACCACGGCGTCTACGCGAGCGTGAACAAGCGCTTCAACCGCGGCCTGCAGTTCGGCTTCTCGTACACGCGCAGCCGTTTCGAGAGCAACAACGACGCGTCGCTCGGTGAGACGGGGACGGACGGGTCGAGCCAGCGTCCGCAGAGCTTCTTCGACTACGACGCGGACTGGAGCGTCTCGCAGTTCGACGTGCCGAACCGGTTCGTCGCCAACTACCTGTGGGAGATCCCGGGACCCAAGTCGGGTGTCCTCAAGCAGGTGCTCGGCGGGTGGCAGATCTCCGGCATCACGGCCTATCAGTCGGGCCGGCCGTTCACGATCATCATCGGCGTCGACTCGAACGGCGACGGCACCACCGGCTCGGACCGTCCGAACATCAGCGGCGCGTGCGGCGTGACGTGGGACGACGACCACCGCGGCTTCACGAACAACGGCTGCTACGTCGCGCCGCTGGGGACGAACGGCCTGCCGTTCGCCAACTCCCTCGGCAACGGCAGCGCGCCCCGCAACCCCGAGCGCGCGGCGAGCTTCTGGAACACCGACCTCAGCCTGATGAAGCGGTTCTACGTCTTCGGCGACCGCCAGCTCCAGATCCGCGCGGACGCGTTCAACGTCTTCAACCAGGACAACTACGGCATCCCGGTCGGCAACATGAACAGCGGCAGCTTCGGCCAGAACACCCAGAACTGGGGCCGGCGCATCGTGACGCTCAGCGCGAAGTTCAGCTTCTAGCCTGATCGTCGCGAGCGCCTGCTGGGCGCTCGCGTGATCGGACGAGGGCGCTCCCGCATCGTGCGGGGGCGCCCTTTTCGTTTTGCGCCTTACCGGGCGAGAATCGTCGCCGTGGCGGCGTCCGCTTCGATCTCCGTAGGGCTCAACGCCGTCATCGTCGCGGTGACCGACGACGAGCCGCGGCTGCTCACGATCGAGAAGTCGGAGCGGGTGCCGGCCGGAGGCGGCGCCGGTGCGGCCGCGCTGCCGTTCGGCCCGCTCGATCCGGCTGGACACCGCACGCTGGAGCTCGGGCTGCGGGCGTGGGTGCGCGAGCAGACGGGACTCGAGCTCGGCTACGTGGAGCAGCTCTACACTTTCGCCGACCGCAACCGCGACCCCGGCGAGCGGGCGGGCGGGCCGCGGGTTGTCTCGATCGCGTACCTGGCGCTCGTGCGCGAGGGCCGGGTGGCCGGCGCGGCGCGTGCACGCTGGCGGGGCTTCTACGAGTTCCTGCCCTGGGAGGACGCTCGCCGCGGGCGCTCCGCGCTGATCGAGGGCGTCATTGCTCCGGCGCTGGCCCGCTGGGTGGGCGCCGCCAAGGATGCCGACACGCGTCGGGCACGTCGTGAGCGCGCGGACATCACCTTCGGCTTGCGCGGCGCGGCCTTCGACGCCGTGCGGGTGCTGGAGCGCTACGAGCTGCTCTACGAGGCGGGGCTCGTCACGGAGGCGGTCCGTGACGCGGACCGGGTGCCGGGGGAGAAGGGCTCCTCCGTCGGCGAGCCTATGGCGCTCGACCATCGGCGCCTGATGGCGACCGCCCTGGGCCGGCTGCGCGGAAAGCTCAAGTACCGGCCGGTGGTGTTCGAGCTGCTGCCGCCGACGTTCACGCTGCTGCGCCTGCAGCGCGTCGTCGAGGCGCTGGCGGGCGCGCCGGTTCACAAGCAGAACTTCCGGCGCCTGGTCGAGACAGGGGGCCTCGTCGAGGGCACGGGTGTCGTCGAGGCTCACTCCAAGGGCCGGCCCGCCGAGCTGTTCCGCTTCCGCCGCGAGGTCCTGCGCGAGCGCAGCACCCCGGGCGTCGGCCTGCCACGCGCCTGAGGCTCCGAGAAGAAGCCCCAGGGACGTCGGTGAGAGCCGGAAGCCGATGCCGTCGGCCAAGAGCCGGAAAGGCGAGGGTCGGCTTGGGGGGTCTGGGGGGCGAAGCCCCCCAGATCAAAGAACGCGAGCAACCAGCCTGGCCATTCTCTCCCCCCGCGACGATCGCTCTTGCACAATCGTCAGCCGGTCGCCGCCAGTCCGTCCCCTTGACACTTATGCTCGGTCTTAGTATATTGATCGAGAGGGCAGCGTAGCTGCCCTGTCTTTTGATCCTATTTATACTCTGTATGAGCATAAATGGATCGAGGAGGATGACGGTGACGACAGCGCACGCCGAGCCGCTCTGGACGCCCGAGGTGGGGAGGCGCACGGCCGACGCCTTCGCGCGCATGCGGCGCGTGATGCCGGCGATCGAGTGGCCCGTCCACGCGCCCTACGTCGACGCCATCCGCGAGTGGAAGTCGAGGCGCAACGCCGTGATCCTGGCGCACAACTACCAGACGCCGGAGATCTTCCACGGGGTCGCGGACTTGACCGGCGACTCGCTCGCGCTCGCGCAGCAGGCCGCGGCCACGGACGCCGACGTGATCGTGATGGCCGGCGTCCACTTCATGGCCGAGACCGCGAAGATCCTGAGCCCGGGCAAGACCGTGCTGATCCCGGACCTCGAGGCGGGCTGCTCGCTCGCCGCCTCGATCACCGGGGCCGACGTGAGGCTGCTGCGCGAGCGCTATCCCGACGCGCCGGTGGTGACCTACGTCAACACCTCGGCCGAGGTGAAGGCCGAGTCCGACGTCTGCTGCACCTCGGCGAACGCGGTCGAGGTGGTCGAGTCGCTCGGCGTGCCGCGCGTGATCTTCCTTCCCGACGAGTACCTCGGGAAGTACGTCGCGTCGAAGACGAAGACCGAGGTCATCCTCTGGAGGGGCCACTGCGAGGTGCACGAGCGCTTCACGGGCGACGAGATCCGGTCCTTCCGCAGGCAGCACCCGGACGTCACGGTGCTGGCGCACCCGGAGTGCCCGCCCGACGTGCTCGAGGCGTCCGACTACGTGGGCTCGACCGCGGGCATGGTCAGGCACCTCGGCTCCGCCCGCCCGTCGCGCGTGGTGCTGGTGACCGAGTGCTCGATGGCCGACAACGTCGCCGTCCAGTTCCCGGAGACCGAGTTCGTGAAGCCCTGCAACCTGTGCCCGCACATGAAGCGGATCACGCTGCCGAAGATCCTGCACGCGCTGCAGGCGATGGAGCACCGTGTCGAGGTCGAGCCCGCGGTCGCCGGGCGGGCGCGCCGAGCGGTCGAGCGGATGCTGGCCGTGGGCCGCGGAGCCGGCCGATGAGCGCCCGCATCGACGCGGTCCGCGAGGCCGACGTGGTCGTGATCGGCGCCGGGGTGGCCGGGCTGTCGGTGGCGCTCGGCCTCGCCGGCCGCCGCGTGGACGTGCTCGCCCGGGGGCGGGTCGGGCACACCGGCAGCAGCCCGTGGGCGCAGGGCGGCATCGCCGGCGCCGTCGGCCCCGGAGACTCGCCGACACTGCACGCGCGGGACACGCTGGCCGTGGCGGGCGAGCTGGCCGACGCCGCGGCCGTGGCCCGCCTGACGAGCGAAGGGCCCGAGCGGCTCGTCGAGCTGCTGTCGCTCGGCGCCCGCTTCGACCGCGATCTCACGGGCCAGCTCGACCTGGCCCGCGAGGCCGCCCACTCGCGGGCCCGGGTGCTGCACGCGCGCGACGCGACCGGGGCGGAAGTGGTTCGTGCCCTGGGAGTGGCGCTCGCCGGGCGGAGCGGCATCTCGGTCTTCGAGGGATCGGTGGCGCTCGAGCTCGTCACGGACGGCGGCCGCGTGTGCGGCGTCCTGGCGCGCCACGAAGCCGGCGCGCTCGTCTTGCACCGGGCGCGGGGCGTGGTGCTGGCGACGGGCGGCATCGGCCACCTCTACGCGCGCACGACCAACCCGCCCGAGGCCCAGGGCGACGGGATCGCACTCGCGTGGCGCGCCGGCGCCCTCACCTCGTGGGGCGCCGCCACGGCGGCTTATCAGGTGGAAGGGGGCGCCCTCGAGGAC
>CAZMRX010000061.1:0-18781 GCA_964568755.1 uncultured Acidobacteriota bacterium | reverse complement strand
ACAATGTATAAGACTCCTACGTATGGACCTCGGCAAGGACCTGGTGGCTGCCTCCGCCACGCCGCTCGTGCTCGCCATCCTGGCGGAAGGCGACAGCTACGGCTACGCCATCATCAAGCGGGTGACCGAGCTGTCGGGCGGGCAGCTGCAGTGGACCGACGGCATGCTCTACCCGGTGCTGCATCGCCTCGAGCGGCACGGCTACGTCGCGGCGAAGTGGGGCGCCGCCGAGAACGGCCGCAAGCGCAAGTACTACCGCATCACCAAGGAGGGACGCGCCCAGCTCGCCGAGCAACGGCAGCGGTGGCAGGTCGTGGACGATACCCTGCGGGGAATCTGGATGAGGGAGTGCACCGCGTGACACCCACCGCCGACCGCCCGCCGCTCGAGGAGCAGATCGCGGAGTGGCGGGCGTACCTGCGCCGCAGGCGAGCCATCCACGGTCCCGACGTGGAGGAGCTCGAGGGGCACCTGCGCGACCAGCTCGGCGTCCTCACCGAGGCCGGCCTGGCGGAGGACGAGGCCTTCCTCGTCGCGGTCAAGCGCATGGGCAGCCTCGATGCGCTGTCGCGCGAGTTCGCGCGCGAGCACTCCGAGCGGCTGTGGAAGCAGCTGGTCGTCGCCCCGGAGGTCGAAGGCGAGTCCACGAGGTCGACACGCAAAGAGACGCTCGTCGTGCTGGGCCTCGCCGTCGCCGCGGCGCTGGCGATCAAGCTGCCGGAGCTCTTCGGTCTCCGGTTCGGCGGGGGTGACGCGGACGAGCGGTTCTACGCCAGGAACCTCAGCCTGTTCGTGCTGCCGCTGCTCACGGCCTATTTCGCCTGGAAGCGCGGCCTGAGCGCCGCGACGGGCCTCTGGTTGGCGCTGCCCTTCGCGGCCGGGGCCGTCTTCGCCAACATCTACCCGTTCGCGACGGGCAGCCATACCGAGGTGCTGACCGTTCTGCACCTGCCGATCGCGCTGTGGCTGGCCGTGGGCGCCGCATACGTCGGAGGCCGCTGGTTCGCGAGCGGCGCGCGCATGGACTTCGTGCGCTTCTCGGGCGAGCTGGCCATCTACTACGTGCTGATCGCGCTCGGCGGGGGCGTCCTCACCGGCTTCACGATGATGATGTTCCACGCCATCAAGCTCAACGCCGAGTGGCTGGCACAGGGCTGGCTGATCCCGTGCGGCGCGATGGGCGCCGTCATCGTCGGCTCCTGGCTCGTGGAGGCGAAGCAGAGCGTCATCGAGAACATGGCCCCGGTGCTGACCCGGCTGTTCACGCCGCTGTTCGCGGCCGTGCTGCTGGTGTTCCTGGGCACCATGGCGTGGACGGGCCGGCCCATCGACGTCGAACGGGAAATGCTGATCGCCTTCGACCTGCTGCTGGTGGTGGTGGTGGGACTGGTGCTCTACGCCACCTCGGCGCGCGACCCGCAGGCGCCGCCCGACTTCTTCGACGCGCTGCAGCTGCTGCTGGTCGTGAGCGCCCTCGTGGTCGACGTGCTGGCGCTGGCGGCGATCGCGGCCCGCATCTCCGACTTCGGCTTCACGCCCAACCGCGTGGCGGCTCTCGGCGAGAACCTGATCCTGCTGGTCAACCTGGCGGGGTCGGCGTGGCTCTATGCCCTGTTCCTGCGGCGGCGCGGCTCGTTCGCCGCCCTGGAGCGGTGGCAGATCGGCTACCTGCCCGTGTACGCCGCGTGGGCGGCGCTCGTGGTGGTCCTCTTCCCGCTGGTGTTCGGCTACCGGTGAAGTAGCCGCGACTGCATCAGGGCTCGTCCGGTCCGGAACAAAGAGGATGTGTCTGCGGCTGCTGCCCCGCGCGCTCAGGGAGCGGCCGGGCCGATGCGGAAGGCCTGGATCGTCGGCGGGTGGGTCGGCGCCAGCAGCAGGGAGCCCTTGAGCCGGCCGTGCTCGCACGCCCAGGTGAACTCGCCGGCCAGGGCGCCCGTCGGCGTGATCGGAGCCGCCGTGTCGCAGGCGCCCGCCTGCCGCTTGAGCCGGCCGAGCTCGCGGGCCCAGCTCTCCGCCGAGCGGTCCAGCAGGAAGTTCATCGCCAACAGGCTGCCGAGCCCGGTCACGTCGCCGGTCCCGTAGGCCGAGGCGGCTCCACGGTAGGCCGCCGCGAGCGCGTCGCTCGGCGGCGTGGCGCGACCCTTGAGCCACCCGGCCTTGTGGAGCGCGACCGCCGCGTCCCAGGTCGGCGGGGCCGGGAAGGCGTACGTGCGGTTGGCGAAGGCAAAGACGCCGATCCCGTGCTCCGGCAGCAGCAGCACGTGCGAGCCGTAGCCCGGGTAGCCGCCGCTGTGGCTCAGGGTCAGGCCGAGATCGCAGTCGGTCGCCACGATCATCCCCATGCCGTAGGCCGACGCCTGCCGGCAGGCGTCGGCACCGCTGCGGCCGAACCGCGGCCGCAGCCGCGGGAAGTTGGAACCCTGGGCGAGCTCGCGCACCGAGGAGCGCCGCACGGGACCAGCGTCGGCGCCGTCGCGCGCCGGCCACGCCGACAGCAGCCACGCCACGTACCTCGCGTACTCGGTGGCGCTCGTCTGCAGTCCGCCCATCGCCGAGAAGGCCCCGTGCGCCAGCGTCGGCTCCTCCCGCCACTCGTCGTCTTCCCAGCGATAGCCGAGCGCCCGCCGCTCCCGAGGCGCCTGATCCACCTCGAAGCCGGAGGCGGCCATCCCGAGCGGGCGCAGCAGCGTGCGCTCGACGTAGTCCTTGTACGGCTGTCGCGAGACCGTGGCGACGATCCGCCCGAGCATCGCGTAGCCCAGGTTGGAGTACTCGTATGCCGTGCCCGGCGGCCGCGTGAACGGCACGCCGGACTGCAGCATCCGCGTGAAGTCCGCATCCGGGAGCGGGGTCTGCCGGTCGCCCCAGGGGTCGTCGGTCACGAAGCCCGCCGTGTGGTTCAGCAGGTCGCGCACGCGGATCCGCGGCGAGTCGTCGGTGGGATAGCTCCAGCCGCGGAGCTCCGGCAGCCAGGTCTCGGCGGGCGCGTCGAGCGTAAGGCCGCCGTCGTCGCGCAGCTTCAGGATCGAGAGCGCCGTGAACGCCTTCGTCATCGACGCGATCCGGAACAGCGTGTCGGGCGTCACGGGCCGGCGGGTCTCGAGGTCCTGCACGCCGAGCGTGCGCACGTGGACGAGCCGGCCGTCGGCGACGATCCCGTACACGAGACCGGGCACGTGGGCGTCGAGCCGGTACTCCTCGAACGTGCGATCGATCGAGGCGAGTGCAGCGCTCTCGGCCGGAGCGTGCGCCTGCGGGAGCGCCTGGCCGGACGCGAGCGCCGGGCTCACGCTCGCGAGCGAAGCGACGAGTGCCAGGACCCTGGACGGCATCGTCATTGTCCCCTCCACGGGATGGTCGGCGGCCTCAGATCCGGTCGGTGTCGCGGATGAAGCGCGCGAGGTCGTCGCGGAACTTCGCGAGCGACGGCGCGTGCAGGTACATCATGTGCCCCGCCTCGTAGAGCTCGAGCCGGATGCGCTTGCGCGCCTCCTGCGGGATGTCGAGGTGCTCCATGTCGTGCTTGGTGGCGAGGTAGGGCGTCGCCAGGTCGTAGTAGCCCTGCTGGATCAGCACGTGCAGGCCGGGGTTCATGGTCATCGCGTGCGCCAGGTCGGGGACCGTGTTGGGGAAGGGCGACATCCAGCCCCCCGGGCCGGGGGGCTTGTGCTGCCAGTCCCACTTGATCTCGAACGCGCTCACCTTGTAGCTCTCGTCCTTGCCGAACTTCAGCTCGGTGTGCAGGTAGTCGAGGAAGCCCGCGGTGAAGGCCGGTCCGATCGCGGGGAAGAACGGGTCGTAGTCCATCAGCTCGGCGAGCGGGTTGACCGCTGGGCCGACGAAGCGCGAGTCGATGCGGCCGGCGATCTTCCGGTCGGCCCGCTTCAGCTCCTGCAGGAACTGCGGGTGGCTCACGCGCAGGTCAGCCTTCAGCCAGTAGTCGGGGCTGGTGCCGGTAAAGGCCGCGAGCTTCGCGGCCACCCGGCCCTTCTCCTCGGCCGTGATCACGTAGCCCTTCATCAGCGCCGGCATGTACTCGCCGTAGGCGAAGCGCTCCACATCGTCCATGAACGCGGCGATCGAGGCAGGCTTGTTCGCGATCGCATCGTGGTACCACGCGGTGGCCGCGAGCGTCGGCAGGTAGAGCACGTGCGGCAGGTCGATCTCCATGCCGTCGATGCCCGAGCCGGCGCTCAGGAACGGCGAGACCAGCACCACGCCGTTCAGGTTCATGCCGTGCACGGACTGCACGTGGTAGGCGAGGCCGGCCGTGCGCATGCCGCCGTAGCTCTCGCCGAGGATGTACTTGGGCGAGGCCCAGCGCCCGTTCTCCGACACGTAGCGCTTGATGAACGCGCCCACCGAGCGGATGTCCTGGTCGACGCCGTGGAAGTCGGCGTCCTTGGCCTCGCCGAGCGCCTTGCTGAAGCCGGTCCCGACCGGGTCGATCATCACCAGGTCGGTGACGTCGAGCACGCTGTGGGGATTGTCGACGCGCTCGGACGGCGGCGGCGGCGCGTAGCCCGGGTCGTTCACCACCACGCGGCGCGGGCCGAGCACACCCATGTGCAGCCAGATCGAGGACGAGCCCGGACCGCCGTTGAAGGCGAAGGTGACCGGGCGGCGGCGGAGGTCTTGGACGCCGTCGCGCGTGTAGGCCGTGTAGCCGAAGCGTGCGATCGGCTTGCCCGCGTCGTCCTTCATGATCAGCCAACCCGCCGTCGCGGTGTAACGGACCACCTCGCCGCCGATCTGCACCTGGGCCTGCGTCTTCGACGCGGCGGGCTCCGGGGTAGGCGTCGGGGCGGGCTTCGGGCTCTCGGCGGGTGCGGCGGGCTGCGTCGCCGCGACAGCCGCCTGCAGCAGGAGCGACGTCACGACCACCGGCAACAGGCTGCGCGTGCTCTTTGGCAAGTTCGTCCTCCAGACCCTTGGGTGCGGTGTGGCTGATACTACCCGCGTTCCAGCCAGAGGTGACGCCTACCGTTCCGCTCGCGACGGGGCTGGCGCGAGGCACAGGAAGTCGACCGGCCGTGCTCGACGTCCATAGCCGGTACACTCTGGCTGGCGCCGGATGCTGTCGGTCGTGATGCCGTCGCGGTCATCGCCGCATGGTTTGAGGAGAGCAATGGACAGGAAGTGCGTCGTTCTCTCCGCCGCGTGCCTCGCCGCCTGCGCCGGCGCCGAGCGAGCCCTCGCGGGCGCCCTGGACAACAGCTTCGTGGGCACGAAGGCGATCGCGATGGCGGGCGCCTTCACGGGAATCGCGAACGACGCGTCGGCGGTCCACTTCAATCCCGCCGGCCTCGCGTTTCTCGCCTCCGGGGGCACGCACCTCGAGGCCTACGGATACATGTCGCTCACGAGCTTCAGGTACGAGAACGCCGGGGCGGTATTCGAGAGCAACGAGAAGTTCCCCGTGCCCGGTCTGTTCGCGGCGCACGCCTTCGACCGCTTCGCGCTGGGCTTCGGCTACTACATCCCGTACGGCGGCGGTGGGACCGCCTACCAGGACTTCATGGGCACCGGCATCGAGCTCAAGAGCGCCGCGGGCATCCAGGCCTTCACGGCGTCGGCGGCATACAGGATCACTCCGGATCTCTCGGTCGGCGCGGGCGTCACGATGTACGTGGGGGTCGTCGACACCCGCGCGCCCCAGACCATCAGCCAGCCGGTGCCGGCGCTGGTGGACTACGAGAGCGAGTACGAAGGGCGCTCGGGCTACGGATGGAACCTGGGAGTTCTCTACGAGCCTGCGGAAGCGCTGAGCGTCGGCGTCACCGTGATCGGTCCGTCCAGCGTCCGCATGGACGGCGAGGAGCGTGTCAAGATCCCGGCCTTCGGCGTGGATGCGACGAGCGACAGCGCGATCGAGCTCGGGGTTCCCTGGTACCTCACGGCCGGGGTCGGCTACACGCCGAGCCCGCGACTCACGCTCGGCCTGTCGGCGGCCTGGATGAGCTGGAGCGACGAGAAAGAGGTGATCATCACGCACGCCGGCACGGACGCGAGCACTCGCGCGGCCACGCACTACGAGAACAGCTACCGGGTGTCGGTCGGCATGGAGTACGTCGTCTCGGAGCGGCTGACGCTTCGCGCCGGTCTCAAGTACCAGCCGGGCGCGACCCGGGACGGCTACCTGGTCCCGTCGTCCAACGACGTCGACCTCGTCGTCCCGTCGCTCGGGATAGGCTACCGCTTCGGAAGAACGGAGCTCGACCTGGCGAGCTTCTGGGTGAGCGGGCAACGCGCGAGTCAAGGACAGGAGTCGTTCGATCAGGACCACGTGATGGTGGTCGCGGGACTGCGCTGGGGCTCTTGAGCGTCAGTGGTGCTATCGTTCCGATCCGAACGATAACGGGATTGGAGTGTCCCCCATGAAGCACGCGACGGCTCTCTCGCTTCTGCTCTGCCCCTGCCTGGCGGCGGCGGCATCCGGCGCCGACCAGGTCCGGACGACGGAAGGTGTCGTCCAGGCGGCGGCGGACAGCACGCCCGCCGTTCGCATGTTCAAGGGGATTCCCTATGCCCAGCCGCCGACGGGCGAGCTGCGCTGGAAGGCGCCGCAGCCGGCCCGGAGCTGGTCGGGTGTCCGGCCCGGCGACGCGTTCGGCCCGCGCTGCATGCAGCGACCCGTCTTCGCCGACATGGTGTTCCGAAGCAACGGCGTGAGCGAGGACTGCCTCTACCTCAACGTGTGGACGCCGGCCCGTTCGAGCGGGGAGCGCCTGCCGGTGCTGGTCTACTTCTTCGGCGGCGGGTTCGTGGCGGGCGACGGCTCGGAGCCGCGCTACGACGGCGCCAGCATGGCGTCGAAGGGCATCGTGGCGGTGACGGTCAACTATCGGCTCGGCGTCCTCGGCTTCCTCGCGCACGCGGAGCTGAGCCAGGAAGCCCCGTACATGGCGTCCGGCAACTACGGCTTCCTGGACCAGAGCGCCGCGCTGCACTGGGTGAGCCGGAACATCGCGGCGTTCGGGGGGGATCCGAAGCGTGTGACGATCGCCGGCGAGTCCGCCGGCTCGATCTCGGTCAGCGGGCAGGTCGTGTCCCCGCTTTCGAAGGACCTGATCGCCGGCGGCATCCTGGAGAGCGGCTCGCTCATCGGCACCCTCTCGCCCCAGCCGCTCGCGATCGCCGAGCGCGACGGGGCCCGGTTCGCCGAGAGCGCCGGCGCCGCCTCGATCGCCGCGCTGCGGGCGATGACGGCCGAGCAGCTGCTCGAGGCGGCGGCCAAGGAAGGCATGCCCCGCTTCCGTCCGACCTTCGACGGCTACTTCCTGCCGAAGCCGGTGCCCGCCATCCTGGAGGCGGGCGAGCAGGCTCGGATTCCCCTGCTCGGAGGGTCGAACTCGGAGGAGATGTCCGCTCGCGCGCTGTTCCAGAAGGACGACCCGACGCCGGAGAACTACGCGAAGGCCGTGCGCGCGCTCTACGGCAACAAGGCCGACGAGGTGCTGAAGCTCTACCCGGGATCCACGAACGAAGAGGTCCTGGACTCCGCGACCGCGCTCGCCAGCGATCGCTTCATCGGCTTCAGCACGTGGCGGTTCCTGGAAGGCCACCGAAAGACGGGCCTGCCGGTCTACCGCTACTTCTATGCCCGCCCGCGGCCGAAGTTCCTCGGCGGCTATCCCGAGTCGCCCGGTGGACCGCCGGTGGCGCCCCAGCCCCCGGCGCGAGGCGCAGCCCACTCGGCCGAGATCGAGTACGCGATGGGGAACCTGGCGACGAACACCTACTTCGAATGGCAGCCGGCCGACTACAAGGTGTCCGAAGTCATGCAGGGGTACTTCGTGAACTTCATCAAGGCCGGGAACCCGAACGGGCCGGGCCTGCCGAGCTGGCCGGCCTACGCCGAGAAGGACGGCTTCCAGATCCTGCGCATCGACGTGGAGTCGCGCGCGGAAGTCGAGAAGAGCCGGCCTCGCTACCTGCTGCTCGAGCCGCTCATGCGTGAGGAGCCGGGACCGCGCAGGGGCCGCTGAGCGAAGAGCGGGCGACGTCGTCGCGCCGTTGCCGCGCCGCGCTTCAGGGTGTGCTGGCCCAGGCGAGGCCGTCGGCCATCGGGCCCGCGGCGATCAGGCGCGCGACCTTGAAGCCCGCCAGGTCGATCTCGGCCACCTGGCCGCTCTGATCGCAGGAGACGTAGGCGGCCTTGCCGTCGGGGCGCACGACCACCATCTGCGGAGCCTTCGGGACGTCGATCGTCCCCAGCACCTTCATCGACTGGAGGTCGAGCAGTCCTACCTGGTTGCTCTTGGCCAGCGCCATCACGAGGTAGCGGCCGTCCGGTGTCGCGGCCGTCCCGTACGCGATCCCCGGAAGCGCTACCCACTGCCGCAGCTGGTTCGTGGCGGTGTCGATCACGGCCAGGCGCGGCTCCGTCTGGTCGGCCGTGAACACGAGGCGGTCGTCCGCCGAGAGTGCGATGCGCTGCGCCATCTTCGAGACCGGGATCACGGCCAGCACCTTCTTCGCCGCGAGGTCGATGGCGCTGACGGTCCCGGCGTGCACGTTGGAGGTGTAGGCCCGCTTGCCGTCGCGGGTCAGGACCAGCATGTGGGACTCGGGCTGGCCCGTGGGCAGACGCTCCACCACCTCGCGCGTGCGAGGGTCGATCACCGTGACGGTGTTGGTCACCTCGGTCGAGACGTACAGGCGTCCGTCGGGACCGAACATCGGGCAGTGCGGCCGCTCCGCGCGGCCGAGGTCGATCGTCGCCACCCGCTCGCGCGCCGCGATGTCGATCACGTCCACGGCCCTGCCGTCGCTGCCCGGCCGGCCGACCCCGGCGTCGCCGTAGATCGGCACGTAGGCGAAGCGGCCGTCGGGCGAGGCGATCACCTCGTGGCCCGTGACGCCGCTCTGCTTGACGGTGGCGACCTGCTTGCCCGCAACGGGATCGATGATGCCCAGGGTCTGGTCGCCCTTGTTGGCCACCAGGAGCACGCCTGTCGACGGCGGCGCCGCGCCACCGATGGCTCCGCCGGTCGCTGCCGCTGCTGTCACCATCACCATGATCGCCGCTCCGCTTCTCATGCCGGCCTCCGTTGCAGGCCAACGATACTCTGCGAAGCACCGCAACACGAGGCCAGGCGGCGTCCCGGGAAAGACCCGGGGGCGGTGACGCCCCCGGGCAACGGCTAGACCATCTTCACGATGCGACCGGCGAGGCCACCCTCGCCGACCACGACCGACAGGCGGCCCTTCTCGGCCACCTTCTCGAGCGTCTCGAGCTCACGCAGCCGCATGAGCGTCGGGTTCTGCTCGAACAGGCGTGCCGTGTTCGCCTGCGAGCGCATGGCCGCCGTCTCCTCGCGGCGCGTGACGAGCGCGGCCTCGGCCGCCTTCTGCGCCGCGATGACGCGGTTCATGAGCTCCTTCATCTCGCCCGGCAGGATCACGTCGCGGATCCCGAGCGAGACGACCTCGAGGCCGAGCTCGGCGACGCGCGCGCGCAGCGCGGCGTCGAGCTCGCGGGCCACCGCCTCCTTCTCGCCGAGCAGCGCCTCCAGCGTCCGCGCGCCGACGATGGCGCGCAGCGCCAGCTGCGCCTCGCGGTAGAGGGCCTGACGGTAGTCCTCGACCGCCGACACGGCCCGCAGCGGATCCGCCACCTTGTAGGTCACGACCGCGTTCATCCGCAGCGTGACCTTGTCGGCGGTCATGATCTCCTGCCCGGCAACGTCGGCGACCTGCTCGCGCAGCTCCACGACCACGACCATGGACCGGGCCACGCCCTTCCAGAACGCGTAGACACCCGGCCCGAGCGTCGCCTCGTGGCGGCCGTTGCGGAACAGCAGGCCCGCGTGGCCCGCCTCGACCGTGACGGCCTCGAGCAGCGCAGCCGAGCCGCGCAGCTCGAGGATCGCCGCGAGCTGCTCGGCTCCGAAGGGCGCCACGCGCGCGTCGACGATCTCCACCTTGACGTCGCGGAACACCGTCCACAGCGCGTAGAGCCCCGGCTTCAGCACCGCCTCGAGGCGGCCGTCGACCCAGACGATCGCCCGCTCGTGGGCCTTCAGGTCCACGACACGCGCCTCGCGTCGCAGCGCCCCCGAGCGCACGATCACGTCCAGGTCGGCGTGCGCGAGCCACGGCGAGCGCACGTCCACGATCTCGACGTGCAGCTTGCGCAGCGGGTCGAACAGCCAGGCAACCCCCGGCCCCATGACGTCCTCGAACTGCCCGTCCCGGAACACGAGACCGCGCTCGTGCGCCCGGACCTTGAAACGACGGATGAACATGACGACGACACCTCCTCTCCGGACGGCGCCGCTCCGCGCCGTCTCGACGAACGCAACGACCTCGAACGACGAAGAACGACCCTCGGGGGCGGGACGCCCCACCCGCCGCACTTCGGGCGTGGGGCGCGAGAGCGGTTCGGCCCCTCTTGCCCGTTGCCGCCGCCGCGTCTCGCACGAGCCCGTTCGGGCGCTCGTGCTCGATGCGGCGACGCTCAGGGCGCTCGGAGCCGGCCGCGGCGCGCGCCGCAGGACCCATTCCGTGCTGCCTCCCCGGAAGCCTCTGTGACTCTCCCGAGGACGGTCCCTGCCCTTGCAGGCGCAGAGCCGGAAGCTGGCGAATGAGCGCCCGCTCCCGAGGACCGGTACGGCTTTCACGTCGACTGAAGCGCAGGATTCGAACCTGCGACCTCCGAGTCATGGGCTCGGTGCTCTACCCACTGAGCTAGCTCTGGCTTGACCGGCCAGATTGTGCCGACACCTCCCTTCGTCAGAACCCGTGCGCGGAATGCGTCTCGCCGATCGCAGGCGAGCACACCGCCGGCCCGGGAGCCATCGGCCTCGATACGGGGGGCGGCGGCTACGCGACGCGGACGAGACGATCCGCGGCGCGGCTCGCGGCCCAGGCCTCGGGCTTGATGACGGCCCGGAACCCCTGGCTCACGACCAGGCCCACCAGCTCCTGCACGTACGCGCTGCTCTTGTGCCGCGCGATCGGGTTGGCGTCGATGTGGACGTGCAGCGGCCCCGGGACGACCGGGTCAAGCCGCAGACCCAGCTCGACCGACAGCCACACCTCGCGCAGCAGCCGCTCGCGCAGCGACGCGATCCGCGGGCTCACCGCCCGCGTCCAGATCGCGCGGCCCCCGCGGCCGGGCGTCAGGATCGCCACTACGGTGACGAAGCGGGTGTGACGCCGCAGCTGCAGCGAGTCGGTGCCGAGGTGGACGACCTGGCCCTCGCGCGCGTTCTCGCGCACGAAGTCCACGACGTCGGCGATCGGCCGGCCCGTCAGCGTCTTCCACATCGACACCAATTCTCCTCCTCTCTGGCTGTCTGCTCCACCGCCGAGCGCCTCCCTCCCAGTCGCCCCAGCCCGCTAGGGCTCGCAGAGCGACCCCGAAAAGCCAAAAAGGCCTTCCGGGTTTTCACCCCGGAAGGCCTTCGACGAGCGAACGTTTCGCTTCAGGCTTCCGCTAGGGTGACCCCTCCCCGCTGGGCACACCGAGCTCACACGCGTAGAACGTGCCCTGGCTCTTCGGCCAGGACAAGCCGTCCTGCATGCGTGGTCTCGCGGCCCGCGACGCGTTCGGTCGATGAAGTTGCACTTTCCTCCTCACAACCTCACACAAGCTAGGCAGGGGTCTCGATTCTGTCAAGGGCAAATCGACGATTGCCATTGACAGGGGAGGACTCCATCCCTGGAGAGAACGTGGTTCGATCCCACGGCTGGTCACCAGGCAGCCTTTGGGCCACGAGAGTTCGAATCTCTCCCTCTCCTCCATTCCTTCCGAGAGTGACGATGCGCAGCTTCGAGACCTGACCCCACGGAGGGCTAGAATGACGGAGGCCGCACGCTGCGACCTTCCTCGAGGAGCAACCCATGAGCGACGCAGGGCAGGCCTTCCAGGTTCTGCCGTTGGAGGACGGGCTGGTCGAGCTCCGGTTCGACCTGCCCGGCGAATCGGTCAACAAGTTCAACGCCGTGGCGCTGGCCTCGCTGAAGGCGGCCGTCGAGGAGCTGCGCGCGCGCAAGGGCCTGCGCGGCGTGCTGTTGACGAGCGGCAAGGACGTCTTCTGCGTGGGCGCCGACATCACGGAGTTCCTGGCGCACTTCAAGAAGAGCGAGGCGGACCTCACGCGCTGGATCCTCGAGACCGACGCCGTCTTCTCGGCGCTCGAGGACCTGGACGCGCCCTCCGTGGCGGCGATCGGCGGAGTCGGCGTCGGCGGCGGCTTCGAGCTGTGCCTCACCGCGAGCTATCGCGCCATGTCGCAGACGGCCCAGGTGGGCTTGCCCGAGACCAAGCTGGGGCTCTTCCCCGGCTGGGGCGGGACGGTGCGCCTCTCGCGGTTGTGCGGGGCCGACACGGCGATCGAGTGGATCGCCGGCGGCGAGCAGGTTCAAGCTGCGGATGCGCTGAAGGCCGGCGCGGTGGACGCGGTCACGGCGCCGGGCGACCTGCGCGAAGCCGCGCTCGGCATGCTGCGCGAGGCGGCGGACGGGAAGCTCGACTGGAAGGCCCGGCGCGCCGAGAAGCTGGCTCCGCTGAAGCTGAACAAGATCGAGGCAGGCATGGTCTTCGCGTCCTCGAAGGCTTTCGTGGCGGGCAAGGCGGGCCCGCACTACCCCGCTCCCCTGGCGGCGATCGAGGTGATCGAGCAGGGCGCGAGCAAGAGCCGGGACGAGGCGCTGGCGATCGAAGCGGCCGCTTTTGCGAAGATCGCGAAGACGAGCACGGCTCACGCGCTCGTGAGCGTCTTCCTCGGCGACCAGGCCGTGAAGCGGGTCGCGAAGAAGCACGCGAAGGCCGCACGGCCGGTGAAGCGCGCCGCGGTGCTCGGCGCCGGGATCATGGGCGGCGGCATCTCGTACCAGTCGGCCTCCCGGGGCGTGCCGGTGCTGATGAAGGACGTCGCGCCGAAGGCGCTCGAGGCGGGCGTCGCCGAGGCGACGAAGCTGCTCGAGAAGCAGGTCGAGCGCGGCAAGCTCACGACCGGGAAGATGGCGCAGGTCCTCGCCGGGATCACGCCGACGCTCTCGTACGGGGACTTCGGCTCGGTCGACTTCGTCGTCGAGGCCGTGGTCGAGAACGAAGCCGTCAAGATGAAGGTGCTGGCCGAGGTCGAGTCGCTGCTGCCTGAGCAGGCGATCCTGACGACCAACACCTCGACGATCTCCGTCACGCGGCTCGCGACGGCGCTCCAGCGGCCGGAGAGCTTCTGCGGAATGCACTTCTTCAATCCCGTGCCGCGCATGCCGCTCGTCGAGGTCATCCGCGGCGAGAAGTCGAGCGAGGCGGCGATCGCCACGGCGGTCGGCTACGCGCAGACCCTCGGCAAGACGCCGATCGTGGTCAAGGACTGCGGCGGCTTCCTGGTCAACCGCGTGCTGTTCCCCTACTTCGCCGCCTTCGACCTGCTGCTGCGGGACGGCGCCTCGTACGAGCGCATCGACAAGGCGATGGAGAGGTGGGGCTGGCCGATGGGCCCCGCCCTGCTGATCGACGTGGTCGGCATCGACACCAGCGTCCACGCCGACAAGGTGCTGGCGGCGGCGTACCCCGACCGCATGGGCCACCAGGGCCAGAGCGCCATCGAGGCGATGCTCGAGGCCGGGCGCCTGGGCCAGAAGAACGGCAAGGGCTTCTACGCCTGGAAGCCCGAGAAGAAGGGGCCGCCGAGCAAGCAGAGCGACCCGGAAGCGAAGGCGCTGGTGGGCGGGCTCGCCAGGGGCAAGGCCGAGGTAGAGGACGAGGAGATCGTGCAGCGGATGATGCTGCCGATGCTGCTCGAGGCCTCGCGCGTGCTCGAGGAGGGCATCGTCGCGACACCGGTCGAGGTGGACATGGCGCTGCTCTACGGCCTCGGCTTCCCGCCCTTCCGTGGCGGGATCTTCCGCTGGGCCGACGCCACCACGGCACAGGCGCTCCTGAAGGCTGCGGAGGCGCACCGGGCGCTCGGCCCGCTGTACGCGCCGACGCGACAGCTCACCACCCTGGCCGGCTCCGGCCAGGGCTTCCACGCGGAGTCAGGGTCATGAGGGAAGCGGTGGTCGTCGACGCGGTGCGCACGCCGATGGGGCGCTCCAAGGGCGGGATGTTCCGCAACGTGCGCGCGGAGACGCTCTCGGCCGAGGTGATGAACGCGCTGCTCCGGCGCAATCCCGAGCTCGATCCCGGGGAGATCGAGGACATCGTCTGGGGCTGCGTGCAGCAGACGCTCGAGCAGGCGTTCAACGTGGCGCGCTTCGCGCAGCTGCTCACGCCGATCCCGAAGGAAGTAGGCGCGCAGACGGTGAACCGCCTTTGCGGCTCGTCGATGACGGCGCTGCACGGCGCCGTCGCGTCGATCATGGCCGGCTACGGCGACGTGTTCCTGGTCGGGGGCGTCGAGCACATGGGGCACCTCCCGATGACCCACGGCCTCGACTTCAGCCCGATCAGCACGAAGCGGAACGCGAAAGCCGCCGGCGCGATGGGCCTGACCGCGGAGTACCTCGCCCGGATCCACGGCATCTCGCGCCAGCAGCAGGACGAGTTCGCGCTGCGCTCGCACCGGCGCGCGCACCAGGCGACCGTCTCGGGCGCCTTCAAGGACGAGATCGTGCCGGTCCTCGGCCACGACGAGAAGGGGGCGCTCGAGCGCTGCGAAACGGACGAGGTGATCCGCCCCGACACGACGCTCGGGGCTCTCTCCGCACTGAAGGCCGCCTTCGACCCCAGGAACGGCACGATCACCGCCGGCAACGCCTCGGCCGTCTCCGACGGCGCCGCGGGGATGCTGGTGATGTCGGCCGAGAAGGCGAAGGCGCTCGGCAAGCAGCCGCTGGCTCGCGTCGTCTCGATGTCGGCCGTCGGCGTCGACCCTTCGATCATGGGCTACGGCCCGGTGCCGGCGGTGAAGAAGGCGCTCGAGCGGGTCAGGATGAAGGCGAGCGACGTGGAGCTCTTCGAGCTCAACGAGGCCTTCGCGGCGCAGTCGCTGCCCGTGCTCAAGGACCTGCAGCTGCTCGACGTGATGGAGGACAAGGTCAACCTGAACGGCGGCGCGATAGCGCTCGGCCACCCGCTCGGCTGCTCGGGCGCCCGGATCATCACGACGCTGCTGCATCAGATGAAGGCGAAGGGCAAGGCGACGGGTATCGCCACGATGTGCGTCGGCTTCGGCCAGGGCACCGCGACCGTGTTCGAGCGGGTCTGAGCGCTTGAAGACGCCGCTCCTGATCGACACCGACACGGCCTCGGACGACGCGGTGGCGCTGATCATGGCGCTGCGCGACCCGTCGTTCGAGGTGGTCGCGATCACCGTCGTGGCGGGCAACGTCGCGCTGCCGCAGGGCAGCCGCAACGCGCGCTACACGGTCGAGCTGTGCGGCGCCTCGGTGCCGGTCTACGAGGGCGCCGCTGCGCCGCTCCAGCGCGCGGCAGCCGACGCGAGCTTCTTCCACGGCCAGGACGGCCTCGGCGACCAGGGCTATCCGCCCCCGAAGGCGCCGCCGGCCGAGGGGCACGCCGTGGACGCCCTGATCGCCCGCATCCGCGAGCGGCCGGGCATCCTGCTCGTGACGCTCGGCCCGCTCACCAACGTGGCGCTGGCGCTCGAGAAGGCCCCCGACATCGCTTCCAAGGTCGGCCGCTGCGTGGTGATGGGCGGTGCGGCCTGCTGCGTCGGCAACGTGACCCCCGCCGCCGAGTACAACATCTGGTGCGACCCCGAGGCGGCGCGGAGCGTGTTCCGCTCGGGAATGCCGATCGAGCTGGTCGGCTGGGAGCACTGCCGCGGCGCCGCCAACCTGGACGACGCCGACATCGCGCGCTGCCGGTCGCTCGGGACGCCGCTCGCCCACTTCGCGATCGACTCCAACCAGACGGCGCTCCGAGCGAACCGGGAGCTGTTCCACGACCCCGGCATCGGGCTGCCCGACCCCATCGCAATGGCGGTGGCGCTCGAGCCGGGGATCGCGACGCGCACGAGCCGCCACGCCGTCGAGATCGAGTGCTCGAGCCCGCTCACGCGCGGCATGACCGTGGTGGACTCGCTCGACGTGGTTCCGCGGCGCCTCGGCGACCCGGCCGGCTGGCCCGAGGCGGCGGTCGCGGGAGAGCCGCACGTGAGCGTGGTCTGGGAGATCGACGTGGCGCGCTTCAAGCAGCGCCTGTTCCGCGCGCTGGCCTGAGGCGCGGGCTCAGCGATCGGGCGACGGCCGGCCCGTGAAGTGGACGACGCTGAAGCTCTCCGGGATGTGCGAGTCGTAGACGCCGTGCGGGTTCAGGCTCCAGCCGGGGTTCTGGGGCAGCGGCTGGCCGTGCACGCGAAGCGCCTCGAAGCGCGAGAAGTCGCAGCGGAGCGTCTCGCCCTCCTTCGGCGGCAGCGTGCGGCCGTCGAACAGGAAGGCGAGACTCTTCCACGGCAGAGCGAGCTCGACCGTCCAGCCGCGGTCGATCGTGCTCGGATCGTTGATCTTCCCGTCGACGCGCACGCCGGTCTCGAGCCCGCCGAGGTCGAAGTCGAGGAACGAGAAGCGGCGCCCGCGCGGGTGCTTGCCATAGCGGCTCGCGTCCTGGAAGCCGCCGAGCAGGTCGACGCGGCGGCTCATCGGGTCGAAGCCCGCGCGGTCGAAGCGGCTGCCGCGCACGAGCGCGTCCTGCCAGACGAAGAAGGCCTCGTACACGGTGCCGAAGGCATTGATCTCGAGCTCGTAGTAGCAGTCGTCGCCCGCGACGAACAGCTCGACGTCGTTGTCGTTCCAGACGAAGCTGTCGCGCTCCGTCAAGGTCGCCCTGACCTGCGGCTCCTCGATCCAGTACGCGACGTAGAAGCGCTCGTCGTCCCACTGGCAGGCGACGCGCGTTTCGTAGAGCGCGGGCTCCCCGCTCACCATGTCCACGAAGCGCGGTGAGCGCTTCGCGTCGCGCCAGGCCGGCTTGGCGAGGTCCCCGTCGACGCGGATCGCGCCCGCCGCGCGGAAGCAGGTGATGTGGGTGAGCTGCTCTTCGCCTACGCCGTAGGTCATGCGGAGGGCGAGATTAGCCGAAGCGGCCTCGGCCGCCGGGGCAAATCCAGACATGAACATATATGATTGCTTGCATCTCGTCTATTATCTGGACTGATCGAGCGCCGGGCCGTACCTTGGAGAAGAAGGGAGGACGGAAATGGCCAGGCCGAAGGCTTCCAGGGAGTACCTGCTCGCGAGCGATTTCGATCAGACGCTGAGCTTCAACGACTCCGGGATCGTCCTCGGCGAGCTGCTCGGGACGCAGGGCTTCGAGGAGAAGGTGCGGGGGCTCGCGAGCATCAACCTCGTCCAGCAGGGGGGCGAGCTCACCTACCTGCTGCTTCACGACCCGGAGTACCGCAAGGTGCGCCGCGAGCACCTGGTCGAGGTGGGGCGCCGCATCCGGCTCAAGCCCAACATCGGGCGGCTGGTGCAGATCCTGGAGCACGGCATCGACGGCCATCGCTTCTCGTTCTACGTGGTCTCGGCCGCGCCGCAGGAGGTGGTGGAGTCCGCGCTGCAGGGCCTGGTCCCGAGCGAGCGGATCCGCGGCACGCGCTTCGAGTACGACGCGTCGAGCGGGGAGATCCGCAGGGTCGAGAGCGTCTCGGCCGGCTACGGCAAGGTGGCGACGCTCGCCGCGCTGCAGGAGCAGCTCGGGGTGAGCCCCGACCACGTGGTGTACGTCGGCGACGGCAGCTCCGACGTCCACGTGATGCTCCACGTCAACCGCCTCGACGGCTACACGATCGCCGTATCCGAGAACCCCTACATCGCGCCTATCGCGCGGCGCTCGATCCTGTCCGAGGATGCCCTCAGCGTGCTCGTGCCGATCCTCGAGGACATCGCGGGCTGGGACGCGCTCCAGGTGCGCGCGCTCTTCGAGCGCCACGGCCTGCAGATCCAGGGCTGGGACAAGGTGCGCACCGACTTCGTCACGATCCGCGACTCCCCCGGGACGCTGCCGGCGTGAGCGCACCCGACCTGGTCGGCTGGGCCGCGACGGCGCTCTTCTCCGCGTCCTACTTCTGCCGCGAGCCGCGCACGCTGCGCCTGACGCAGGCCGCGGCGGCCCTGCTCTGGCTCGCCTACGGCATCGCGCTGCAGGCGACGCCGGTCATCGTCGCCAACCTGATCGTGGCGAGCCTCGCGCTCTGGTCGGGCTGGAGCGCGCCCCGCGCGGTGGCACCGGAGCGAGCCGATCCGCGAGCCTGAGCGTCCTGGCTCGCCCCGCCGGGCTGGGGGCTCCTCGAAACGACACCACGGCAGCTTCCTGGCCGAGGTCCGCGAGGCGCTGGCCTAGACCGCTTCGCTGCCCGAGGCGGCGGCGGGCGGGTACTCGCCTTCCCAGCGCGCGATCACGACCGTCGCCAGGCAGTTCCCGATCACGTTCACGGACGTGCGCGCCATGTCCATCAGCTCGTCGATCCCGAGCAGCACCAGGATCGGCCACTCGGGCAGCCCGAACGACGAGGCCGTGCCCATCAGGATCACCAGCACCGCGCGCGGCACGCCCGCGACGCCCTTGCTGGTGATCATCAGCGTGAGCACGATCGCCAGCTGCTGCGTGAGCGAGAGGTGAATCCCGGCGGCCTGCGCCACGAACACGGAGGCGAGCGCGAGGTAGAGCGTCGAGCCGTCCAGGTTGAAGCTGTAGCCGGTCGGCATCACGAAGGCGACGGTCTGGCGCGGCACGCCGAACTGCTCCATGCGCTCCATCGCGAGCGGCAGCGCCGCCTCCGAGCTGGTGGTGGCGAACGCGATCGAGACGGGCTCGGCGATCGCCTTGACGAACGCGCGCAGCGGCACCTTCGCC
>CAZMRX010000060.1:572-18798 GCA_964568755.1 uncultured Acidobacteriota bacterium | reverse complement strand
TGGTGCGCCCTGCACGATTCGAACGTGCGACCTACAGATTCGTAGTCTGTCGCTCTATCCATCTGAGCTAAGGGCGCCCGGTGGAACGGATATCTTAGCCCGGGCTCCTGGTACGGGCAACCGGCGAGGGCGCTCTCCCTGACTTCTAGGGGCTACTCGGGCGCGAGCGCGATGCCGGAGAAGCGCCGGCACAGGTCGAGCAGCCGATCCTGCCGCGCGGCGTCGTGAGCCGCGGGATCGGGGGCCTGCGGGCGAAGGTGGTGGAAGTACCGGCCCGAGACGCGCGCGCCCGCGTCGTGGCTGACGACGAGCCACACCTGGGTCCGCTGCCCGTCTTCCATGTCGTCGGGGGCGCCAGGGCCTCCCATCTTCGTGGCCACCCAGCCGGGGTTCACGGCGTTCGAGAAGACACCCGGCCAGCGCCGCGCCACCGCGAACGCGAGCAGCACGTCGAGGAGCTTGCTCTCGCCGTAGGCCGCGGAGCCCTGCCAACGCCGTCGGGTCCAGTCGACGTCCGTGAGGCTGGCGTCGGCGCCGCGGTGCATGCCGGAGCTCATGTAGACGAGCCGCTCCGGCCGCTCGACGAGCGCCGTCAAGACGTACGGCGCGAGGACGTTGATCGCGAAGACGTGCGGCAGGCCTTCGTCGGTCCGGACCAGGCGCTCGCGCAGTCCGACGGCGGCGTTGTGGATCACCGCGTCGAAGCGGCCGAGGCGGTTCGCCTGCTCGGCGACGCCACGCGTCTCGGCCAGGCTTGCGAGGTCGCCGACCACGACCCCTGCGCAGGCCGGGACCACGCGCCGCGCGTCGTCGGCTCGAGACGGGTTGCGGGCGTGTAGAACGACCGCGTGGCCCGATTCCGCGAGCCGTTGCGCGGCCAGCAGCCCGAGCCCGTCGCTCGAGCCGGTGACGAATACGCGTGCCATCTGCCGAGGTCGGCGCCGCGCCGCTCCCGCGCGGCCCTAGAACAGCGCGGACCAGCCCACCTTGCAGAGCACGATGATCGCCCAGGGGATCGCAACACCCCAGATGGCGGAGCTCGTCGGCTTGCGGCTGGCGACGCCGAAACCGGCCGCGAGCAGGAAGACCATCCAGAGCACGAACACGTCGATGCTGGTCAGCAGGGCCCAGAGCGGCTTGGCGGCGGTGGACTTGTCGAGCAGCAGCCCAAGGTTGGCCTGGACTGCCTGGTTCGGGTCGATGTTCCAGTCGCCCTTGAGCGTCAGCACCGTCAAGGTGACGGGAATCGAGATGACGCTCACGGCCAGGAACACCCACAGCACGATCGCGAAGGCCTGCTTGAAGCCCACCTCGCCCGCGTAGAAGAAGCGGAAGACGAACATCAGCGTCGCCGCGATCACCAGCAGCATGATCGCGATGAAGGTGGGCCCCAACACCCAGCCGAAGATCGGCATCATCTTCGCCTGCTGCTCGATGACCGCCTCGCGCTGGTCGGCCGGGATGCGGTCGGCGCGGCCCGACTCCTCGATCTGGGTCTTCATGAACTCGACCGGGTCCATCTTCTGCATCCAGATGCCCGTGAAGCCGAGCACCAGGGCGGCGTACACCACGAGCGGCACCAGGATGCGCGGGCTCCTGAGGATGCGGGCGAACGCCTCGCGGGGCGAGAAGTACAGGTCGATCAGGTTCTGCAGGAAACCACCACTGCTCTCGGGCACAGGCACTGCGGGCACATCCATGACGAACCTCCAGTCGGCTTCAGTCCAACAGCTACGGCAACCCCCGGGGGTCTGGGGGAGCGGCGCCCCTCCCAGAACAAAGAACGCCAGAAACAGGCCCAGCCGTCACGTGAACTCTATTCCATCGTCCCGTTACAGAAGTTGTGCCGTCGGAAGTACGTCGCGCGGGTCGCTGCGAGCTTCCGAACGGCCCGGCACGACCCTATTCGTACCGCAGGGCTTCGATCGGGTCGAGACGGGCGGCCTTGGCCGCGGGCCACAGGCCGAAGGTGAGGCCCACCGCCATCGAGACGGCGAAGGCGATGATGACCCAGGTGGGCTGCACCACGGCCGGGAACGGCGAGAAGGTGTTGATCAGGAACGCGAGCAGGCCGCCGATCACGATGCCGATGACGCCGCCGGCGCCGGTGAGGGTCATGGCCTCGGTCAGGAACTGCCACAGGATGTCGCGGCGCGTGGCCCCGAGCGCCTTGCGGACGCCGATCTCGCGCGTGCGCTCGGTGACCGAGACCAGCATGATGTTCATCACGCCCACGCCGCCCACCAGCAGGCCGATCGAGGAGATCGCGATCATCACCATGTAGATGCCGCCCGTGATCTGGCGGTAGAGGTCGGTGAGCGTGTCCTGGCTGAAGATCGAGAAGTTGTCCTTCTGCAGGTACTTGAGCTTGCGGTAACGCCGCATCGCCTCGCGGGTCTGGTCGATCGCGGCGTCCATCTGGCCGGCCGAGACGGGCTTGATGTCCGCCATCATGAAGTTGAAGCGGCGGTCCTGCTTCTGGATCGCGTTCACGGGCACCAGCAGCACGTTGTCCATGCTGCGGAACAGGAAGCGCCCCTTCTTCTGCAGCACGCCGATCACCTCGAAGCGCCGGCCGTCGATCGACACCTCCTTGCCGACCGGGTCGACGAACGGGAACAGCGCGTCGACGATGTCGGTGCCGATCACCACCACCGGCGCGGCGCGATCGACGTCGGCGCGAGAGAGGAAGCGGCCCTTCTCGACGTAGCTGTCGTGGACTCCCTCGTAGGCCTCGGTGGTGCCCAGCACCTGCAGGTCGCGCGCGCGCTCGGTCCCGTACTTCACGGTCTCGGTCGGGATCCACTGCAGCGGGGCGATCGCCTGCACCGCCGGCTTCTCGGCGATCGCCGCCACCTCGTCCATCGTGAGTCCCTTGCGGCGGCGCCACTCGTCGTCGTCGATGTTCTCGCCCGGCGCCTGCGGCCGGATGAAGATCGTCGAGGAGCCGAGCGTCGCGATCTGGCGCGCCATCGAGGCGTTCAGCCCCGCCACGATCGAGCTCATGCCGGTGACGGTCATGATCCCCATCACGACGCCCAGGATGGTGAGGAACGCGCGCATCTTGTAGGCGCGGATGCCCGAGAGGCCGATGGCGACGGCCTCGCCCATCCCCATCAGGATCGGGTGGCGCTCGACGAGGCGGGTGAGGATCCGCATCACTCGTTCCGCAGCGCTTCGACCGGGTCGAGCGCGGCGGCCCGGTTCGCGGGGTAGATCCCGGCGACGAGGCCCACGATCGACGACACGCCGAGCGCCATCGCCACGGCCCACGGCCGCACCGGGGCGGAGAAGTTGGCCGACATGATGCTGCCGAGAATGCTCGCGAGCACGAACGAGAACGCGGCCGCCCCCAGCACGCCCATCAGCCCCCCGAAGCCCGACAGGATCACCGACTCCACCAGGAACTGGCGCAGGATGTCGCCGCGGCGGGCCCCGAGCGCCTTGCGGACCCCGATCTCCTTGATCCGCTCGGTGACCGAGACCAGCATGATGTTCATCACCACGATCCCGCCCACCATCAGGCTGATCGCGGTCACCACCAGCGTCACCACGTAGATGCCGCGGGTCATGGTCTGCCACAGCTCCATGATGCTTTCGCCGGTCTCTATGTTGAAGTCGTCGGGCTTCTCGTAGGTCAGGTGGCGCCGCGCGCGCATCGCGACCCGGACCTGGTCCTGCGCCGCCTCGAACTGCGCCATCGAGGCCGCCTCGGCCTGGATGCTGAACGAGCGGCGCGAGCCGTAGAGCTTCTGGAACGTCGTGATCGGAATCCAGATGAAGTTGTCCTGGCTCTCGCCGAACACGACGCCCTTCTTCTCGGCGACGCCGATCACCTTGAGCAGGTGGCCGTCGACGTCGATCTCCTTGCCGAGCGGCTCCATCGTCCCGAAGAAGGCGTCGGACAGGTCCGTCCCGATCACCGCCACCAGCGAGGCCGCCTCGATGTCGCCGTGGACGATGTGGCGGCCGGCCATCAGCTCGCGCACGGTGCCGATGCGGGCGATGTTCTCGGTGACGCCCGCGATCCCGACGTTCTTCTGGATCACGCGGCCGCGCTTGACGCTGCCGCCGGTCCACACCTGCCCGCCCACCTCCGAGCACAGCGTGCAGGCCTTGCGCACGGCCTCCAGGTCGTCCATCGTCAGCCGCTTGCGCTTGTTCATCTCCATCCACTGCGTGTGGCTGGTGATGATGTCGGGCGTGCGCTGCAGGCGGAAGGCCTTGGTGCCGAGCTCGAGCACCTTGTCCGACATGTAGCCGTCGAGCCCCTCGGTGATCGCGACCACCGCGATCACCGACGAGACGCCGATCAGGATGCCGAGCACGGTGAGCAGCGAGCGCAGCTTGTTGGCGCGCAGCGACTGGACCGCGATCCGGATGGCTTCGCCGAAGAGCACGTTTCGTCCCCCCTACGCCTTCCTGCGCTCGTCCTTCTCGATTCTACCGTCGCGGATGTGGATCGTGCGGTGCGCGTGGTCGGCGATGTCGCGCTCGTGCGTGACCAGGATGATGGTGTGGCCCTTCTCGTGCAGCCGCTCGAACAGCTTCATGATCTCCTCGCCCGTCGCCGAGTCGAGGTTGCCGGTGGGCTCGTCGGCGAGCAGGATCGCCGGGTTCATCACCAGCGCGCGCGCGATCGCGACGCGCTGGCGCTGCCCGCCCGAGAGCTCGTTGGGCTTGTGGGTCATGCGCTCGGTCAGGTCGACCATCTCGATCGAGCGCTTGGCGAGCTCGATGCGCTTGTCCTTCGGGATGCCAGCGTAGACGAGCGGCAGCTCGACGTTGTGCAGCGCCGTCGCGCGCGGGAGCAGGTTGAAGGTCTGGAACACGAAGCCGATCTCACGGTTGCGGATCGCCGCGAGCTCGTCGTCGTTCATCTCCGAGACCACTTGGCCGCGCAGCACGTAGCGCCCCTTGCTCGGCGTGTCGAGGCAGCCGATCAGGTTCATCAGCGTCGACTTGCCCGAGCCCGAGGGGCCCATCACCGCGACGTACTCGCCCGGCTGGATCTGGAAGCTCACGCCGCGCAGCGCGTGGATCTCCTCGGACCCCATCTGGTAGGTGCGCCAGAGGTCCTCGGTCAGGATGACGGGCCCGCTCCAGGTCTCGCGGGCGAGGGCGGCCGCGCTGCTCACGACTTCTTGCCCTTCTGCTCGAGCTTGATGCGAGCGTCGTCCTTCAGGTTCCGGAGCGTCTTGTAGGAGCCGGTGACGATCGTCTTGCCCTCCTCGATGCCCTCCGTGATCTCGATGTCGGTGTCGCCCATGATGCCGGTCTTGACGGGCTTGAAGACGGCCTTCTCGCCCTCGACCACGAAGACGCCGTCCTTCTCCTCGCCCTTCTCGCGCGCCATCTGCACGACCGTGTCGCCCTCGCGCGCGGCGCCGCCGGCCATCGCGTCGGGATCGACGACCTTGCCCTCCTTGTTCACCTCGCGCACCACCACGGCCTGCACCGGCACGGCCAGCACGTCCTTGCGCACCGCGGTGGTGATGTCGGCCGTGGCGTTCAGCCCCGGGCGCAGGTTCTCGGGCGGGTCCTTGATCGTGATCGTGACCTTGAAGTCCTTGGGCTGGTTGCCGGTGTTGGCGCTGGCCTGGGTCTGCGTGGTGGCCTGGCTGCCGCTGCCGCGCACGAGCGCCGAGGCGCCGATCTCCGTGACCTCGCCCTTCATCTCCAGGCCCTCGAGCGCCTCGACCTTGACCGTCGCTTCCTGGCCCAGCTTGAGGTTGCGGAAGTCGGTCTCGTCGACCATCACCTCGCACTCCATCACGCTCAGGTCGGCCACGGTCATGATCACGGTCGGGCTGAAGCTCTGGGCGCCGATCACCATCTCGCCCTGCTCCTTGGGCAGGTTGGTGACGACGCCGTCCATCGGCGAGTAGACGTTCGTCTTGTAGAGCTCGTCCTTGGTGCTGTCGAGCTGCGCCTGCAGCTGCGCCACGCGGCGCTTCGCCGCCTCGACGTTGGCCGCCTTCATCTTGTACTCGGCCTCGGCCTGGTCGTAGGCCGACTCCGCGACCAGCTTCTCTTCGCGCATCCGCTTGTTGCGGTCGTAGTTCAGCTTCGCGGCGGCGAGGTCCGCCTCGGCACGCGTCAGCTCGGCCCGGGCCGCGGCGACGCCGGCCTCGCCCTGCCGGGCGCCCGCCTCGTAGCGCTCGGCCTCGACGCGGGCCAGCATCTGGCCCTTCTTGACGCGCTGGCCCTCGAGCACCAGGATGTCGATCAGCCGGCCCGACACGTTGGCGCCGACGTTGACGTAGCGGCGCGGCCGGACCTCGCCGGAGGCGGTCACGACCTGGGTCAGGCTCTTCTTCTCGACCTTGCCGGTCTGGACGGTGATCTTCTTGCGGTTCTCGCGCGAGACGGAGAAACCGACCACGCTGCCAATCACCGCCAGCGCGACGATCGCGCCGAGGATCTTCTTGGTTTTCGGGGACATCAGGCCTCCAGGGTGCTCCAAGGATGTAACTACGTGTGAACGGCCCGTCTGGTTCAACCCAAAGGACGCCGGGCCAACACCTTGGAATAGACCAGTTTACCTGCCCCTGCTAGGATGGCGCAATGCCCAGGGACGACCGAGCGCGCACCCCGGCTGACGTGCCGGTGTCCGAAATGGAGCGTCTGCTGGCCCTCGCGCTCGGTCGCGGGGGCAGCTTCGCCGACCTCTATTTCGAGCACGAGACCACCTCGTCGCTGTTCCTGGAGGAGGGAATCATCCGCTCCGCCTCGGCCGGCGTGAGCTGCGGCCTCGGGGTTCGCGTGGTCTCGGGCGAGCGCACCGGCTACGCCTACACCGACGACCTGTCGCCTTTGGCCATGGCCCGGGCCGCCGAGACGGCTGCGCACATCGCCCAGGACTCGCGCGCCGTCCCGCCGCAGCCCGTCTCGCCCGCCCCCGTGGACCGGCGCTACGGCGAGACGAGCGTCGGCGTGCTGTCGCTCGCCGAGCGGATCGCCCTCGTCGAGCGCGCGGACCGCGCCGCGCGGGCCGCCGACCCGCGCATCGAGAAGGTGTTCGCGAGCCTCGGCGAGCAGACGCGCCGGGTGCGCATCGCGAGCTCGCTCGGGGTGCTGGTCGAGGACATCCAGCCGCTCTTCTCCATTCGAGTGAGCGTGATCGCGAGCGACAAGGGCGTACGGCGCGAGGGCTCGGCGGGAGGCGGCGGCCGGCTCGGGCCGGAGTTCTTCGTGGAGAGGCCCCCCGAGCACTTCGCGCGCGAGGCGGCCCGCATGGCGATCACGCTGCTGGGCGCGGTGGAGGCGCCGGCCGGATCCATGCCGGTGGTGCTCGGCCCGGGCTGGCCCGGGATCCTGCTGCACGAAGCGGTGGGCCACGGCCTCGAGGGCGATTTCAACCGCAAGGGGCTTTCGGCCTTCTCCGGCCGGATCGGCGAGCGGGTGGCGGCGCCCGGCGTCACGGTGGTGGACGACGGCACGATCGCCGACCGCCGCGGCAGCCTGAACGTGGACGACGAGGGCAACCGCCCGGGCCGAACCGTGCTGATCGAGGACGGCATCCTGCGCGGCTACCTGCAGGACCAGATGAACGCCTCGCTCATGAAGATGGCCCCGACCGGCAACGGCCGGCGCGAGAGCTACGCGTCTCACCCGCTGCCGCGCATGACCAACACCTTCATGCTGGCCGGTCAGGACGACCCCGACGACATCGTGCGCTCGGTCAAGCGCGGGCTCTACGCCAAGCACTTCGGCGGCGGCCAGGTGGACATCACCAGCGGCAAGTTCGTGTTCTCGGCGAGCGAGGCCTACCTGATCGAGGACGGCAAGGTCGGCCGGCCGGTGGTCGGGGCCACGCTGATCGGCAACGGCCCGGACGTGCTGACGAAGGTCACCCGCATCGGCCACGACCTGAAGCTCGACGAGGGCGTGGGCACCTGCCAGAAGGCCGGCCAGAGCATCCCGGTCGGCGTCGGGCTGCCGACCATCCTGGTCTCCGAGATCACCGTGGGGGGAACCGCCCTGTGAGCTTCCTGGACACGTGGCGCAGCGGCTTCAGCCGCACCTTCTGGGTGGCGAACGTCATCGAGCTGTTCGAGCGCTTCGCCTACTACGGCAGCAAGGCGGTGCTGGCGATCTACATCGCCGACCAGGTGGGCCTCGGCCCGGAGGCCGCGGGCTTCCTGGCGGGCTCGGTCTTCAACACGCTGCTCTACTTCCTGCCGGTGCTCGCGGGCACCGTGGTCGACCGCTACGGCTTCAAGCGCAGCCTGCTCGCCTGCTTCTCGATCTTCACGGTCGGCTATTTCATGATCGGCCTCGCCGGGCTGCCGATGGGCCAGCCGATCGTCCAGGCGGTGGGCGCGAGAACCTGGATGCTGCTGGCGCTGGTGGTGACGGCGATCGGCGGCTCGCTGATCAAGCCCTCGATCGTCGGCACCGTGGCGCGCACCACCACCAAGGAGTCGGCCTCGCTCGGCTACTCGATCTACTACACGCTCGTGAACATCGGCGGCGCCATCGGCCCGATGCTGGCCCTCGTGGTGCGCGAGAACATGGGCATCGCCTACGTGCTCGTGATGTCCTCGCTCACGAGCCTCGCTCTCGTGCTGGCGACGCTCGTCTTCTACAAGGAGCCGCCGCGGCCGGCCGACGCGCCGCCGCCGCGCTCGATGGCGAAGGTGCTGAGCGACATGCTGACGGTGTTCGGCAACGCGCGCTTCATGACCTTCCTCGTGATCTTCTCGGGCTTCTGGGCGATGTTCTGGCACATCTTCTACGCGCTGCCCTTCTACGTGCGCGACTACCTGAAGTTCGAGCGCTTCGAGCTGTTCGAGACCGTGGACGCCTGGACGATCATCCTGGTCACGGTGCCGATCACGGCGCTCGCCCAGAAGCTCAAGCCGCTGACGGCGATGGCGCTGGGCTTCGCGCTCGCGACCGCCTGCTGGTTCGTGATGGCCTCGGTCCCGACGCTCACCTTCACGGTCGCCGCGATCGTGCTGTTCGCGCTCGGCGAGGCGCTGCAGGCGCCGCGCTACTACGAGTACGTCGCGACTCTGGCTCCCAAGGAGCAGGTCGGGACCTACATGGGCTTCGCGTTCCTGCCGATCGCGATCGGCACCTTCGTCGCCGGCTGGTCGAGCGGCTACCTGGTGAAGACCTACGTCGAGGGCGGCAACCCGCTCGCCCCGCGCATGTGGCTGTGGGTGGGGGCCTACGGTGTCGTCTCGACCGTGCTGATGCTGCTCTACGACCGCTTCGTGGCGCCGCGCCGAGCCGAGTCCTGAGCGAGAAGAGCCCCGTGGACTACCGCGATCTCGCCGGGGAGATCCTGAAGGCCGCCCGCTCGAGCGGCGCCGACGCGGCGGACCTCGTCGTCTCCGAGGGAACCGAGTTCTCGGTCACCGTTCGCAAGGGCGAGGTCGAGACGCTCACCGAGGCGGGCTCCAAGGCGCTCGGCCTGCGGGTCTTCGTCGGCAAGCGCACGGCCTCGACCTACACCTCGGACTTCTCCTGGCCCACGCTTTCCAGGCTGATCGACGAGGTCGTCGGCATGGCGCGCGCCACGAGCGAAGACGACGCGGCGGGCCTGGCCGACGAGGTGGTCCCGCCCGAGGACGTCGAGCTCGGGCTCTTCGACCCCTCGCCGCTGGAGCTTCCGCCCGCGGAGCGGATCGAGCGCGCGCGGCGCGCCGAGGCGGCGGCGCTCGAGACGCCCGGCATCGTCAACTCGCAGGGCGCCTCCTGGGGCTCGGGCGAGGGTGGGGTGCTGCTCGCCACGTCGCACGGCTTCATGGGCGGCTACCGCACGTCGTCGGTCTCGCTCTCGGTGGTGCCCCAGGCCGAGAGGGACGGCCAGATGGAGCGCGACCACTGGTACACCGCCGGTCGAGGCCTCGCAGACCTCGAGTCGCCGGAGCAGGTCGGTCGCACCGCGGCCGAACGCACGCTGCGTCGCCTCGGCGCGCGCCAGGTGAAGACGGCCGAGGTGCCGGTCGTGTTCGACCCCGAGAGCGCCACCGAGATCCTGGGGACGCTGTTCTCGGCGATCTCGGGCTACGCGGTGTTTCGCAACGCGACGTTCCTCAAGGACCGCCTGGGCGAGGAGGTGGCGTCGCCGCTGGTGACGCTCGTGGACGAGGGACGGCGACCCCGTGGCCTGGGCTCGCGCCCCTTCGACGGCGAGGGCCTGCCCACGCGGCGCAACGTGCCGATCGAGCGGGGCGTGCTGCGCTACTGGCTGTGCGACTCCTACTCCGGACGCAAGATCGGGGCGAAGCCGACGGGCTCGGCTCGGCGCGGTGTGGCCGGCAGCCCGTCCGTCGGCGCCTCCAACCTCTACTTCGAGCCCGGTGCTTCGGCACCCGAGGCGATCATCGGCTCGGTCGAGCGCGGGCTCTACGTGACCGACCTGATCGGCTTCGGCGTCAACGTCGTGACCGGCGACTACTCGCAGGGCGCCGTGGGTCACTGGATCGAGAACGGGCGCCTCACGCATCCGGTGAACGAGATCACGATCGCGGGCAACCTGCGCGAGATGCTGAAGGACGTGGACGCGGTCGGAAACGACCTCGTGTTCCGCGGCGGCTCGGCGTCTCCCACGCTGCGGATCCGGAAGATGACCGTCAGCGGTAGTTAGCAGCACGCGGCCTGCTGAGCTGAGGCCTTCGTCTCCGCGGCGGACCGGGATCCCACGCTGGGTCCACTCTCGAGGTCGGCGACCCACCGTGGGAGCCCTCCGGCTCCGCCGCTACCCGTGGCACTCGGCGGTTGCTCGTGGTGCTCGGCCTCGGCGGTTGCTCGGACCGCGCCCGGGCTTCCCTCGGCTCCGGGGCTTCCCTCGGCTCCCTCGGCTCCCTCGGCTCCCTCGGCTTGCCTCGGGTTCGCGTCGGCTCGTTACTGGGCGACCGCGCCGGCTTGCCTCGGCTTCGCTTCGGCTGGCTTCGGGTTACTTCGCGGGCGGAGGCGCGAGCTTGCGAATGTGGGCGACGAGGGCCTTGATCTCGTCGGGCGTGAGCTGCTTCTCGAAGGACGCCATCAAGGTGCCCTTCTTGCCCTCGCGGATCGCCTTGTCGATCTGGGCGTCGGGTGTGGCCTTCTGCCACTCCTGGTCCTTGAAGCTGCGCACGCCCAGCTTGGCGAAGGCCTCGGTCGGCTGGCCCTCGGGCCCGTGGCAGAGCGCGCAGCTCTTGCCGAAGATCTTGGCGGCATCGGGGTCGGCTGCGTTTGCGGACGCGGCCATCGCCAGGGCGACGAGCAGCGTGACGGCGAGGCGGCGCGCGGGCATGCTAAATCCTCCGGAACAGCTATCGATTCTGGGCCAGAACCTGCCCGCGCGCAAAGGCAGCGCGCTCAGGGCTCCCTGTTCCGGCTGACGTCCCAGCACTCCTTGACTTCCACCGGCTTGCCGCCGCCGTCCGTGCCCGTGTAGATCGAGCAGACCTTCCCGTAGACGAGCGTCACGCTGTCGGAGGGCCCCCCTCCCGACGCGGAGAAGCTCAGCGAGGAAACGAACACCTCCTGGAGCTCCCAGGTCAGCACCGTCGGCGAGCCGGGGCCGTTCTCGAACACGTCGATCGTCGCCTTGGGGAAATGGCGCCCGTTCGCGGTCGCGAGCAGCAGCTTCGGCGACAGCTCGTCGATCGGCTTGAGCAGCGAGAAGTCCTGGAAATTGGCCTTGCCCGCGCCGGCGCCTCCACCGCCGCCGATCGAGACGGTGTTGGTGACGCCCACGCTGACGGCAAACAGCAGGCTCGGCTGGTTCGGCGTGCTCAGCCCGTCGATCATGAGCTGCGCCACATAAGTCGGCGCGGGCGTTCCGCCCCCACCCGAGCCGGCCGGACCTTGCGGTCCCTCGGGGCCCGGCGGTCCCTGCACTCCTTCGGGGCCCGCGGGGCCGGCGGGTCCGGGCGCGCCTTGCGGTCCGGGCGTGCCTTGCGGTCCGGGCACGCCTTGCTGGCCCTGGGGCCCGTCGACGTTCCAGATCACGAGGCGCTCGTTGTGTCGGCAGCCCCGCCCGGGCGCGACGATGCGGGTGTCGCCCGAGCCCTTCTGGACGCAGGCGTGGATCGTACCGGACGAGCTCGAGCTCGCGGATGCCGCGACCGGCGAGCCGACGGCGAGCGCCGCGAGCGCGGCGCCCAGCGTCCAGCTTCGACGCGTATGCATGGGACCTCCTCCTGACCGACTGCCAATGACCCGTGGAGGGACGACCGGAACGGGCACGTTCGTGGATGGTTGGTGCGGGATGGTAGCGCCGCCCTCGAGCGCCCGTCAACGGAAGATCCCCCCGGACGGCGGCGACGCCTGGCCGCTCGAGGCGCTATAGTCGCGGCTTCGGGAGGTCGCGACGAGATGCTGTCCGCTCGCACGAGGATCGCCGCGCTGCGCGGGGCCGCCGCCACGGCCGCGCTCGCCGCGCTCGTGCTGTCGGCCGCGTCGTGCACGCGCCGCGAGCCGGCGCGGGGCCAGGCCGCCGCCACCGTGTTCCCGATCTACGACCTCGCGCGGCGCGTGGCAGGCGACCGGCTCGAGGTCCGGCTGATCCTCGCGCCGGGGCTCGACCCGCACGACTACGAGCCGCGCCCGCAGGACGTGGTCGGCCTCGAAGACGCCGGGCTGATCTTCGCGGTCGGGCTCGGCCTCGACCCGTGGGCGCAGTCGCTGGCGCGCGCGGCCGGGGCCGGAGAGGCGCGCGTCTTCGAGCTCGGGCCGCTGATGGACCCGATCCTGGCCCCGGCCGGGATGATCCAGCCCGAGCCGCTGATCGACCCGCACTTCTGGACCGACCCGGTGCGCGCGCAGCGGGCGGTCGACGTGATCGTCGAGGCGCTGTCGGGCCTCGACCCGCCGGGGGCGCCCTTCTATCGCGAGCGGGCGAGCGCCGTGCGCCGCTCGATCCAGGCCCTGCACGTGGACGTGGGCCGCCAGTCGCAGACCTGGACGCGGCGCCGCATCGTGACGTTCCACGGATCGCTCTTCTACTTCGCCGCGCGCTACGGGCTGCAGGTGGCCGGCGTGGTGCAGCCCGTGCCGGGCAGCGAGCCGTCGGCGCGCCACCTGGAGGCGCTGCTCGCGGAGCTGCGCGCGCCCGAGCCGGCCGCGCTCTTCAGCGAGCCGCAGCTCGAGTCGCAGCTGGCGGCGACGCTCGCGCGGGAGGCCGGCGTCAACCTGCACCCGATCGACCCGATCGGCGGCGGGCCGGGCGCCGAGAGCTACGAGCAGCTGGTCCGCGGTATCGCGCGCGCGATGGACGGCGCGCTGCGGTGAGCCTCGCGCTCGCCGTCCGCGACGTGACGGTGGTGCTCGGCCGCAGGCGCGTGCTCGACGCCGTCAGCTTCGAGGTCGGCCGCGGCGAGTTCACCGCTCTTTGCGGGCCGAACGGCGGCGGCAAGACGACGCTGCTGCGCGCGGCCCTCGGCCTCGTGCCGCTCGCGAGCGGCTCGATCGAGGTGCTGGGCGCGCGCCCCGGCGCCGCCACGGCGGCTGTCGGCTACCTACCCCAGACCAAGTCGTTCAGCGGCTCGTTTCCGGCGCGCGTGGTGGACGTGATCACGGCCGCCACGCGCGGCGCGTGGCCGTTCCGCGTGAGCGGCCCCGAGCGAGAGCGCGTCCGCGAGCTGCTCGCGCGCGTGGGCGGCGAGCACCTCGTCGACTCGCCGCTGCGCGGCCTTTCCGGGGGCGAGCTGCAGCGCGTGTTCCTGGCGCGCGCGTTGGTGCGCGACCCGGCGCTGCTGCTGCTCGACGAGCCGACGGCGGGTGTCGACGGGCGCGGCCGCGCCGAGTTTCTGGAGCTGCTCGCGGGCATCGCCGGGCGCTCCGACCTGGCGGCGGTGCTCGTCACCCACAACGCCGCCGCGGTGCGCCGGCTCGCCGACCGGGTCGTCTACCTCGACGGGACGCTGCGCGCCTGGGGCGCTCCGGGAGAGGTGCTCGAGCGCGGGTGGGAGCACGCCTCCGCCTTCAGCGGCCACGACCACGCGACGCCCGTGGACGCCCGCTGCGAGGACGCCTGATGGACGAGCTCGCCTCGGCCCTGCTGGCGCCGCTCGGCCAGGGATTCGTGCGTCGCGCGCTCATGGCCGGGCTGGCGCTCGGCACCGCCGGGGCACTGATCGGCGTCTTCGTCGTCCAGCGCGGGCTCGGCCTCGTCGCCGACGGCCTGGCCCACGCCACCTTCGGCGGCATCGCGCTCGGCCTGCTGCTCGGAGCGACCAGCGACCGGGCGATCTGGGTCGCGCTGCCGTTCACGGTGGCCGTGGCGCTCGGGATCCAGCAGCTGCGGCGGCGCACCAGCCTGGGCGGCGACGTGGCCACCGGCGTCTTCTTCGCGGTCTCGTTCGCCGCGGGCGTCATGTTCCTGGGACTGCGCGGGCCACGCGCGGTGCCGGTCAACGTGGAGGCGCTGCTCTTCGGCAGCCTGCTCGCGGTGTCGCCCGAGGCGCTGTTGGTGGTGGGGCTCGTCTCGCTGCTGGTGGCCGCGGTGCTGCTGCGGGTCGGGCCGCAGCTGGCCTACGCCACCTTCGACGCCGAGCTCGCGCGGCTCTCGGGCGTCCGCGTCGAAGCGCTCGAGTCGCTGCTGCTCGCGCTCACCGCGGTGGTGGTGGTGGTCGGGGTGAAGACGATCGGCGTCGTGCTGATCTCGGCCTTCGTCGTGATCCCGGCGGCCGCGGCGCAGCTGTTCGGCCGCACGCTCGGCACGACGCTGGTGCTGGCGGTCGCCGCGAGCCTCGGGGGAACCGCCTTCGGCCTGTTCGCCTCGTACCACCTGAACGTCGCGCCGGGCGCCACGATCATCCTCACGCTCGGCGCCTTCTTCTTTCTCGCGCTCGTGCTGCGGCGCCGGTGACGGGCGGGGCTCCGCGCGAGGCGGCGCGGGCGCGGCTCGCGAGGCTGGTGGGCGCACTGGGGCTCGAGCCGTCACCTCCTTCCCCCTGCCCGTATCTCCCGGGCCGCGACTCACGGCTCGTGGCGCTGCGCCCGAGCCGGCTCACCCCGCGGCTCTACGGGCTGTTCCTCGACCTGAACTTCCGCCGCCTGCAGGAACTCGTCTACCGGCCGCAGTGCGACGGCTGCCGCGAGTGCCGCCAGCTGCGCGTCGACACGCGGCTGTTCCGGCCGACCCGGGCGCAGCGGCGCTGTGCCGCGCGCAACGCCGACGTCGTCGCGGAGGTGGGCCGCCCGCTTCCGACCGACGAGAAGCACGCGCTCTACGCGCGCTACCTCGAGGCGCGCCACGACGGCGCCATGAGCGGGAGCTGGGAGGAGTTCAGCGACTTCCTGCACCGGGCGCCCGAGATGACCCGCGAGGTGGTGTTCCGCGCGGCCGGACGCCTGCTCGGGGCGGGCATCTTCGACGTCGCCCGCGACGCGCTCTCGGCCGTCTACTTCTACTTCGACCCCGACCCCCAGCTCGCCGCGCGCTCGCCGGGGACGCTCAACGTGCTGTGGCTCGTCGAGGAGGCGAGGCGGCGATCCTGCCGCTGGCTGTACCTGGGCTACTACGTGGCCGGGAGCCCGAGCATGGCCTACAAGGCCGGCTTCGGGCCGCACGAGGTCCTGGGCGACGACGGGAGCTTCCGGCCGGGCGCGCCGCGGAGTGGCGGTAGAATCAGGGGATGATGCTGCGCGCCGAGCCGGCTCGGCCCCACGACCTGCGCGGGGCCCTCGACTTGCTGGGCCGGTCGGAGCTGACCGACAAGGACGTGAGCGAGGGCTGGGGCCACTACTTCGTGGTCCGCGAGGACGACGGCCGCGTCGTGGGCGTCGCCGGGCTGGAGCTGCACGGCGAGGACGGCCTGCTGCGCAGCGTGGCGGTGGACGCCGACTACCGTGGCCAGGGCCTGGCGGCCGCGCTGATCGAGGCCGTGCTGCAGCGCGCGTCGCGCGTGGGGCTGCGCTCGGTGTACCTGCTCACGACCACGGCCCGGGACTACTTCGCCCGGCGCGGCTTCGCCGAGTGTCCGCGCGACGCGGCCCCCGCCGCGATCCGAGAGTCGTGGGAGTTTCGCGCCGGATGCCCGTCGACGGCCGCGTTCATGACGCGGCCCGTGGCTCAGGCCCCGCGCGGGTAGAGCGCGAGCGCGCGCGCCAGCTCCGGGTCCATCCGGTCGCGCCACAGCAGCGCGTACATGCGCAGGTCCCCGCGCAGCGACCACAGCGGGTAGCGAAAAGTGGCGGGCTTGTTCTTCTCGAAGAAGAAGTGCCCGACCCAGGCCGGCCCGTAGCCGACGAGCGGCACCGCGAGAGCCCACCAGGGCGACAGCGTGGCCGCGGCCGCGAGCGCCCCGAGCGCGAGCGACGTGCCCAGGAAGTGCAGCGCCCGGTTGACGGGATCGAGGTGCTGGGCCACGTAGAAGGGCCAGAACTCCTCGAACGACGTGAGCCGTTCTTCCATCCCTGACCTCCCCCCGCGCGAGCGGCGGGCACACCGACGTTTGCGGCTTGCCTGGACGGCAGCGAATCATGCTGCGGCCCTCGCGGCGTTGCAAGCCCCCTCGGCCGAGAGCAGCCCGGGGATGATTGACGCCGGCTTTCGCGCGCGGCTAAGCTCGCGCCTCGCCCACGACTCGGAGGTTCCATGCATCCCCGTCACGTCCCCGTCCTGGTCCTCGCGTGCCTCGCCGCGGTGCTCGTCGCCGCGGCGTCTGCGGCGGCGCCGCCCTTCACCGCGACCGAGATGATGAAGCTCCGGCGCCTGGCGGACCCGCAGCTCTCGCCCGACGGGACCCAGGTCGCGTACGCCCTCACCGAGATCGACCTGGCCGGGGCGGCGCGCAACACGGACCTCTGGCTCGCGCCGGTCGCGGGCGGCGAGCCCCGGCGCCTGACCTCGAACCCGGCCTCCGACTCGCGCCCCCGCTTCGCCCCCGACGGGCGGACGCTCGCGTTCCTCTCGACTCGCGACGGCTCCTCGCAGGTGTGGGCGCTCGACCTCGCAGGCGGCGAGGCGCGCAGGCTCACGTCGCTCTCGACCGGCGTCGACGCGTTCGAGTGGCTCGGCGCGAAGCGCCTCGCGCTGGTGAGCGAGGTGTTCCCCGACTGCGCCGCGGACGACGCCTGCAACGCCAGGAAGCTCGGCGAGGCCGGCAAGCCCTCGACGGCGCGCGTCTACGACGAGCTGCTCTACCGCCACTGGGACGCCTGGGACGACGGCCGCCGCAGCCACGTGCTGTCGATGGCGCTCGAGGGCGGGGCGCTCGTCGACCTCACGCCCGGAGGCGACGACGCCCCGCCCTTCAACCTGGGAGGCGAGGACTGGGGCGTGGCCCCCGACGGCAGCGAGCTGTGCGTCGCGAAGAAGGACGCCAGGGGCGAGGCCTGGCACACGAATGCCGAGCTCTACCTGGTCCCCGCAACTGGCGGGCCGGCGCGGCGGATCTCCGACTCGCCCGGCTACGACAGCGGCTGCCGCTACAGCCCCGACGGACGCTTCCTCGCCTGGCGCACGCAGCTGCGCGCCGGCTACGAGGCCGATCCCTGGCGGCTCGTGGTCTACGACCGGGCGCGGGGCGAGAAGCGCACGCTCACGGACTCCTTCGACCGCCAGGTGGACCCGATGGTGTTCTCGGCGGACTCGAAGACGCTCTACTTCACGGCCGAGGACAAGGGCCTCTCGCCGGTTTTCTCGGTGCCGGTGGCCGGGGGGCCCGTCACGACCGTGCTCGCGGGCCCGGGCTCGTTCGGCGACCTGGGCGTGTCGCGCGACGGCAGGACGCTCGTCGCCACGCACGCGACGCTCACGCACCCGGCGGAGGTGGTTCGCTTCGGCGCGGACGGGAAGGGGCTCGCGCGCGTCACGCGTGTCAACGACGCGTTCCTCGCGGGCTTCGCGCTGCTCCCCGGCGAGAGCGTCAGCTACACCGGGGCTGCGGGCAAGAGCGTGCAGGCGTGGATCGTGCGGCCGCCCGGGTTCGACCCGGCCCGCAAGCACCCGCTGCTCGTGCTCGTCCACGGCGGGCCGCAGGGCGCGTGGCCGGACGGGTGGACCTACCGCTGGAACGCGCAGGTGTTCGCGAGCGCGGGCTACGTGGTGTTCATGCCCAACCCGCGCGGCTCGACCGGCTGGGGCCGCGAGTTCACCGACGACATCAACCGCGACTGGGGCGGCAAGGCCTTCGAGGACGTGATGAAGGGGACGGATTACGCGCAGTCGCTGCCGGGCGTCGACCCCGCGCGCACGGCCGCGGCCGGCGCCAGCTACGGCGGCTACATGATCAACTGGATCGCCGGGCAGACGGATCGCTACAAGGCACTCGTGAGC
>CAZMRX010000060.1:0-562 GCA_964568755.1 uncultured Acidobacteriota bacterium | reverse complement strand
CGCCGACACCGCCTCGCTGGCGGTGGACCGGATCGGCGCGTATCTCTCGGTGGGCGCGGTCGGCCCGTACAACGACGACCTCCCGCTCGCCGTGACGCCCCAGGTCGAGAGCCCCGCCGCCACCTACCTCACCGACGCCATCAACTGGATCGCCGGGCAGACGGATCGCTACAAGGCACTCGTGAGCCACGACGGCGTCTTCGACCTGGTGTCGATGTACGGCTCGACCGAGGAGCTGTGGTTCCCGGAGTGGGAGTTCGGCGGACCGTACTGGTCGCACCCGGAGGGCTACGCGCGCCACAACCCGCGCGACCACGTGAAGGGCTTCAAGACGCCCACGCTCGTGATCCACGGGGAGAAGGACTACCGCGTGCCGCTCGAGCAGGGGCTCGCGATGTTCACGGCGCTGCGGCGGCAGGAGGTGCCGGCGCGGCTCCTCGTCTTCCCCGACGAGAACCACTGGGTGTTGAAGCCCGCCAACTCCGTGCGCTGGTACTCCGAGGTGACCGCCTGGCTCGACCGCTGGACCCGGCGTTGACCCGCGCCGCGGCCGTCGTCGCCC
>CAZMRX010000059.1:0-18902 GCA_964568755.1 uncultured Acidobacteriota bacterium | reverse complement strand
CCCGGGTTGGCCTGTTGCTACCGGCGTCGGATGGCGGTGACCACTTCCTTGTCGCCGTCTTTGCCGATCGTCAGAGTCACGCGGTCGCCGGCCTTGAAGTTGCGGAGCTGGTTCTTCGGGTTGACCTCGAAGGTCTTGCGTCCCGAGGGCAGCTGGACCTCGACCTGGCCGACGTTCACGTCGACGGCTGTGATGACCGCCTGCTGCTGGGACGCGGAGGCCGGCGCCGCCTCCTTGGTGCGCGAGGGCTCGAAGCCGACCTCGGCCACGTCGAAGGCCACGATCTCCTTCGTGTCCGCGTTGTACGTGAAGTGCACGTACATCGGCGGCACCAGGTCCGCGAGCTTCGGGTTGGGGAACTGCTCCCGCTTGTCGGTGAACTCAACCGTGGCGTCCTTCTTGACCACCCAGGTGCGCTCCCGGCCCTGGGGGTCCTTCATCCGCACCTGCATCGCGTTCCAGTCGACCGCGAGGATGTTGGCTCGTTCCTTCGTCAGGTTCTGGGCGTGGGCGGGCGTGGCGACGACACCGGCAATCATCAGGGCCAGGGCGGCCCGGTGGGCAGACTTCATGGGTTTCTCCTTCGATGCGCTCCGTTTGCGCGGGCGAGCCTGCGCAGTCGTGCGCGACCGTTACGGCCAGTCTAGCAGCCGGGCCCCCGCGGGACCGCCTGTCAGTTCTTACGGGTGGGCCGGGCGCCTGTACCAGAGCCAGCAATAGCTTCGTGAGCGCACCAACCACGGGCAGATCACGAAGCCCAGCATGACCGCCAGCAGCACCGGCGCCGGATACCAGCGGGCCTTGCGGCCGCTCGTGGTGACGGCCTCGTCGAGGATCAGGAACTCGAGTCCTCGGGGCCGTCCCCAGCGCTTCAGGGCTCGGGACAGCCAGATCTCCTCCGAGGCGTAGACTTGCTCCGAGAAGCCGCCCACCGCCAGGAAGGCCTCGCGCAGGCAGAACACGAACGACCCGGCCGCGAGGCTGCGGCCGCGCGAGAGCCCGTTCCAGAGGGCGACCATGCGGCCGGCGAGGCCGCCCGAGATGCCCTCCATCGTGACCGCGGCGCCGCCGCCGCAGGCGCGCCCGGAGGCGAGCGCCTCGAGCGCCTTCGCCAGCAGCGCCGCGGGCACCAGCGTGTCGGCGTCGACGAAGACGAGCAGCCGCCCGCGCGCAGCTCGGGCTCCGGCGTTGCGGGCCCGCGAGATCTGGTTCACGGGCTCGAACACGACCCGAGCCTCCGCGGCGCGCGCGACCTCGGCCGTCGCGTCGGTCGAGTTGTTGTCGCACACGACGATCTCGCCGCGCAGCGGCGTCCCGGACATGGCCCGGCGCAGCTGCGCGAGCGTCGCGGGCAGCTCCGCCGCCTCGTTGTAGGCCGGGAGGACGATGGAGTAGTCTGGCGCCGCGTCCATCGGGTCAGGATAAGCGAAGCGGAGGCGGGGTGGCGAAAGCCGCGGCGAGGACGGCGGCCCGGGCTGTCAGAGCGCGGCGGAGCGTGCGCGCCGCCGCGGGCGCGCCCGCCCCCGCTGTCGTCGACATGTCGCCGGGCCAGTACATCGTGAAGCTGGATCGCAGCACCGGCGAACCCCAGACCGACCCGATCGAGCCGAGCGAGCTGCTGGTCCACGCCCACCGCGACCGCCACCCGGTCGAGATCGCCGCCCAGTTCCTGGCCAGCCGCCTGATCCACGTCACCGGCAACGAGAGCCTGGTCAAGAAGGGGCTCAAGGGAATCGAGCGTCTCGGGGCGCGCCTCGGCGGCACGGTGGGGGAGCTCACCGGGAATCCCGAGGACGCAAGGCGCGTCAAGCGCCTGATCGGCGTCACGAGCCGCGACTACGTGTTCCAGTTTCGCGAGCCGACGCACCTCTCGGAAAAGGAGGTGAAGGGGCGCGTCCAGGAGCTGCAGAAGCAGGCGCGCGCCCAGCTCGCGGCGCTCGGGAAGCGGCCCCGGCTCAGGGTGCTGCTGACCGGCGCCACCGGCTTCCTGGGCAAGGAGCTGCTGGCCCAGGCCGCGTCGCACCCCTACGTCGAGGAAATCGTCTCGGTGGTGCGCCCCGAGGCGATTCGCGACCGCAAGACGAAGCAGGTGGTCAAGGTCCTCTCCGCGGCCGAGCGGGGGGCGCTGCTGCTGAAGCGGCTCCACGTGTCGGGCAAGGCAGTCCGGCGCTTCCGCTTCGTGGAAGGCGACGTCGAGAAGCCCGACTTCGGGATCGAAAAGGCGGAGCTCGAGCGGCTGCGCCGCGAGCTCACGCACGTGGTCCACTGCGCGGCGAGCGTCTCGTTCGACGACCCGTACGAGACCTCGTTCCGCGCGAACGTGCTCGGCTGCAAGAACGCGCTCGCGTTCTCGCAGGCGGTGCAGGCGGCGCCGGGCTCGCGCTTCGTGGCGCACGTGGCGATCGAGACCTCGTACATTCACGGCCGGCGCAAGCGCACGATCGCGCAGGAGGACGCGCTCCAGTTCCCGCGCCACTTCTACAACAACTACTACGAGCTCACGAAGGCGATGGCCTCGATCGAGACCGACCGGGCGCTGGTCAAGGACGGCCTGCGCGTCACGCAGCTGCTGCCGTCGATCGTGATCGGGCACGCCCGCACCGGGAACAACCGCGGCGACACCAAGGTGCTGAACGCGCCGGTCAACGCCTTCGGCCGCGCGCAGGAGGCGCTCGCCGAGCTCGGGCGCGAGCCCGGCGACCGCCTGCGCACGCTGATCGTGGGCCGCATCGCCACGACGTTCCCGGCGGATCGCTCGGCCGAGATCAACCTGGTGCCGGTCGACCGCGTCGCGACCGGGATCCTGGCGGCGCTCACGGCGCCCGAGGCAATCGGGGCCCGGATCCACCTGGCCACGGACAACCGCATCCGCTCCGAGGACATCATCCGCATCGTCGAGGAGGAGCTGGACGTCAAGGTGCGGATGTCGGACCCGACGCTCTCGCGCAACATCACGCTGCCGCTGTTCAAGGCGGCGCTCCTGGCGGTGGGGGACCAGAAGCTCGCGAACGTGGTCGAGAAGCTGGGCAGCATCTTCGGCGTCTACGGCGAGTGGGGCCAGCCGATCCACGACGTGGGCAACGACGTGCGGCTGCTGGGGCTGTCGATCCGGCGGCCGGAGACGGCCGCCAGCTTCCGCATGCTGTGCCGGCACAACAAGTACGTCCAGGAGTTCGCCAAGGTGCGCGACGCGGACGAGATCGCCCGCCGCGAGCGGGTCTGGGAAGAGGCGATCGAGGCGATCGAATACGAGACCGGCAGGGAAGTGGCGGCGATCCGGGCGCGGGAGTTCCGCCAGCTGCTCGCGGAGAAGATCGAGCTCCGGAGCTTCAAGCCGCTCTGACGGCCTCACGAGCCCTTGGCGGGGCGCGGGGCGCGGGCGTATCCTCGGAGCGGCCCGCCCGGCGCCCAAAGCCCGGCCGCGGCCGAAAGGAGCCCCTGATGACGGTCGATTCCGGCTTCCTCAACCGGCTGCGCTCGCGCGGCGAGGAGGTCCTGACGCAGGTGTCGGCGGAGCTCAGCTCGAACCCGCGCTTCATGCAGGCGATGGCCGGCGCGATGCGCGGCAAGGAGAAGCTGGAGGAGGCCGTCGCGCGCGTGCTGCGGCAGATGAACGTGCCGAGCCGCAGCGAGCTGAAGCGCGCGCTCGCGCGCATCGACGCGCTCGAGCGCGAGGTGGCCTCGCTCAAGGCGAAGGCGCGCGCGGCCAAGGCGCCCGCCGCGCGGACCAAGGCGCGACCGGCCAGGCCGCGCAAGGCGACCGAGTAGGCGGCGTGGCGCGGATCGCGATCACCGGGACGGCGTCCTTCCTGGGCGGGCGGCTGCTGCGGCGGCTGGTGGCGGCGCACGGGCCCGACCGCGTGCTGGCCGTGGACATCACGCCGCCGCCGACGACGCTGCACGGCGTCCGCTACCGCATGCTGGACCTGACGCTGCCGGGGGCCGACCGGCGCCTGGTCGAGGTGCTTCGCGAGGAGGCGGTCGACACGGTCGTGCACGCGGCGTTCTTCACGACGCCGCGCCGCGACTCCGCCTACGCCCACGAGCTCGAGTCGATCGGGACGCTGCACCTGGCCGCCGGGGCGGCCGCGGCCGGCGTGCGTCACCTGCTGCTGCGCTCGTTCACGGCCGTCTACGGGGCGCGCGGGCAGAACCCAAGCTTCCTGACCGAGGAGCGCAAGCCCGACGCCGAGTCGCGGCTCGCCTGGGTGCGGGACAAGGTCGAGGCCGAGGAGCACGCGTTCTCGTTCTCGCGCCGCTATCCCGGTCTCGGCGTGACCGTGCTGCGCTTCGCCACGCTGCTCGGCCCCGGAGTCCATACCTTCTACACGCGCCTGCTCAGCAAGCGAGTGGTCCCGGTGGTGCTGGGGTACGACCCGTTGGTGCAGATGCTGCACCCGGACGACGCCCTCGACGCGGCCATGCTGGCGCTCGAGAAGGGGCCGTCGGGTGTCGTGAACGTCGTGCCGCGGGCGACGCTGACGCTGCTGACGGCGCTGCACCTCTCGGACAAGCTGACCGTGCCGTTGCCGCATCCCGCGGCCTACCCGCTCGCCGAGCTGTGGTGGGGCTCGGGCGTCGGCGAGGCGCCGGGCGGCTTCCTCGACTTCGCCCGCTTCCCGTGCGTGGCGGACGGCGAGAAGGCCAGGGTCAAGCTCGGCTTCACGGCGAAGCACACGAGCCGCGAGGCGCTCGAGTCGTACCTGGCCTACCGGTATCCGGAGGCGGTGCGCGCCGCGGCGCGCGAGGTGGGCGCATGAGCCAGCCGGCCAAGGTCGTGCCGATCGCGGGGCGGCGGTCTCGCACGAAGCGCCGCGAGGAGCCCGCGAGCGACCCGGCGCTGCGCCGCCGGCTGGAGGAGCTGGAGCAGGAGCTTTCCGAGCTGCGGCGATCGAAGACGGGCGAGAGCCTGCTGGTGGCGATGGCGCGCGCGTTGAGCTCGGGTGCCGGCGGGCTCACCTGGGCGAGCCTGGCGCGGCTGCAGCGCGCCCTCTACTTCGCGTGGCACTCGGAGCAAACGGACGAGTTCGGCGCCGACGCGCGCTTCGCGGAGACGCTCGAGCCGATCTTCGAGTTCCTGTACGCCGTCTGGTGGCGGGTGGAGGCGACGGGGACCGAGCACGTCCCGGCGAGCGGGCCGGGCCTGGTGGTGGGCAACCACTCGGGGGTCCTGCCGTACGACGGGCTGATGGTCCAGCTCGCGATCCGCCACGAGCACCCGGCGCGCCGCCTGTGCCGGATGCTGGCGCTCGACATGTTCGCGCTGCTGCCGGTGCTCGCGCCGATGCTGTCGAAGTCGGGCTCGGTGCGCGCCAATCCGGAGAACGCCGAGCGCCTGCTGCGCCAGGGCGAGCTGCTGGGTGTCTTCCCCGAGGGCGTGAAGGGAGTGGGCAAGCGCTTCCGGGAGCGCTACAAGCTCGCGCGCTTCGGGCGGGGCGGCTTCGTGCGCGTCGCGCTGCGGACGGGCACGCCCATCATCCCCTGCGCGATCGTGGGCGCCGAGGAGATCCACCCGGTGATCGGGAAGGCCGACTGGGTCGGCCGGCCGTTCGGGCTGCCGTACTTCCCGCTCACGCCCACCTTCCCCTGGCTGGGGCCGCTCGGGGTGGTGCCGCTGCCGACGAAGTGGTCGATCGACTTCGGCGAGCCGATCGACCTCGGAGAGTACGGGCCCGAGGGGGCGGAGGACCCGATCCTGGTGAACCGGATCGCCGAGACCGTGCGCGAGACGCTGCAGCGCATGGTCGACGGCCGCCTGGCGCGCCGGCGCTCGGTCTGGTTCGGCTAGCGCCCGAGCTTCGCCTCGAGCGCGTCCAGGGTCGAGTCGAGCGCCCGGGCGAGGCCCGCGCGCTGCGGCCGCGAGGCGGGAAGCCCGCGGACGCGGCGCGGGTCCGCGAGGGCGATCCCGTGCTTCGCGAACAGGCGCTTCTGGCGCGCGGCGGTCCTGCGGAAGAACGCCATCGCGGTTCGGTAGCCGTGCTCGGCCACCATGCGGCGCGCGCTGGTGCGCATGATGTTGTAGCCGAACATGCGCATGTCGTCGCGCGTGGGCTGGATCAGCAGGATGTCGACCTCGGGGTGCTCGCGCCGATAGCGCTCCATCCCGTACTCCATCCGCCCGTGGAGCATGATCCGCATCACCTGGTCGAGCACCCAGGTGACCCCGCGGTTGCTCAGGTGGCCGCGCAGGGCGCCCTTCGCAGTGTCGTTCAGGTACGGCACGATCGGATTGATGCAGATCACGAGATCGGCGCCGCTCTGGATCGCCAGGTTGATGTGCGCCGTCTTGCGCACACCGCCGTCGACGTAGTCGCGGCCCTTGATGCGGACCGGGCGGTACAGCCCCGGCAGCGCGGTCGACGCCTGGACCGCCTTGGAGATCGGAACGTCGCGGCGCCCCCGCCGGCCGAAGGCCACCGCCTCGCCGCTGTCGAGGTCGACCGCCACCACGTTGAGCTCGCGCGGCAGGTCGGCGAAGCGGTCGCTCTTGAGGCGTGCGCGGAACACGCGCTGCAGGTACTCCTGGATCCCGGAGGTGTCGAGCAGCCCGGCGGGCAGCAGCTCGAACAGCGACAGCAAGAGGTCGCTCCAGTTGCGTCCGTCGCCCGAGAGGCTGGTGCGCAGCGCCCCGACCAGAACCCCCGGCGCGCGCCCGGCGCGGCGCAGGAACTCCATGCCGCCGACCCGGAACACGTCCGCCGAGGCTGCGCCCAGCGGGCTGCGGCTCGGCGTCACGGCCTCCTCGTACATCTCGCGCGGCGGGACGCCGGCCGCGAGCAGCGACGCCACGAAGGCGCCGCCGGAGATGCCGACGTACAGGTCGAGGTCGACCAGCTCGAGGTCGATGAGGTCGTCGAGCGCGCGCAGGCAGCCGATCTCGTAGACGGCGCCCGTGACGCCGCCGCCGGCGCACACGAGAGCCACCTTCGAGCGCCGGCCGGGCCGGCTGCGGCGCGTGGCTTTGGTCGCGCGGCTCATTCCGGGATGGCAGTCTACGCGAGTGGGGGGCGCGCCGCAGCGCCCCCCGGAAAAACGGCCTAGCGTCGCAGGCGCTCGACGCGCGCCTTCAGCTCCTCGACGCGGCGCTGCAGCTGCTGGACCTCCTGGCGCGTCGGGATGTTGAGCGCCGCGAGCGCCCGGGCCACCGCGTCGTCCACGCTGCGGGTGAGCGTGCGGCGGTCGCGCTTGGCGCGCTGCCGCAGCTCGCCCAGGCGCGCCTCGACGCGCTTCTTGGCCTTGCGTCCCTCGCGGTCGATGCGCACGCGCCAGGCCTCGGCCTGCCGCATCACCTCGCGGGGCTCCAGGCCGCTGCGCTCCACGAGCGCGGCGACGCGGCGACCCACGGTCGCTTCCGCGGAGCGCAGCGCCTTGCGCGTGTCGCTCCAGGTCTTCTCCAGCCGGCCGGGCCGTGCGCTGCGGGCCACCCTCTTGCGAACGACGCTCTTTCTGGCTGCCATGCGTGCTCTCCTCTACTTCGTGCGTGGGCGCTTGACCCGCGCGGGCCTGCGCCGGGCCTTGCGCTTGCTTTCCTTCACCGGCTTGTCGATGTACGCCTCGAGGCGGCCGCGCAGGGCGCCCAGCGAGCGCTCGGCCGCCTCCTCTCCCCGCGACAGCAGGCCGCGCAGGCGCGCCTCGACGCCGGCCTGCGCGTCGCTCACCAGCCGGTGCACGAGCTCGGCGAGGTCGGCGCGCAGGGCGACCGCGTCGTCGAGGCTCAGCCGGCCGGTCCCGAGCAGGCGCGAGACGAGCCGCTCGGTCTCCAGCCGCGCTCGGCCCGCGGCCTCCTCGGGCTCGGGCCACTCGCCCCAGCCGGTGGCCGGCCCGTCGGCGATCCGGATCAGGCGCGTCAGGACCTGGCGCGGGATGCGGCTCGCCCCCTGGCGCACGCTCTCGAGCAGCGCCTGTGCCAGTGTCAGGTTGGTGAGATCGTCGCCGTTGCGCTGATCGAGCACCCGGAGGTCCTCGCCGCGGGCCACCAGCCGCCCGAGCTGCTGCAAGGTGACGTAGCGCCGAGCCGCCGGGTCGTACAGCTTGCGGTTCCCGTAACGCTTGATCGTGCGCGTCCCCGCCGCCAGCTTCGCTGTCACGCCTGCCAATCTAACGCAGTGCGTTAGGAATGGCAAGACGAATAACGCCGCGGGCTAGGAGCGCGAGCCGGCCGGGTGTCAGGCGCGCGTGTCGAGCCGCAGCGAGACGCTCTCGATCGGGGTCTCGGCCGCGCGCCGGCGCGCGGCGCGTGCGCGGCGCTGGTGAGCAGCAGCCCCAGGCCGAGCGCCAGCGCCAGCAGGATGCCGGCCAGGCGGAACGAGCCGAGCACGACGCCGACCAGGTCGAACGTGGGCTTCTCGACCTTGATCCAGGTGACGATCGGCTCGAGCGCCAGGAGGAAGCGGATGCTCATCGCCCTCCGGCCACTGTAGGCCGGCGGGAAGCGTCGGTCAATTGGCGCGTCTCGGTGCGACTCAGGGCCTCGAGGTAGGTGCGCAGGCCCTTGAGCAGGCTGCGGGCGAGCAGCTCGCGGTACTGCGGCGTGCGCAGCCGCTTCTCGTCCTCGGGGTGGGTGACGAAGCCGAGCTCCGCCAGCACCGCCGGCATGTTCGCGCCGATCAGGACGTAGAACGGCGCCGAGTGGACGCCGCGGTCCGGGACCTGGTGCTCCTGGCGCACGGCGCTCACGACGCTGTCCTGGATCGAGTGCGCGAGCTCCCGGCTCTCGTCGATCTTGCTGTTGAGCGTGATCGCCTTCACCAGGTTCTGCAGGTCCTTGAGCGTCGCGCTCGAGATCGCGTTCTCGCGCGCCGCCACCGCCTCGGCGTGCGGGGTGCGGGCGAAGCTCAGGACGTAGGTCTCGATCCCGCGCGCCTTGGGATTGCGGGCGGCGTTGGCGTGGATCGAGACGAAGATGTCGGCGCCCCTGGAGTTGGCGATGGCCGTCCGCTCCTCGAGCGGGATGAACACGTCCGTGGAGCGGGTGAGCAGGACCTCGGTGCCGAGCTCCTGGCGCACGAGGCGCTCGAGCCGGAGCGCGACGTCGAGCACCAGGTCCTTCTCCTGCAGCCCCCGCGGTCCGATCGTGCCGGGATCGTGTCCGCCGTGCCCGGGGTCGATCACGATCCGGCGTGCGCCCAGGCCGAGCTGGCGGGCGAGGCTGTAGTTGCCCGCGCGGTTGGTCTGGGGGGGCTGCGGCGTAGGCGGGGGCGCAGCCGCGGCCACCTGGGGGTCGGGGGCGGGCGTCGCCGCCGGGGGGGCGCTCCGCGAGGGGGGATTGGGCTTCGTCGCGGGGCGGTCGACGCCGGCGATGGTGATCGGCGCCGCCGCGGGAGCCGCGTCCGGCGGGAGCATGCCGTCGAGCGGACGGGTCGGAGCCCGCAGCACGTCGGGGGCGGCGCCCTCCGGAGCAGGGGCCGCGGCGCGCTCCTTCGGCGCGGCCTCGGGCGCCTGGGGCCCGGTGGCGACCTGGGTCCGGGGCCGGCCGCGGCCGCGGACGTCGATCACCAGCCGCGCCGGGTCTTCCAGGAAGAACACCTGGTGCTCGCCGACCTCCTTGAAGTCGAGCACGACGCGCACGACGTCGTCGCGGTTCTGCCCGATGCGGACCTGCTCGAGCAGGCCGTCCCCGACCGGGAACGCCCGCGCCGCCAGGTTGGGGTGCAGGCGCGTGCCCACGAGGTCGACCCAGAGGCGGTCCGGGCCGAAGGCGCGATCGTACTGGATGCGCACCTTGCGCTCGAGGTCCACGACCACGCGGGTCGAGGCGTCGCCGCTCCAGGAGCGCAGGTCGAAGACGCGGGCGAGGCCCGGCGGCGGAGTCCTGGGCAGCGGGCTCGCGGGCTCGCGCTCGCGCAGCAGCGTCTTGACGCGCGAGGCGCGGCTGCCCTCGGGGTAGGTCTCGAGGTAGGCGCGCGCGGCGTCGGTCAGCTTGCGGCGGTCTCCGGTCTGTCGCGCCACCTCGATCGCCGACCAGAGCGCGTCGTCGCCGAGGCTGCTCGAGGGGTACTCCGCCACCAGCGTGCGGTACGCCTGCAGGGCGTCCTCGCGGTAGCGGGCGGCGCGGAAGCGCTGCGCCATCTCGCGGTAGAGCGTGCCGGTGGCGACGAGCGCGTTGTCGCAGTAGCCGGAGCGGGGATAGCGGGCCACAACCTTTCGGTAGCGCAGCACCACGGCCTCCCACTCCGAGCGCTGCGCCATCCGCTTCGGGGAGGCGCGCAGGCGCGTCTCGGCGGCCTGCGCCTCGCGGTAGAGCGTCGCGTCGGGGCGCGCGGGCTGGGCCACCGGCCGCGCCTTCGCCGCGGCAGCCGAGGGCGGCTGCGGAGCGAGCCACGCGATGCCCGCGAGCGCGAGGCGGACGAGTTGCCGGCGCGGGGGGCTCAGCGCTGCCAGGTATCCACCGTCTCGTAGTAGTCCTTTGCGACCAGGATCTCGCGCGCCTTGGAGCCGTCGGCCGGCCCGATGATGCCGTCGCGCTCCATCATGTCGACCAGCCGGCCCGCGCGCGAGAAGCCGATCCGGAAGCGCCGCTGCAGCATGCTGGTCGAGGCCTGCCCGCTCTGGACCACGAAGCGCGCGGCCTCGTCGAAGAGCTCGTCGCGGTCCGCGACCTCGGCGGCCTCGCTCGACTTCTCCGGCTTGCCCACGCTGTCGTCGTAGGCCGGGCGGCCCTGCTTGCGCAGGAAGGAGGTGAGCCGCGCGATCTCGGTCTCGGTGACGTAAGCGCCGTGCACGCGGATCAGGCGCGCCGAGCCGGGCGGCAGGAACAGCATGTCGCCGCGGCCGAGCAGCTGCTCGGCGCCGATCGAGTCGAGGATGGTGCGGCTGTCGACGCGCGCGGCCACGCGGAACGAGATGCGCGAGGGGAAGTTGGCCTTGATCAGGCCGGTGATCACGTCGACCGAGGGCCGCTGGGTGGCGAGGATCAGGTGGATCCCGACCGCGCGGGCCATCTGCGCGAGCCGGGTGATCGACTCCTCGACCTCGTGCGACGAGACCATCATCAGGTCGGCGAGCTCGTCGATCACGATCACGACGTAGTGCAGCGGGCGCAGCTCCTCGCCGTTCTCGTCGTCGCGCGCGCCGGCCTCGGCGCGGATGATGTTGTTGAACTGCTCGATGTTGCGCACGCCCTCGGAGGCCAGCATGCGGATGCGGCGCTCCATCTCCGCGACCGCCCACTTCAGCACGTTCGCGGCGATCTTGGGGTCCGTCACCACCGGGGTCAGCAGGTGCGGGATGTCCTCGTACACCCCAAGCTCGAGCCGCTTCGGGTCGATCAGGATCAGCTTCACCTCGTCGGGCGTGGAGCGGAACAGGATCGAGGCGATCATGCAGTTGAGCCCCACGCTCTTGCCGGTGCCGGTCGAGCCGGCGATCAGCAGGTGGGGCATCGTGGCGAGGTCGGTTGCCCACACGTCGCCGTTCACGGCCTTGCCGAGGCCGATCGTGAGCCGGCCCGAGGAGCGGCGGAAGGTGTCGGACTCGAGCACCTCGCGCAGGTAGATCGTCTCGCGCACCTCGTTCGGGATCTCGATGCCGACGTTGCCCTTGCCGCTCACGCGGTCGATGCGGATCGACTCGGCCTCGAGCGCCAGCGCCAGGTCGTCGGCCAGCCCGACGATCTTCGAGTACTTGACGCCCGCATCGGGCTTGAACTCGTAGGTGGTCACGACCGGCCCGGGGTGGATCTCGCGCACCGTGCCCATCACGCCGAACTCGGCCGACTTCACCTGCAGGATCTTGCCGCGCTCGAGCAGCCGGTCGTTGTCGAGCTGCGCCCCGCCCTTCGCCTGATCGAGGATGGTGATCGGGGGCAGCGTGTAGCTGCCGCGGGTCTCGGTCCCGGCCGGGGTCTCGCCCTCCGCGGCGCGGCGGCGGCGGGACCGGGTCGGGCCGGGGTCGGGCTCGGGCTCCGGTGCCTTTGGCTCGGAGGCACGGGGAGCGAGGAACGGGAGCTGCTTCTGCGCGGGCCGCGGCGAGGCGGGCTCCGCCTGCAGCGGCAGGTCGTCGTCGGGGTCGGCCGCGGCCTCGGGCTCCTCCTCGTCGGCCGCCTTCACGCGGCGGATCTTCGGCAGCCCGGCGGCGTCGTCTTTCGTGAGCGCGTGCTTGCGGATCACCTCGCGCCGCATCTTCTCCTTGCGCCGGCTCTCGCGGTAGTGCGCGAAGGCCGTCTGCAGGCTGCGCAGGCGCTCGCCGAGGCGAAGCGAGCTGCCCGCCAGGAACGCCGAGAAGGAGAACTGCGTCGAGAGGATCAGCGCGACGAACAGCCCGGTGGCGGCCACGATGTAGGCCCCGGTGCGGTTGAAGTCGCTCACCAGCAGGCTCGCCAGCACCTCGCCGATGGCGCCCCCGGCGCGCACCGGCTCGCCCTCGAAGCCCACGGTGCCGAAGGTGAGCGCCAGCAGCGAGGACAGCGTCAGCAGCAGGAACAGGTTGCCGACGGCCTTGGTGTAGGGCGCCTCGATCGGCCGGCACCAGAAGAGCTTCCAGCCGACGAGGCCGAGAGCGATCGGCAGCAGCAGCGCCGCGAGGCCGAACAGCTGCGGGATCAGCAGCTCCGCCAGGAATGCCCCGAAGGGCCCGATGAAGTTGCGCGCGCTCGCGTCGGCGCCCGCCTTGAAGAACGGGGCCGGGTCGCGCGGGTCGAAGGTCGCGAGCGCGATCAGCAGCATCAGCGCCAGCGCGAAGGCGACGAGCCCTAGTAGCTCGGCGCCGCGATTCGAGCGTGACTCGACCTTGGGGACCATGGGTGCTCTAGACCTCCATCACGACCGGGATGACCATGGGACGGCGCTGCGTGCGCCGCTTGTAGAAACGTCGCAGCTCGTCCTTCACCCGCTCGCGCGTGAGCTCGGAGTCGAGCCGCTCCTCGACCGGGCGCCCGTCCATCGCCCCGGTGAGGATCCGGCCGGCCTCGAGGGCCAGCTCCGCGGCCTCGGCGGTGTCCACGATGCCGCGCGAGACGATCTCGGGCGGCTGCTCGAGCTGGCCGGTCTGGCGATCCACGACGACGATCGGGACCACGATGCCCTCCGACGACAGGTGGCGGCGGTCGCGCACCACGATGTCCTCGACCTCGGACGTGCCGCCGCGGTCGAGCAGCATGCGGCCGGCCGCGACTCGCGCCTCGCGGCGGGCGCCGCTCGCCGACAGGCACAGCACGTCGCCGTCCTCGGCCACCAGCACGCGGTCCGCCGGCAGGCCCGCCTGGGCCGCGAGCCGCGCGTGCTGCGCCAGCATGCGGTACTCGCCGTGCACCGGCACCAGGTAGCGGGGCCGAGCCAGCTGCAGCAGCTGCACCAGGTCGTCGCGGCTGCCGTGGCCCGAGACGTGGACCCTGGCCGTGCCGGGGTGCACCACGTCGCAGCCGAGCCGGTACAGGTTGCTGATCAGGCGCGACACGCCGCGCTCGTTGCCCGGGATCGCGCGCGCCGAGAGCACGACCGTGTCGCCCGGCCCGGCCGCCACGTCGCGGTGCTCGCCGAGGCTGATCATCGCCAGCGCCGAGAGCGGCTCGCCCTGGCTGCCCGAGACGAACACCAGCGCGCGCGACGCGTAGGCGTCGCCGAGCGCCGAAGGCTCGATCCGCGTGACGCCGCCGAGCTGCAGCAGGCCCAGGTCGAGCGCCGTCTCGGTGTTGTCGATCATGCGCCGCCCGAGGAACGCGACGGGTCGGCCCGCCGCGGCGGCGAGGCCGGCCACGTTCTGGATGCGCGGCACCGAGGTCGCGAAGCACGAGACGAGCACGCGCCCGCGCGTGCGGGCGAGCACCTCCTCGAAGGCGGGCACCACCGCGTCCTCGCCGGGCGTGAGCCCGGGCTGCTCGACGTTGGTGCTGTCGGACAACAGCGCCAGCACGCCCCGCTCGCCCCATGCGGCGAGGGCCTCGATGTCGGTGCGCTCCTCGGGCTTCGCCCGCCGGTCGATCTTGAAGTCGCCGCTCGCCAGCACGACGCCGGCAGGCGTCTCGATCGCGAGCGCCAGGCTGTCGACGACGCTGTGCGCGACCCGGATCGGGTGCACGCGGAACGGCCCGATCGTCACGGGCTCGCCGGGCCGCAGCGTCACGAGCTCCGCGCGCACGCCGCGCTCCTGCAGCCGCCGTCGCGCGAAGCCCAGCGTGAGCCGGCTCCCGTACACCGGCGCTGGCGCCGCCGCGAGCGCGTACGAGACCGCGCCGATGTGGTCCTCGTGGCCGTGCGTCAGCAGGATGCCGCGCACGCGTTCGCGTCGCTCGGCGAGGTACTCGAAGTCGGGGACGATGAAGTCGACGCCCGGCATCTCGGCGGTGGGAAAGAGCATTCCCGCGTCGAGGAGCAGCAGGTGGTCCTCCCACTCGAGGACCATCGCGTTCAGGCCGAACTCACCGAGCCCCCCGAGCGGAATGAGGCGGACCCCTCCCGTGGCTTCACCCGCGGCTCGATCCTGCGCTCCCCTCGTCGTGGCCCCCGCCCCTCAAAGCCGCCCACAGCCCCGCCAGCTCCACAACCGATAGGGTCTCGGCACGCCTCGACCCCTCGAGGTTGAGGAACCTCAAGTATTCCTTGAGGTTAGGATAGCTATCTTCCAGGTTGTTTTCAAGGGTTCTGCGGCGTCTCGCGAAGGCTCGCTGGAGGAACCGTTCGAAGCCCCCGAGGTCGTCGACGGGGGCCCGTGGCTCGTCGAGAAAACGAACCCGCAGCACGGCCGAGCTGACCTTGGGCGGGGGGACGAATGCCCCCGGCGGAAAGCGGGCGGCGATCTCGACGGCGCAGCCGACGGCGTACAGCACCGAGAGGATTCCGCACTCGCGGGACCCGGGCGGTGCCGCGATGCGCCGCGCGACTTCCTCCTGCAGCATCACGTGCAGGTCGCGCACGTGCCCCCGCAGCCCCAGGAACCGGCGCAGGAGTGGGCTCGAGACGTAGTACGGCAGGTTGCCGACGAGCCGGGCGCCCTCGGGCACGAGCGCGCGCAGGTCGGCCGCGAGTGCGTCGGCCGTCACGATCTCGACGTTCGCGGGAGCGTGCTCGCGCAGGCGATCGGCAAGCCTTGCGTCGAGCTCGACCGCGACCACGCGCGCCGCCTGCCGGGCGAGCGGGAGCGTCAAGGCGCCCTGGCCCGGGCCGATCTCGAGGAACACGTCGGCGGGACCGGGTGCGATCACGCGCAGCAGCTTCTCGACCGACGCCGGACGCAGGAAGTGCTGTCCGAGCCTGCGGGGCATGCGGCAGCGTAGCTTAGAAACGGGCCCGGGCGCGTGTTAGCCTCTGCAGGCTTGGCCGACCTGCTGCCGGAGAAAGAGCGCCTGCACGTGGCGTTCGTGACGCCCGAGATGGCGCCGTACGTCAAGACCGGCGGGCTCGCCGACGTCTCGGGCGCGCTGCCGAAGGCGCTCGCGCGGCTGGGCCACCGCGTCACCGTCGTGCTGCCGCGCTACCGCGGCATCGGCTTTCCGCCCGGCGAGTTCGCGGGCTCCGTGCACGTGCCGGTCGACGCGATCGCACGCAGCGCCGGCTTCTACCGCGCGCGCACGGCCGCGGGCGTCGAGGTGCTGTTCGTCGAGTACCCGCCGTTCTTCGACCGCGACGTGATCTACGGCGACTACGACGACAACCGGCTGCGCTTCGCGTTTCTCGCGCGCGCGGCGGTCGAGTACTTCCGCAGCCGCGGCGAGCGGCCGAGCGTCTTCCACGCCCACGACTGGCAGACCGGGCTCGTGCCGGTGTACCTGAAGGCGTTCTACGGGGAGGACCCGACGCTTCACCGCATGCCGAGCGTCTTCACCATCCACAACGTGGCCTACCAGGGTCAGTTCGGCATGGACACGATCGGGCTCCTGGGCCTGCCCTGGAACCTCGGCAGCACGCACGCGCTCGAGTACCACGGGGCGGTCAGCTACCTGAAGGGGGGCACGGTGTTCTCCGAGCTCGTGAACACCGTCTCGCCCACGTACGCGCTCGAGATCCAGGGCCCGGAGCACGCCTTCGGCTTCGACGGCGTGGTGCGCTCGCGGGCGCGGGACGTGTCGGGAATCCTGAACGGGGTCGACTACGACGAGTGGGACCCGCGCGTCGACCCGCACCTGGCGGCGAAGTACTCCGCGGCCGACCCGGCGGGCAAGGCCGCCTGCAAGAGCGACCTGCTGCGCGCCTACGGCCTGCCGGAGTTCCCCGACCTGCCGCTCGTGGGCGTCACTTCGCGGCTCGTGTGGCAGAAGGGCTTCGACATCGTGGCCGGGGCGTGGTGGGACTTCCTGCAGCGGCCGCTGCGGATGGTCGTGCTCGGCTCCGGCGACTCCTCGGTGCAGGAGGGGCTGCGGCAGCTGGCGCAGCGCGCCCCGGACCGCTTCGCCGTCCGCTTCGCGTACGACGAGGCCCTGGCGCACAAGGTGATGGGCGGCTCCGACCTGTTCCTGATGCCGTCGCGCAGCGAGCCCTGCGGCCTCACGCAGATGTACGCGCTGCGCTACGGCACGATCCCGATCGTGCGCGCGACGGGGGGCCTCGTGGACACCGTCGAGCCTTTCGACGCGGCGCGCAAGACGGGCACCGGCTTTCGCTTCGACACGCCGGACGGGACCGGGCTCGTGTGGGCCCTCGACCAGGCGCTGCTGGCGCGCACGGACGCGCGCGCGTGGAAGGCGTTGATGCGGCGGGCGATGGAGAAGGACTTCTCGTGGGAACGCTCGGCGAGGAGCTACGTCGAGCTCTACCGCTCTGCCATCAGCCGCGTCTAGGCCGAGCCCTCCGCCGCCAATCGCGCTAAGCTAGCTGGAAGCAAGGAGACGACGACGAGAATGGCCGACAACATCCTGACCCTCACGGACCAGAACTGGGCGCAAGAGGTGCTGGGCTCGAAGGAGCCCGTGCTCGTCGACTTCTGGGCGGAGTGGTGCGCCCCGTGCAAGGCCATGGTCCCGGACCTCGAGGCCGTGGCGGGGCAGTACGCCGGCCGCGTGCGCATCGGCAAGCTGAACGTCGAGGAGAACGACCAGGTCCCGTACCAGTACGGCATCACCGCGATGCCGACCTTGCTGGTCTTCAAGGGCGGCAAGGTCGCCGAGCAGCGCGTCGGCAAGATGGGCCGCGACCAGCTCGCCAAGCTGCTCGATTCGCACCTGTAGGCGGCCTGGGGGAAGCCCGATCCGCGGGGCGTCCGCAGCAGGTCTTGCCGCTGAAGCGAATCCACGGGATAATCGCTTCATAGGATGAAGCGAATAACCACTCCGCGACATTGGATCTGGGAGCATCCCGGTTGGCCCGCATTCGCCTGGGATGCGGGGGAGCTCGCGCGGCCCCTGGCCGCGTCGCGCCTGGCGCAGGGGAAGGTGCTGGGCGCCCTGCGGTTGTTCGATCCGACGCTCACGCTCGAGGCGGCGGCCTCGGTGCTGGTCGAGGACGGGGTCACCACGAGCGCGATCGAAGGCGAGCGTCTCGACCCCGCAGCCGTCCGCTCGTCGGTGGCTCGCCGCCTGGGGCTCCCGACTGCGGGTCTGCCGGCGCCACCGCGCGCCGTCCAGGGCCTGGTCGAGGTGCTGCTCGACGCCACCCAGCGCCACGATCGCCCCCTGACGCTGAAGCGTCTGTGTGGCTGGCAGGCGGCCCTCTTCCCGACGGGATACTCCGGCCTCCGGAAGATCCGCACGGGTGCGCTCCGAGGGAAGGCTGCGATGCGCGTGGTGTCGGGGCGAGTCGGCCGAGAGCGGGTCCACTTCGAAGCGCCTCCGCGCGCGGGACTGGGCGGCGAGCTCGAGCGATTCCTCGCGTGGTTCGCCTCGCCGCCTCGCGAGGTCGACGGTTTGGTGCGCGCCGGGCTCGCCCACTTGTGGTTCGTGACGCTCCACCCGTTCGAGGACGGCAACGGCCGGCTGGCGCGCGCCATCACGGACATGGCGCTGGCCCAGGACGAGCGTCAGCCGATGCGGGCCTTCAGCCTTTCGTCGCAGGTCCTTCGGGAACGCGAGTCCTACTACGGGATCCTCGAGGCCACGCAGCGTGGCGATCTCGATGTGACGGACTGGCTCGCCTGGTTCCTGGCGCAGGTCGAGTCGGCGGCCGTGGCTGCGGAAGCCACCATTGCCGTCACGCTGGCGAAGGCCCGCTTCTGGCTGCGCCACCAGGCGACCGACCTGAGCGAGCGCCAACGCAAGGTGATCAACCGGCTTCTGGACGCCGGACCCGACGGCTTCGAGGGCGGCATGAACACCCGCAAGTACATGGGTCTGACCCGGACCAGCCGTGCCACGGCCTACCGCGAGCTGGCCGACCTCGTCGAGAAGGGCTGCCTCGAGCCGACCGGCAACGGCGGCCGCAGCAGCGCGTACCGGGTACGATGGTGAGCCTCGAAGCCTCACCACTGCGCCGAGGCGCCTACCGGACCATCGGCAGCGTGATCCCGCGCTCGCGGGCGACGTCGGTCGCGCGCTCGTAGCCGGCGTCGGCGTGGCGGATGACGCCCATGCCCGGATCCGTGGTGAGGACGCGCTGCAGCCGGATCGCGGCCTGCTCGCTGCCGTCGGCCACGATGACCATGCCCGCGTGGATCGAGTAGCCCATGCCGACGCCGCCGCCGTGGTGGACCGAGATCCAGGTCGCGCCGCCGACGGCGTTCAGCAGGGCGTTCAGGATCGGCCAGTCGGCCACCGCGTCGGAGCCGTCCCGCATGGCCTCGGTCTCGCGGTTGGGGGACGCGACCGACCCGGCGTCGAGGTGGTCGCGGCCGATCACGATGGGCGCCTTGACGCGCCCGCTGCGCACGAGCTCGTTGAAGACGAGGCCCAGCTTCGCGCGCTCGCCGTAGCCGAGCCAGCAGATGCGCGCCGGCAGGCCCTGGGAGCGCACCCTCTCGCGGGCGAGGGTGATCCAGCGCCGCAGCGGCTTGTCGTCGGGGAACGTCGCTAGCACGGCGTCGTCGGTGACCGCGAGGTCGGC
>CAZMRX010000058.1:0-19172 GCA_964568755.1 uncultured Acidobacteriota bacterium | reverse complement strand
GCTGCGCGATCGCGACGTCGAGCGTGGCGCCGTACTGCGGGCCGACGTCGATCGCGACCTTGCGTCCAGAGGGCGCGACGAGCGAGCCCCCGTACTGCAGGCCGATGAAGGGAGCGACTTCGACTTCTCCGGCGCCAGCGCTTCCGGCCGCGAGCAGGATGAAGGCGAGAGGCAGGAGGAGCGGTCCGGCCGGGCGGCTTGGGTTGCGGCGATCCCGTCCGATGTCAAGGTGCGGTGACGTCATGATGCGGGCCCGTGCGGCCTGGCCGACGGGCACTGCCGGGCTGAGGGTGAGGCCGTGAGCTGGGCTCGAGCTTGACAGCGTCGGACTCAACTCGGGGCGCCCCGAGTCGGTTGATCCGGTGGCCTCGCGAAAGACCTTGGCGTGAGTGACGACCCTCACGAAGGCGCTCAGGACGAGCTCGCAGATGCAGCAGGCCCGAATCCGAAGCGAGCACCGGAGCCGCGGAAGGTGGTGAGCCAGGGACTCGCCGACCGCGTCAGCGATGAAGGCGGTGAGGGTTCGCCCCTTTTCGGCCGCTGTGACGGACGCGCCAGGCCTACGGGCCGGACGCGATGACGACGTTGTTGAGGGTCGCGCCGAGGTAGTAGAGCCATGTGTCGACGAGCAGCGGGTAGGCCGGCACCTGGGTCGAGGTGTAGAAGACGGTCCCGTTGCGCGAGTACTTGACGACTCCGCCCACGACGGCCACGCGCAGCAGGTCGCCCGTGGCATAGGGGCCGAAGGAGCCCTTGTTGACGCCCTTCTCGAAGACGTAGAGCGTGCCCGGCGCGAGGTCCAGGCCGAAGTCGATGTCCTGGTAGGAGGCGTCGGTGTTGCCGTTCGAGAGACCGAAGATGCGGTAGGTGTTGGTCTCGGACGCGGTGATCTCGACGTATCCGTTTCCGGAGGCGATCTGCTGCGTGGAAACGGCGCCGGAGTTGACGCCGGAGGCGGAGGTCTTGGTCAGCGAGCTGCCGCTGACGCTCACGCCCACGAGCGACGTCCACGCCACGGGCTCGATGCCGCTCGGAGGCGGTGGAGGCGGAGGCGCGCCACCCGCGATGGCGATGATGGCGTTGTTGAGGGTCGCGCCGAGGTAGTAGAGCCAGGTGTCGACGAGCAGCGGGTAGGTCGGCGCCTGCGTGGAGCTGTAGAAGACGGTCCCGTTGCGCGAGTACTTGACGACTCCGCCCACGACCGAGACGCGGAGCAGGTCGCCCGTGGCGTAGGAGCCGAAGGATCCCTTGTTCACGCCCTTCTCGAAGACGTAGAGGGCGCCGGGCGCGAGGTCCAGGCCGAAGTCGATGTCCTGGTAGGAGGCGTCGGCGTTGCCGTTCGAGAGGCCGAACATCCGGTAGGTGTTGGTCTCGGACGCGGTGATCTCGACGTATCCGTCGCCCGAGGGAATCTGCTGCACCGACACCGCGCCCGAGGGAATGCCGGAGGCGGACGTCTTGGTGAGGGAGTTGCCGCTGGCGCTCGCGCCCACGAGCGCCGTCCACGCCACGGGCTGTGGGCCGGCCGGCAAGGGCGAAGGTGAGGGTGAAGGCGACGGCGAGGGCGACGGCGATGGGGAGGGCGACGGCGATGGGGAGGGTGACGGCGACGGCGAGGGAGAAGGTGACGGCGAGGGAGAGGGTGACGGTGAGGGAGAGGGTGACGGTGACGGCGACGGCGAGGGCGCGGGCCCGGAGCCCGTGGCGATCACAGCGTTGTTGATGGTCGCTCCGAGGTGGTAGAGCCAGGTGTCGACGAGCAGCGGGTAGCTTGGCGCCGTGGCCGAGGTGTAGAAGACGATCCCGTTGCGCGAATAGCGGACCGCTCCACCCACGACGGCCACGCGGAGCCGGTCGCCCGTGGCATAGGACCCGAACGACCCCTTGTTCACGCCCTTCTCGAAGACGTAGATCGTGCCCGGCGCGAGGTCCAGGCCGAAGTCGATGTCCTGGTAGGAGGCGTCGGTGTTGCCGTTCGAGAAGCCGAACATCCGGTAGGTGTTGGTCTCCGACGCGGTCACCTCGACGTAGCCGTCTCCCGAGGGGATCTGCTGGATCGACACCGCGCCCGCGTTGACGCCGGAGGCGGAGGTCTTGGTCAGGGAGCCGCCGCTGGCGCTGACGCCGACGAGCGCGGTCCACACCACGGGCTGCGGATCGGAGGTCGGCACGACGTCGTCGTGGGTGATCGTCACGACGCCCTGCCCGTCCGCGATCGTCGCCCAGGCCGGATTGGTCAGGTTCACGAGGAACGTCTCGTCCGGCTCGACGGTGGTGTCCCCGTAGACGGTGACACCGAAGGTCCGGCTGGTCTGTCCGGGCGTGAAGCTCAAGCTGCCGCTCGTGGCGAGGTAGTCGCTGTCGGCCGTCGCCGTCGCGTCGGCCGTGGCGAAGTCGACCGTCACGGGCACGCTCGTCACGCCGGAGAGCGACACGGTGACCACCACGCTGGTCGATCCGGTCCCGCCTTCGACGACGGCGGCGTCGGCGACGGACAGCGAGACGGGGTTCGGCCCGAAGCTGGCGCCCGTGGAGCGCGGCTGGCTCATCGAGAGGTGGCACGTCGCGCCGGCGCCGGCGCAATCGCCGGTCCAGCCCGCGAGCGCGAATCCCGTGTCGGGCGTGGCGCTCAGCGTCACGGAGGGTCCTCCGGTGTAGACGTGACTGCAGGCGCTGCCTCCGGTCCCGCAGGCGATGAAGCCGTCGGCCGAGGTCAGGGTGCCGTTCGTCGGCGGCGCCACCGTCAGCTCGGCTTCGACCGGCGGGCCCGGCGAGACGAGTCCTCCCACGACGAGGGCGTACGGCTGCGGCGCCTGGGGGATGTTGAAGCCGCGCACGGTCACGGTCCACAGGCCCGCGGCCGGCGACTGCACGTACACGTTCTCGACGTTGTTCGTCCTGTCGGCGAGGCCTCCGGCGGCCGACCACCCGCCCGCGAAGACGTTGCCGCGATAGGAGGCGCCGCCGGGGCCGGTGACCTCGAGGTCGAGGTCGTTCACCAGCATCTTCGCCGCCGAGGGATTGCCCGGGTAGTCCGACCACGCGAGCGTGACCTTGAAGGGTGTCCCGCCGGCGATGTCGTAGGCATGGCTCGCGACGCCGCCCGTCGCCAGGCCCGTCGCGTCGTCCACGAACTCGCGCGAGCCGTCGGTGGCCGCCGCGAGGTCCACGCGCCCCCAGCCCTCGGACGTGTTCGGGATCGGCAGGTCGTTGTCGTCGACACCGTCGTTGTTTTCGTCGAGCAGGTCCTGCGCGGAGTTGACGAGGGTGGCCTTCACGAGCGCCGCGCTCGCGGAGTGGCCGTGGAGCTCCTGGTAGTAGTCGCGGACCACGGCGGCGCCGCCCGCCACCAGCGGGTTGGCCATCGAGGTGCCGCCCAGGTACTTCAGCTTGTCGTTCAGCGGGTACCCCCAGCCGTCGTACTGGAAGGCGCCGCTCTGGGGGTTCGGCGAGGTGTCGTAGCCCTCCTGGTAGAGATCCGAGTAGCCGGACAGCACCCACGTGCCCGGCGCGACGACGTCGGGCTTGATGCGACCGTCGTCCGTCGGCCCGCGGCTGGAGAAGGCGGCCACCTGCTCGGCATTGCCCGCGCTCGGGTCGCTCTTCAGCGGCTCCGCGGGGAACTCGAAGGGCCAGTTCTCCCACCAGGTGAACAGGTCGTTCTGGCCGCCCTGGAACGCGCACACCGCGCTCTTGCCGGCGTCGCAGGGGTAGTCGGAGGCGCGGTCGTTCTCGCTCGCGCCGACGCTGATCACGTTCTTCGCCGTGGCCGGCGCGCCGATCGAGTCGTCGTCGACCCGCCCGTCGGAGTCGGAGTCGACGCCGTCGTTGCCGGCGGAGAACGTCACGGTCATGTCTCGGTGGCTCCAGACGAACTCGTCGGCGCTCACGCTGTCCGCGGTGTACTCGCCCGCGGCGGCGCTCCCCCACGAGTTGGAGTGGACACGGGCGCCGCCCGCGTAGGCCTGCTGGAAGAGGTCGCCGAGGTCCGTGGGGATGCCCGTCAGGTAGTAGCCGCTGGGCAGGCCCAGGAATTGGCAGAGGAACGACGTGGTCACGTAGTTCTCGATGGACTGGAACAGCAGCCGGGCCGCGGGAGCCGTGCCCCTGCCGAGGCCGGAGGCCCCTCCGTCGCCGACGGCCGAGACCGCCACGTGCGTGCCGTGGCCGGTGTCCACGTCGCGCGAGCCGTCGTTCACGATCGACGCGAAGCAGAAGTCCGTGGCTCCCGGCCAGTCGTGGATGGCGGCGATCCGGCTCGCGGCGATGTGCGCGTGGGCCGTCGCGGCCGTGCCGCCGCCGATGCCGGTGTCGGCTATGGCGAGGGTCTGGGTCGAGCCGTCGTAGCCGGCGGCATTTGCGGTGGCGGCGCCCATGACGACACCGCCCCCCTTGTCGTTGTGCTTCTCGCGCAGGACGAAGTTCTCGACCCACGCGACGTCGCCCAGGCGCGCCACGGCCTCGAGCCGCTCGGGCGTCGCCAGCACGACGAGCGTTCGCCCCGCGCGCTTCAGCACTCGCGCGCCCGTGCCGCCGACCTCCGTCTCGGCCAGCGCCGGGTCGCTTCCCGGCTCGAGCCGGACCACGTAGGCTCGCTCGCCCGCGCGAGTCAGTCGCGGGCTCAGCTTGTAGGCCGGGTGGAAGAGCCCCACCCAGCGAACGTTCGGCAGGCGCCGCACCGCCAGCGCCTGCGCCGGCCTCATCCGCACCTTGAACGCGAAATCCGGCACGTACTCGAGCGGTTCGGCTCCGACGGCCGCGACGGCCGCCTTCCAGGACGCCTGGATCGGCCCCGTGAACTGCACGATGTAGGTCCCGCGCTCGGCGGCGCCGAGGGCCCGGTGGCGCAACGCGGCCAGCAGGGCGGGCTCGCCCCGCACCGGATCGAAGCTGGCCGCCTTCAGGCGGACCTTCAGCTCAGCCGGCGTGTCCTTCTGGGCGACGGCGACCGGCAGCCCGATGGCGAGGGCTCCGACCGTTATCGCAGGGAGCAGGGCTACCGTGCGCATCCGTCACCCCCAGGGCTTGGTCCGGCGTCACCTGGCTGTGGGTCGAGAAGAGCGCGGATTGTGCTGCCGCAGTGACCGTGGGGGTTGTGCGCTGCGTCACACTGCCATTCCCGGGGGGGGCCGCGACCAGCCGCTTCAGGCGGTCGGGTTCAGCCTGAAGTGAACCGTGACCGTCATGATGACCGGCGTCGGGACGCCGTTCACCAGCGTGGGCGTGTAGACCCACTTCTTGACGGCCTCGAGCGCGGCGTCGGTGAGCAGCGGCGCGCCCTGGACGAGGCTCACGTTCACGACTCGTCCGCGCTCGTTGATCGTGGCCTCGACCACGACCGTGCCCTGCATGCGGGCCTTGACCGCGAGGTCGGGGTAGACGGGAGGCACGGCCGAAACCCGGCGCGGCTCGCGCACGCCGCCGCCGACCCGCACCGGCGTCGCGGGCGGCGGTGGGGCGTCGGGCAGTCCGCCGACGATTCCGCCCACGACTCCGCCGGGCACGCCGCCGTCGACTCCGTCCGGCGAGCCCGTGTCGTCACCCCCGAGGTCGAGCGCCTGCTCCGGCGTGATCTCGGTCGGCACCTCGACCGGGGCGACGAAAGCCTGCTGCTGGGGATGCGGCTTCGGCGTCACGCGGGGCGCTGCGGCCGGCCGCGCGGCGGGAGGCGGCGGGGGAGGCGGCACCGACATCGGCTCGACGAGGAACGCGCGCACGCCGGACTGCGGCTCCGGGATCGCGTCCGAGGTGAGCAGCGGGACCACGACGAGCGCGAGTGCCGCGGCCGTGTGCAGGAGCACGGATACCGGCAGCGTGACCGCGCGCCGGCCCTGGACCGCAGGGTCGGCCCCGGTGAGGCCGTAGCCGCCGAGTGTCAAAGAAGGCAAAGGCCGATCGCCCCTCGGCTCTCCCGCGTCACCGAACGTCGCACCCGACACCGGCACCGTCACGGCCATCCCTTCGCCTCCTGGATTGGTGCTGCCTGCAAGGATGTACGGCCCCTGGGCCCCGGATGTTCGAAGGCGGGGGGCGTTGCCCCCAAGCCATTGACTCGTCCCGAGTTGGTTGCTAGCCTCCCCCGGTGCAACCCCGCGAGGCGGGGACCCGTACGTTCCTTGGATGACGCGGGCGCGCGGCGGAGTCGCCCGGGAGGAGACGCTGCCATGTTCAGCCGGATCGCGAACCTCTTCAGGGGGTTCCTGGGCCTCTTCATCTCGGGACTCGAGAGGCAGAACCCCAAGGCGCTGATCGAGGCCGAGAAGGAGAACCTGCGCCAGCAGATCGCGCGCTTCAACGAGAACCTGGCGGGGCACGCGGGCTTCTGCGAGCGGCTGCTGCGCCAGGTCAAGAACCTGGAGGCGCAGGAGCGCGACCTCGCCGCCAAGGCCGCCGCCAACCTCAAGGTCGGCAACCGCAACGCGGCCGGGCAGTACGCGCTGCAGCTCAAGACCGTCAAGGAGCAGCTCGAGGAGAACCGCAAGCAGCTCGAGGCCGCCGAGTCGACCTACAAGAAGCTGGTGAAGTCCCGCGACGTCACCGTCCGCGACGCGCAGGACAAGATCGAGAAGCTCAAGCGGATGATGACCGAGACCGAGATGCTCGAGGCGCAGGCCGAGCTGCAGGAGATGGCCACCGGAATGATCGGCTCGATCGGGGGCTCGGGCGACACGCTCAACCGCGTCGAGGAGTACCTGACGGAGCGGCGCGACAAGGCGGCGGGCCGCGCGCGCGTCGCGTCCTCGACGATCGACACGACCAAGGTGGACCTGATGGAGGCCGAGGAGCAGGCGCTCGCCGACGCCGCGCTCGGCGAGTTCGCCGCCGCCTACGGGATCGACATGCCCGCGGAAAAGGCGGCTGAAGGCGCGACCCCCGCGGCGCCGCCGGCGCGCGAGATGGGGCCGGAGAAGCAGGGTTGAGCGTGGTCCGCCCGCGTGGCGGACGCTGACGACTGGAGAAGAAAGGGAGCGAAGGCAGATGGAAGAGCAGCCGAAGGTCGGCCCGACCGCACTCGGGAAGCTGATCCTGTTCCTCTTCGTGCTGGGATGCGTCGCGGGCGCCGCCTACTACTTCCGCGACATGCTCGCCCCCGGTGGGCGCGACGGCAGCGCCCAGGTCAACCTGGACGAGTTCAAGAAGGTCGAGGCGCCCGACACCAAGGGCATCACCACCGTCCAGGAGTACAAGTACGTCCCAGGAGAGAAGCTGCCGCCCGTCAAGGGCGTGTCGGCCTACAAGTGGGACGCCAAGGACAAGGTCGTCAACTTCCCGATCAACGTCTGGATCGGCTGGCTGCCGATCGTGGCCGCCAACGGCGGCTTCGCCCCGAACCCCGACTCGATCTTCGCCAAGAAGTACGGCTTCAAGGTGAACCTCAAGCTGATCGACGACCCGGTGGTGGCGCGCGACGCCTTCGCCGCGGGCGAGAGCCACGTGCTGTGGGGCACGCTCGACATGATGGTGCTGTTCGCGCCCGACCTGATGAAGGACTCGAGGAGCGCTCCCCGCATCTTCCAGCAGGTCGACTGGTCGTCGGGCGGCGACGGGATCGTGGTGCGCGGCAACATCGCCTCGGTCGCCGACCTCAAGGGCAAGACCGTGGTCTACGCCCAGAACTCGCCCTCGCAGTACTTCATCAACAACCTGCTGCTGAACGCGGGCGTCCAGCCCTCCACGGTGAAGCACAAGTTCACGGCCACCGCGTTCGAGGCGGCGGCCGCGTTCGTGGCCGACAAGTCGATCGACGCCTGCGTCTCGTGGGCGCCCGACATCTACAACATCCCCGACAAGGTGAAGGGCACGCGCGTGCTCACCACCACCGCCGAGGCCAACAAGCTGATCGCCGACGTGTGGGCCGCGCGCGCCGACTTCGCCAAGGACCACCCCGACGTGATCAAGGGCCTGGTGGCCGGGATCTTCGACGGCATGGACCGCCTGGCCGACGCCACGCAGCGCGAGAAGGCCTACGCGTGGATGGCCGAGGGCTACGGGATGCAGGCCGACGAGGTGCGCGCGATGGCGCAGGACGCGCACTCGACGAACTTCGCCGAGAACAAGGCCTTCTTCCTGAACGCCAACGACCCGGCCAACTTCGAGCGCACCTGGAAGAACGTCACCTTCGTCTACCGCGAGCTCGGGCTGATCGACACGCCGGTGCGCTTCGACGAGGTGATGGACTTCTCGGCGCTTCAGGAGCTCGACAAGGCCGGCAGCTTCGCGCACCAGAAGGACGAGAGCCGCGCGAGCTTCGCGCCCACCAGCTACAAGAAGATCTCGGCCGAGTCTCCGATCCTCACGCAGACGATCCGCATCAACTTCTACCCGAACTCGGCGAACGTCTACGAGCCGCAGCACGACGAGAGCGGCAAGCCGATTCCCAACACGCTCTACGACCCGAGCGTCGCGGCGACGCTCGAGAAGGTGGCGCGGCTGGTCGGGCAGTACGAGCGCGCGGTGGTCGCGGTGGTCGGCCACACCGACTCGTCGATGAAGGGCAAGGGCACGCGCTTCGAGGACGTGAAGGCGCTCTCGAACGACCGCGCCGAGGCGGTGAAGCAGGCGCTCGTCAAGAAGTACAACTTCGATCCCAACAAGTTCACGGTCGAGGGCAAGGGCTGGGACGAGCCGGCCAACCCGGACGACCCGATGAACCAGGCGCTCAACCGGCGCGTGGAGGTGTCGGTCTACCCGCCGGAATCGAAGTGAGCGCTGTCCCACCGGCCGGCGGCCCGGCGCCTGCGAAGGCCGGGCCGCCTGCCCCCTCGTCGGGGCCGACCGCCTCGGCCCACACCGGCTTCCTGCGGATCCGCGAGGAGCTGCCGGCCTGGAAGGGCTGGCTGCTGGGGCTGCTGCCGGTGCTGGCGCTGCTGGCGCTGTGGGTCTTCGTGACCACGGGCGCGGCCGAGGAGCGCGTCATCTCGCCGACGATCCTGCCCTCGCCGGCCGAGGTGGTGGCCTCGTTCCCGCTCTTGTGGTTCGACCGTGCGCTCACGCGCAACCTGGCCGTCTCCTTCACGCGCGTGCTGGAGGGCTTCGCACTCGGCGTCGCGTTCTCCTTCCCGCTCGGGGTGCTGATGGGTGCTTTCACCAAGGTGAAGGCGGCCTTCACCCCGCTCACGGTGTTCGGCGCCTACCTGCCGATCCCGACGCTCGTGCCGCTCACGCTCTCGCTCTTCGGCACCGGCGAGCTGCAGAAGGTGATGTTCCTGGCGCTCGCCTTCTCGATCTACCTGGTGCCGATGTTCGTGGCGGCGGTGGACGCGGTCGACGACACCTACCTCAAGACGGCCTACACCCTGGGCGCGACCAAGGGTCAGGCGGTGAGCCGCGTGCTGCTGCCGATCTCGTGGCCCGAGATCTGGCAAGCGATGCGGCTCGGCTTCGGCGTCGGCTGGAGCTACATCCTGCTCGCCGAGATGGTGGACGTCGGCCGCGGCGTCGGCGGCATCATCATCACCTCGCAGCGCCGCGGGCCGCGCGAGCACATCTACCTGGTGCTCGTGATCATCGTGGCGGTGGCGTTCCTGACCGACAAGCTGTGGGCCGCCGTCGGGCGCTTCCTGTTCCCCTACCGGGAGGCCAAGCGATGAGCGCCCCGCCGCCCCCGGTGATCGAGTTCAAGGGCGTCAGCAAGACCTTCAACCCCGGCAAGCCCACGCAGTTCACGGCGCTCAAGGACATCAACTTCGCGATCGAAGACGTCCCGAGCTACGGCGAGTTCGTCGCGATCGTGGGCCCCTCGGGCTGCGGCAAGTCCACGATCCTGAACCTGATCCAGGGCTTCTCCGACGTGCACCCGCCTTCGTCGGGCGAGGTGCTGGTGCGCGGGAAGCAGGTGAGCGGCCCGGGCCGCGACCGCGGCATGATCTTCCAGAAGTACAGCTCGTTCCCGCACCGCACCGTGCTCGAGAACGTGAGCTTCGGCCTGGAGCTGAACCAGGACGAGCTGAAGCTGACGCGCTCGGACCGGCACGCGCGCGCCCGCGACTGGATCAAGCGGGTGGGCCTCGGCGGCCACGAGCACAAGTACCCGCACCAGCTCTCGGGCGGCCAGCAGCAGCGGGTGGCGATCGCGCGCTCGCTGGTGCTGAAGCCGCAGATCATCCTGATGGACGAGCCGTTCTCGGCGCTCGACGAGCCGACGCGCCACGAGATGCAGCGGCTGATCATGGAGCTGTGGCACGAGGTCGAGGCCACGGTGCTGATCGTGACGCACTCGATCTCCGAGGCCGTCTACCTGGGCGACCGCGTCTGGATCATGGCCGCCGGCCCGGGGCGCATCGCGCACGAGTTCAAGGACGTGATCCCGAAGACGCGCGACTCGGACCCGATCGCGGCTCAGCAGTCGCCCGCCTTCAAGGAGGCGGTGGCCGAGGTGGGCCGCGCCTTCCGCGAGGTCGAGACGCTGGTGAGGAAGAAGGGCTAGGGGAGCATGGCCGGCGAGCCGATGTCCTACTGGGACTACGTGAAGGCCGCCTTCTGGAAGCCGGTCCGCTCGCGCGTGCTCGGGGCGATGCCGCTCACCCAGATGCTGCTCGCATCTTTCGGCCTCGCCGGCTTCGTCAACCCCGGCTTCTGGCTGCTCGGCCTCGCCGGCATCGTCGCCTTCGTGGGCGGACGCTCGGCGAGCGAGCGCTTCCAGAAGCTGGTCGAAGCCGAGCGGCTGCAGGCACGCTCGGTGAACGCGGAAGACCGCATGAAGCTGGCCTACGACCGCCTGCAGCCGGCGTCCCAGGCGCGCTACCGCGCGCTGGTGGTGGTGTGCCGCGAGGTCCTGGGCCTGGGCGCCGGCACCGCCGAGGGCAGCCTCGGCGACTTCCGCGCCGGCAACCTGAACCAGATGCTGTGGCTGTTCCTGCGCCTGCTGGCCTCGCGCGAGTCGATCACGGACACGATCGCCCGCGTCGACCGGCGGCAGCTCGAGAGCGGCCTCGAGAGCCTGAAGTCCCGGCTGGCGGCCGCCGGCGATCCCGAGGGCGCGCTCGCGCGCTCGCTGCGCGCGACGCTCGAGATCCAGGAGAAGCGGCTCGCCAACCTGGACTCCGCCACCAACAACCTGGCGGTGATCGACGCCGAGCTCGAGCGCATCGAGCAGCAGGTGCGGCTGGTGCGCGAGGAGAGCGCCGTCAGCCGCTCGCCCGAGGCGCTCTCGGCCCGGCTCGACGCCGTCTCCTCGACGCTCAGCGAGACCTCGCGCTGGATGGACCAGCACTCCGACCTGATGTCCGACATGACCTCGCTCGACATCGACGCGGCCAGCGTGCCGGCGCTGCCGCGCACGCCGGGCGAGGCGCCGCTGGAGCTCGAGGAGCCCGAGGCGGCCGAGGAGCCCCGCGTCCGCCCGCCCCGTCCGCGCGCCGGTCAGAGGCAAAGGTGATGGCTGAAGCGATCCGCTTGCCGGCGTGGGCCGAGGAGATGCGCCAGGTGTTCAAGGCCGGCGCCACGAGCCAGTTCGTGCTCCACGGCAACGTGTTCGACCTGGTGCCGGCGCCCGACGGGAAGGGCGGGGTCGACTTCGTCGGGCTCGGCGAATTCCTGACCGGCACGATGTTCCAGCCGTTCGACGTGGTCGTGCGCTACGACCGCGGCCGCGGCGTGCGGATCGAGCCGCCCGACAGCTCGCGCGCGGACGCCTACAAGGGGGTCGAGGAGGTGTTCCGCTTCCTGCGCGGCGTCGACGCCTTCCGCGGCGCGCCCGCGGCGCTCGACGCGGTGGCCGACAAGATGGAGAAGCTGGACCTGCGCGACCAGCTCCCGCGCGACCCCAAGCGCGCGCTCGAGATCGTGGACCGCGTGCTCACTTTCGCGCGCCGCCGCACGAAGCTGCAGGACGGCAAGTCGGTGGCGAGCCCCCTGAAGGTCGCGGTGATCCTCGACTACGCGCACTTCATCGCACCCCAGGGCGACCCGATCTACGTCGCCGACCTGAGCCAGACGCTGATCCAGATCCAGGAGTGGGCCGCGAACCCCGAGGTGACGAGCTCCTTCGTCGCGACGGTGCTGGTGACCGAGAACCTGGCCGACCTCAACCGCAGCCTGGTCGAGAGCCCGTACAGCGCCAAGATCCGGGTGCCGCTGCCGGGAGCGGACGACATCCGCCAGTTCGTGCTCGAGCTGGTGCCCGACGCCGCGGAGTTCGCGAAGGCCTCCGAGGTGACGCGCGAGGTGCTCGCCGACAAGCTCGTCGGCCTCTCGCGCGTGTCGGTGCGCACGCTCGTCAAACGCGCGCTCACGAGCGGCGAGCGCATCACGGGCGCCTACCTCACGCGCATGAAGAAGGAGCTGATCGAGAAGGAGGCCGCCGGGCGGCTCGAGTTCCTGGAGTCGACGCGGACGCTCGACGACGTGGCGGGCCACGACGAGGCCAAGGCCTGGCTGCGCGAGGACGCGGTGCTGCTGAAGCGCGGGCGCACGATGGCGATCCCGATGGGCTACCTGCTCACCGGCCGCATCGGCACCGGCAAGACCTACCTCGTGGAGTGCCTGGCCGGCGACATCGGCATCCCCTGCGTCGAGATGAAGAACTTCCGCGAGAAGTGGGTCGGCGCCACCGAGGGCAACCTCGAGAAGGTATTCTCGATCCTGCACGCGCTCGGGCAGGTGATCGTGTTCGTGGACGAGGCCGACCAGATGACCGGCAAGCGCGGCGGGGGAGACTCTGACTCCGGCCTCTCGGGCCGCGTTTACGGAATGCTCGCGAAGGAGATGTCGGACACCAGGAACCGCGGCAAGATCGTGTGGATCTTCGCCACCTCGCGGCCCGACCTGGTCGAGGTGGACCTGAAGCGCCAGGGAAGGCTCGACGTCCACATCCCGCTGTTCCCGCCCGGAGACGCCGCGGGCCGCGCCACGCTGTTCGCGGCGATGGCGCGCAAGCTGAAGCTGCCCGTCAAGCCCGAGGAGCTGCCGCCGCTGCCCGACAACGACCAGCTCGGCGGCAACGAGATGGAGGGCCTGCTGGTGCGGGCGCTGCGCGTCTACGAGTCGGGCAAGGACCAGGAGGAGCGGGGCAAGGGCCAGGGTCGGCCGCTGCGGGCCTGCATCGAGACCGCGATCGCGGACTTCCGCCCATCTGCCCACGTCGAGCGCCTCGAGCTGATGGACCTGCTCGCGGTGAAGGAGTGCACGGACACGCGCTTCCTGCCGGAGCGCTTCCGCAAGCTGAGCCTGGCCGAGGTCAACGCCCGCATCGAGGCGCTCAAGGCCGCGATCGGGGAGTAGCCGGAGGCCACCCTGTGAGCGACGAAGGCCTGAACCCCGATCCCGCCGAGCTGCAGGACGCGCTGCACGTCTTCGGGGAGTACCTGTCCGACAAGGTCGCCCCGCTGATGACGCTGGACGCGCTCGAGCTGCTGATGGAACTCCCGCCCGCGGTGATCGCGCGCGAGATCGTGACCTGGTGCGTGCGCCAGGTCGAGGTGCAGGCGGGGGCCCTGGCGCTCGGCGACCTGCTGTTCCACTCCGCGCGCAAGATCCACATGATGGGCGACTTCGAGCTGATCGACGCGGCCGAGCTCGACCGCTACCTGCGCGGCCTGGGCCCGCTGCTGCTGGAGGCGTGCCCGCCGGAGGGGCGCGAGGCGCTCGCGCTCGGGCTCTCGCGGCTCGACGAGTCGCGCCAGGCGCTCGCGTCGAAGGTCGAGATCGTGCACCGCCAAACGGGGGCGCCCGAGCCGGTCTCGCGCGCGGCCGCGGCGAGCGCCCAGCAGGCGGCCGACGCCGCGCCGCGGATGCTGTCGGCCCTCGTGCAGGGGCTCGGCCGCCTGCCGCTGCTGCTGCAGCGGCTCGAGCAGGTGGCGGCGCCCGCTTCCGCTCCCGAGTCGAAGGCCGCGCCCGCCGCGCCTGCGCCCCAGGCGGCCGGCCGCACGGCGCTCGTGGCGGACGCGGTGCTCGAGGCCTCGCTGCAGGCGAAGGACGGCGCCGAGCTCGAGCAGTACCTCGACAGCATCCGGCGCATGGGCATCGTCGGGGGAACCGACGAGATGTTCCGGGCCCTGGGCCGCAGCGTGTCGGGCTGGGTGCTGCCCGCCGTGCCCGAGGTCCCGACGCTGCCCGAGGGCGGCCAGGTGGGCGCGATGCGGCGGATGATCGCGCTCGCCGACGAGCCGGCCGAGGCCGGCCGGCGCTTCCGCGAGATGGTCCACGCCGCGATCGAGCAGTTCAACGAGGGCTCGCACGGCCGCGCGCTGAAGATGTTCGAGCTGGCGCAGCAGATGGTGGCGGAAGGCCAGGTCAAGCCCGCGTTCGTCGAGCCGATGGTCGCCTCGGGGCACGAGTACCTCTCGGAGGACCGCGTGCGCAAGCTCGCGGAGCGGCCCGAGGGCCACTTCTTCCTGCGCCCGGTGCTGGGCTTCTTCCGGCACTACGCGCCCTTGCCGCTGCTCGAGGAGCTGCAGGCCGAGCTGCGCCGCGACCGCCGGCGCCAGCTGCTGAACCTGCTCGAGGCGCACGGCGCTCTCGCACGAGCAGCCGCATGGGAGCGGCTGCAGGCGGACCGCGAGGGCCGCGACGCCGGGCTCTACTTCCTGCGCAACCTCGTCCACCTGCTGCGCGCCATCCCGAGGCCCGCGGACGCGCCGTGGTCCCACGAGGAGGAGATCGACGCCGTGGCGCCGCTCATCGCACCGGGACAGCCGCTGTTCCTGGTGAAGGAGGCGCTCCAGTACCTGGTGGCCAGCCGCCACGCGCGCGCCGAGGGGCACCTGCTCGCCCAGTTCCGTGCGCTCGAGCGCGCGCTCGGCGAGCGGGCCGCCGCGGCCGAGGACCGGCCCGGGCTCCTGATCCAGCTCGACCGCACGGCGGCGGCTCTCGCGCGCTTCGCGAGCGGGCGCAGCTGGGCGGCGCTCGTCGAGCACGCGCTCGGGCGGCAGGCGGCGTACGGCGACACGCTCTCGCGGCTCGGCGAGCTCGCGAGCCAGGACCTCTCCACGGCGCCCGAGGTCGTCTCGCGGCTCGTGCAGGCGGTCGAGGAGAGCCTGCCGCGCGGCATGCTCGGGCGCCTGGTGCCCGGGCGCGAGACGGGAGCGGGCCGCCTGGTGGGCGCCCTCGCCGCGACTCGAGCCCCCGAGGTTCGCGAGCTGCTCGAGAGCGTCGCCTCGCGCTTCGAGAGCCAGGCGGTCGGGCGCGAGGCGCAGAACGCGCTCGCGGCTCTCGACCGCTCGTCGGAGGCGGGGGCCGCGCCGTCGTTCTCGGGCGATCTCGGCCTGTTCGGGCTCCCCAACCTGCTGCAGAACCTCGCGGAGCTCGGCAAGACGGGCGCGCTCAACCTGATCGACGAGAAGAACCAGCCGGTGGCGAGCCTGCGGCTCGAGGACGGCGCCATCCGCAGCGCGCAGTGCGGCACGCGCCACGGCCGCGAGGCGCTCTACCAGCTGATCGAGCGCCCGTTCCCGGCGACGTTCGCGTTCGTTCGCGGCCGGCGCGCGGAGGCGGGCGAGGGCGAGAAGCTGCCGGTCACGCAGCTGCTGGTCGAGGGCGTGCGGCGGCACGGCGAGCTGCAGCGCGCGCTCGCGCTCGTCTCCGAGGACGTGCCGGTCGAGGCCACCGGCAAGAGCCCGACCACCGTGCCGGACGAGGCCGACTACGACTTCGTGGTGACCGTGTGGAAGAGCCTGTGCGAGGGAGCCACGCCGCGCGAGGTCGACGCCGCGCTCAAGGTCGACTCGTACCGGCTGTTCCACGCGCTCGCGCACTGGGTCGAGGAAGGCGCGCTGCGCCAGCGTGCCGCGGCTTAGCCCTGAGACCGCCTAGAAGCGCAGGATCAGGCCGGCGCGGGCCTCGGCCTGCGACAGCTCCGAGCCGCTGGTGCGGATGACGCACCCGCCCGCCCCGTCGCAGAACGTCCGGCTCTCGCTGTCGAGCACCGTGAAGAACCCGCGGCCCTCGAGGCGGATGCCGAAGTGGCGGCCGAGCCAGAGCTTGACGCCGGCGCCGAACGAGGCCGAGAAACGCGTCTCGTCGCTCAGGCCGGCAGGCTCCGGCAGCAGCCGCGTCAGGCCGAGCCCGACGACGACGAACGGCCGCGCGCGCGCGTCGTCGTCGCCGAACAGGTAGGTCCCGCCGATCTGCCAGGTCTCGAGCGCGAGGTCGAAAACGGGGGCCCCGGTGAAGATGTCCGCCGTCTGGAGCTGCGTCTCCTGGCGCGCGTACAGGAGCTCGATCTCGCCGTCGCCCACGCGGTAGCCGAGCTGCACGCCGAAGGCCGCCGCGTCGCCCACCTCGAGCTCGACGCCCGAGTGGCTGCCGCCGTCGGTTCCCGGCGCCGCCTCCAGGCTGCCGCCGAAGCGATAGCCGACCATCGGGGTGACCTCGATCGACTGGGCCGGTGCGGCGGTGGCCGTCGCGGCGAGGAGCAGGACGACCGGCAGCTGGAGTCTCACGGGCTCATTCTACAAGGCCCGCTCGACGTTCCCGCTGCGACGCAGGTTAGAATGCCGGCCCGATAGAGGAAGGGACCAATGGCCAAGAAAGAGCCGCCGCTCCACAAGCTCTCGGCGAAGAAGCGCCTGCGACGGGTCGCCGAGCTCGTCGAGCCGTTCCGGGTCGCGAGCGGGAGGCGCTTCCGTCTAAAGGACTTCGATCCCGAGGACACGCGCGGCGTCCGCTCGAAGGACGAGGCGACGGAGTACCTGAAGCAGGGCGTGGAGCTGCTGGCCGAGATGCAGGACCGGCTCTACGCGCAGGACCAGTGGGGCGTGCTGCTGATCTTCCAGGCGATGGACGCGGCCGGCAAGGACGGCGCGATCAAGCACGTGATGTCCGGGATCAACCCGCAGGGCTGCCAGGTGTTCGCCTTCAAGGCGCCCACCTCGGAGGAGCTCGACCACGACTTCCTGTGGCGCACCTCGAAGTCGCTGCCGGAGCGCGGCCGCATCGGCATCTTCAACCGCTCCTACTACGAGGAGGTGCTGGTGGTGCGCGTGCACCCGCAGATCCTCGCCAACCAGAAGCTGCCGCAGGCGCTCGTGTCGAAGCGCGTCTTCGACGAGCGCTACGAGGACATCCGCGCCTTCGAGCGCTACCTGTCCCGCCAGGGCTTCGTGATCCTGAAGTTCTTCCTGAACGTCTCGAAGAAGGCGCAGAAGGAGCGCTTCCTGGAGCGGCTCGACAGGCCGGAGAAGAACTGGAAGTTCGCGCTCTCGGACGCCAAGGAGCGCCGGCACTGGAAGGCGTACATGCAGGCCTACCAGGATGCGATCGGGAAGACGGCCGCGAAGCACGCGCCGTGGTACGTCGTCCCGGCGGACAAGAAGTGGTTCGCGCGGCTGGTGGTGGCCGGCGCCATCTACGAGGCGCTCGCCAAGCTCCGCCTGCGCTACCCCGAGGTCGGCCCGGAGAAGAAGAAGGAGCTGGCCGCGGCGCGGGCCGAGCTCCTGGGCGAGTCGGGATCGGTCGCCCGCGCGAAGAAGCGCGCGGTCGCCAAGAAGCGGTCGGTGGCGAAGAAGGGGTCGGTCGCGAAGAAACGGCCGGTCGCGAAGAAACGGTCGGTCGCGAGGAAGCGGTCGGTTCCGCAGAAGCGTTCGGCCGCTGGGTCTGCCAAACGCCCGCGCCCTGCCGTGACGGCGACGCCCACGTCCGTCGCGCCCGCCGAGCTGGCCGCAGACACGGGATCGCCCGCGGCCGAGGGAATCTAGGCCGCGACCACGACCGGCGCCGGCTCGGCCTGCGCGGTTCGGATCCGGAAGCGCTCGGCGTTCTTCGGCAGCAGGTGGATGTCGCGCGCGAGGCCCAGGGCGGCGAGGCCTCGGATCGCCAGCCAGGTCATGTCCAGCTCCCAGCCGAACCCGTGGCGCGCGGAGCGCTGGAAGGCGTGGTGCGTGTTGTGCCAGCCCTCGCCCCAGGCGACGAGCCCGACCCACCAGAGATTGCGCGAGTCTTCCTTCGTCTCCCAGGTGCGGTAGCCCCAGGTGTGCGCGGCCGAGTTGACGAACCAGGTCCCGTGCAGCGTCAGCACCAGCCGGACCGAGATGCCCCACACCACGAGCGACCATCCGCCCCAGGCGTAGAAGGCGATGCCCAGCACCACGTTCGGGACCCAGTGCAGGCGGTTCAGGACCCGGTGCACCGGGTCGGCCACCAGCTCCGGCGCCCAGCGCCGCTCCATCTCGCGGTAGTCGACGCCGAGCTTCGTGAGGATCCAGCCGATGTGGCTCCAGACGAAGCCGTCCTTCGGCGTGTGCACGTCCTGGCCGGGCTGGTCGGAGTTGGCGTGGTGGATGCGGTGCATCGCGACCCAGGAGATCGCCCCGCCCTCGCTCGCCAGCATGCCGGCCACCGTTCCGACGTACTCGAGCGGCTTCCACAGCGTGAAGCCGCGGTGGGTGAGGAGGCGGTGGTAGGTCATGCAGATGCCGATCGAGCCCACGAACCACCACAGGCCGAGCGCGACGGCGAGCCCGGTCCAGGTGAAGGTCCAGGGCGCGAGCAGGGCTCCCGCGTGGATCGCCGCGAACCAGCCCACGTTGACCCAGTCGAACCGCTTGCCGTTCCAGGTGAGAGTCACTCTTTCGCCTCCGCTTCGGCCCGACGGGCCGCAACCGAAGCTAGAGGCTAGCAAAGCGCTGGCGCGAGGATTGTCAGACTTCCGTCACCGCCCCCGGGTGGAGAGGGGCGACGTAACTCGTTGGCTCCTATGGAGAAATCTAGGCGGCCCGCGCGGCCGGGCTGAACGCCTTCAGCATCAGCCAGACGAGGCCGCCGAGGAGCAGCAGGGGCGCCAGGGGCAGCAACACGAGCACCACGAAGAGGACCAGCAGGCCCCCCGCGAGGCCGATCCCTCCCGCCACGAGGCCGAAGAGCCCGCCCACCAACCCGACGGCCAGGCCGAACAAGCCCTTGAACAGGGCGAAGGCGATCTTGAGTGGCAGCAGCACCAGGGTGAGCACGACCTTCAAGGCGACTGCCGCCAGCACGAAGGGCACCGCTACCAGCGCCGCCAACGCGAACAGGACCCCCAGGACCTCCATGGCTCGCCGTCCTTTCACTTCTCTTTACGCGGCGGGGGGGCGGCGGGTTCCGGGGGGCAGCGCCTGTCGCCCGGGCCGGCACCCGTGTCAGAATGCTCAGCCCATCCCGAGCGTAGGAGAAACCCGCATGCCCCAGTTCATCTTCACCATGAAGGACCTGCGCAAGGTCACCCCCCAGGGCAAGGAGATCCTGAAGGGCATCTGGCT
>CAZMRX010000057.1:0-19278 GCA_964568755.1 uncultured Acidobacteriota bacterium | reverse complement strand
AGCCCGCCAACGTCAAGCTCGGGCCGAGCGGCAAGGTCAAGGTGCTCGACTTCGGGCTCGCCAAGGCCTTCACGGCCGACGCCGCCTCGGGCTCGGGGCCGGAGCTGTCGCAGTCGCCGACGCTCGCCCACACCGGCACCCAGGCCGGGCTGATCATGGGCACCGCCGCCTACATGTCGCCCGAGCAGGCGCGCGGCCGCGCGGTCGACAAGCGCGCCGACGTCTGGGCCTTCGGGGTCCTGCTCTTCGAGATGCTGGCGGCCCGGCGCCCGTTCGGCGGCGAGACGGTGTCGGAGCTGCTGGCCGCCGTGATCAAGGACGAGCCGGCGTTCGACGCGCTGCCCGCCGCGCTGCCCGCGCCGGTCGCGGGCGTCCTGCGCCGCTGCCTCGAGAAGGACCCTGGCCGGCGGCTCCACGACATCGCCGACGCACGCCTGCTGCTCGATGAGCGCGAGGTCGCAGGCGCGACGCCGCGCGCGGCCGCGCCTGTCGCGCGCTGGCGCGAGGCACTGGCCTGGCTCCTGGCCGCCGCCGGCATCGGCACGGCCGTCGCCCTCGCGTGGAAGCCGGCCCGCACGCAACCGGCGCAGCCGCTCACACACTTCGCCGTCCGGCTGCCGAGCGACCGGCCGATGGCCTTCCCCGACATGCCGACGATCGCGCTCTCGGCGGACGGGCGCAAGCTCGCGTTCACGGTGAGCGCGAGCGCCGGGCAGACGATGATCCACCTGCGCGCCTTCGATCAGCCCGAGGCGCAGCCCATCCCGGGAACCGAGGGCGGCGCGGCGCCTTTCTTTTCGCCCGACGGCGCCTCGCTCGGCTTTTTCGATGGCGAGCGTCTCAAGACCGTGTCGCTCGCCGGGGGCCCCGCGCTGACGGTCGCCCACGCGGCCAACGGACGCGGCGGCACGTGGGCGACGGATGGCTCGATCCTGTTCTCCCCGGAGTACGACACCGGCGTCTGGCGCGTGCCAGCGGCTGGCGGCGAGCCGCAGCCGGTCGTGATGCCCGACAGCGCGAACGGCGAGCGCACCTTCCGCTGGCCCGAGCTGCTCCCCGGCGGCCGCGCCGTGCTCTTCACCGTCGGCGCCGTCGACAGCCCGAACGACTACGACAAGGCGCGGATCGGGGCCTACTCGTTCGCGACGCGCGAGCGCCGCGTGGTGGTGGAGGGCGCCAACATGGCGCGCTTCGTGCCGCCCGACATCCTGGTCTACGCTCGCGCCGGTGTCCTCTACGCGGTGGGCTTCGACCCCGACCGCCTCGTCGTCACCGGCCAGCCGCGGCCCGTGCTGCAGGGCGTCGCGAGCGACCCCGGCAGCGGCGCCGCCCACTTCGCCGTGGCCTCGGACGGCACGCTGGCCGTGGTCCCGGGCGCCGGCTCCCAGGTGAACCGGCTGCTGACCCTCGTCGATCCCAGCGGACGCGCCGAGCGTCTCCCGCTCGCCGCGCGCGGCTTCCGCCACCCGCGCTTCTCGCCGGACGGCACCCGGCTCGCCTTCACGGCCGGCAGCGCGAGCGGCCTCGATGCCGACGTCTGGGTCTACGCGCTCGCCAGCCGGAGCCTCAATCGGCTGACCTTCGGCGGGCACCTCTATCCCGCCTGGACGTCGCGCGGCGACCGCGTCGCGTACTACCGCGGGCGCGACCAGGCGATCCTGGCCAAGCCCGCCGACGGCACCGGGAGCGAGGAGGTCCTGAGCGGGCCGAGCGCCGAGACGATGATGCCCGGCTCGTGGAGCGCCGACGGCCGCAGCATCGTGCTGAGCCGCGTCGGGGCGGCCCCCGGCATCTCGCTCCTCGCTCCGGGCGAAGGGCCCCGGCCCTTCGAGGAGCAGGCCTCCGCGCCGGCACACTCGCCCGACGGGCGCTGGATCGCCTATCAGTCCCCCGCGGCCGGTAACGCGAACGTCTTCGTGAGGTCGGCGAGCGGCGAGGGCAAGTGGCAGGTCTCGCCGGAGTTCGGCGGCTACCCGAGGTGGTCGGGCAGCGGCCGCGAGCTGTTCTACCTGGGGACCGCCAGCCCGCAGCGTCCGTTGCTGGCGGTGGACGTGGCGAGCGGCCCGGTCTTCCGTGCCGGCCCGCCGCGCGTGGTGATCCCGGACACGACGCGTTACCTGACGTCCACAGCGCCCCTCGTCGAATGGGACGTCGACCCGTCGGGGAAGCGCTTCGTCTTCGTCGAGGTCGAGCGCGCGCCCGACGAGGGCACGCGCATCGACGTCGCGCTCCACTGGGCGCGGCACCTCGCCGCGCGTTGAGGTAGGCTTCGGCGCGCTGGGAATGCCTTGAGCCAACGTCCCGCCCGCCGCCCGCCTGGTCTGCGCGCCCTGCTGCTGCTCGGCGCCTGCGCCCCGCTCTTCGCGGCCTCGCCGGCGGCAGCCCGCGACCTCTACTGGAAGTCGCTCGAGGCGGGGGCGACGCTCGACGCGGAGGGCGTGCTGCACGTCGTCGAGCGCCAGCACATGGTCTTCACGGGGGACTGGAACGGCGGCGAGCGCCGGTTCGACCTGCGGCCGGGCCAGGAGCTGATGCTGCGCCGCATGACGCGCATCGACCCCGCGACCGGAGCGCGGCGCGAGGTGCGCGAGGGAAGCCTCGACGACCTCGACCGCCACGCCTGGTTCTCGGACCGCGTGCTGCGCTGGCGCAGCCGGCTCCCCGACGATCCTCCGTTCGCGGAGACGGAGATCGTCTACGACATCGCCTATTCGCTCTACGGCGCGCTCGTGGAGACGGGCGGCCGCTACGCACTCGCCCACGACTTCGCCTTCGCCGAACGCCCGGGCGCCATCGAGGACGTCGTCGTCACGCTGCGCATCGATCCGGCCTGGCGTGTGGACGGCCCTCGGGAGCAGACCTTCCACGGCGGGCGCCTGCCTCCGGGACAGGGGTACGTCGTTCGGACCGAGCTCGAGTGGAGCGGCGCGGGGGAGCCCGCGCTGCAGCGGACGTCGCCGCGTCAGGCCCGCCTGCTACTGGCGCTCGCGGGCATCCCGCTGCTGCTCGTCCTCCTGCTGCTGGCGAGCGAGTGGAGCCGCGGCCGCTTCGCACCGCTCACGCCGCAGGCCGCCGCGCAGAAGGACTGGCTCGAACAGAACCTCCTGCGCCATCCGGCCGAGCTGATCGGAGCGGTCTGGGACCGCGGCGTCGGGTCCGAGGAGGTGGCGGCGACGATCGCGCGTCTCGCCGGCGAGGGCAAGCTCGAGACACGCGTGGTCGGCGAGCAGGAGCTGCACATGAAGCTCAAGGCGGACCGAAGTACGCTCGCCGGTCACGAACGGGCCCTCGTGGACGGCTTCTTCTTCGACGGCCGCAGCGAGACCAGCAGCAGCGCCGTGAAAGCCCACTACGAGAAGAAGGGCTTCAACCCGACGAGCCTGATCCAGCCCACGCTGGAGGCGCAGGCGAAAGCGCTGGTCGGACCCTCCGCGCACAGCCCGTGGCTGCCGCTCTGGCTGCCGACGCTGATCGCGTTCGCCTGGGCGATGTATCTCTTCTGGACGGCCGCGCCGACGACGGCCGAGGGCCGGCTGCCACGCTTCCTCGGCATCGGCATTCCCATGCTGGTGCTGTCCGGCATCGCCTCGACGTTGGCGGCGTCCTGGCGGGGCCGCATCGACCGCGGCCCCCGGGGCATCATTCGCTTCCTGATCCCAGGCGGCCTGCTGCTGCTCTTCGCCGCCGCCATCGCCACCGGCTTCCGGCACGTGCCGTTCCTGTACCACGCCTTCGGCGCCGGTCTCAGCTTCGACGTGCGGCTCGGCGCCACGCTCCTCGCTCTCGCGTTCTTCAACAGCATGATCAACCAGGCCCGTTCCCGCGAGCGCGCGCAGGGCATCGCGCTTCGCAAGCGGCTCGCCTCGGCGCGCCGCTACTTCGAGCAGGAGCTGGATCGGCCGCAGCCGGCGCTCCGCGACGAGTGGTTCCCCTACGTGCTCGCCTTCGGCCTCGACAAGGACGCGCAGGACTGGTTCAAGGCCCACGGCGCACAGTCGTCCGGACGCTCGTCCACGTCCTGGTCGGGTTCGACCTCGACGTCGTCGTCCTCCTCCGGCGGCTCGTCGAGCAGCGCACCGACTGGCTGGAGCGGCGGCGGCGGCGCCTTCGGCGGTGCCGGCGCCACGGCGACGTGGGCGCTGGCGGCCAGCTCTCTAGCGGCCGGCGTCGCGGCGCCGTCGTCGTCCGGGAGCTCGGGCGGCGGCGGTGGCGGTGGAGGCGGCGGCAGCAGCAGCGGTGGCGGCGGCGGGGGAGGCTGGTAGCGGCGACGCCACCACGGAGGGCTGTGTGGCCTATTGCGGGTCCTGGACGCGGCGGGCGTAGGATCGCACCTCGCCCCAGTTGAACTCGAACGCATCGCGGGACCCGTCTTCCGGCAGTTGGATCAGGAACGTGGCCGGGTAGTCGCGGGAGATGTAGCGGTTCGCTCCGGCCGGGACGAAGGCCAGCCTCCCGATCAGGTCGATCTCCACCTGGAGATCCTCGCCGTCCTTGGCGAGGGTGAACCGAAACAGGGCGTCCTCGAATCGGCCGAGCGGGGGCACCCCCGTCGCTGGCGCCCGTTTGGGGACGGGCTCTCCGATCCACGCGGGCAGGAGCTCCGTCAGCCAGACGAAACCCCTGTTGGTCAGTAGGACGATCCCGAGATCGTCGTCCGGCGCGTAGGCGACGAGGGCGCTGTGCCCGTCGACGTTGCCGCCGTGCCAGAGCATCCGGTGGCCCAGGAACTCGCGGGTCGACAGGCCGAACCCGTAAGGCACGATCTGTCCGGAGCTCAACCGGCTGGGCGTGGCGAGCCGAGCGAGCTTTGCTGGCGCGGTCCGGCGGGCGACCAGGCCCTTGCGGACCCAGTCCATGAGGCCCGCCGCGCTGGCGCACAGCCCGCCGTCGCCCGCGTAGGCGGCGCGGCTCGCGTCGAGCGGCGCGAGCTTGCCCGTCGGCGCGTAGCCGGCGACGAAGCCTCCAGCGGGGAGGTCGTGGCACGGCCGGATCCCCTCGATGCCGGCGGGACGCAGGACGCGCTCCTCGACCACGGTGTCAAAGGGCTTGCCCTCCGCGCGTTCCGCGATCAGCGCGAGCGCCTTGAAGTTCGTGTTGCTATAGGCCCAGCGCTCACCCGGCCGAAAGCGGCGGGGTGCTTTGGCCGCGAGTGCGATGAACGCGGACTTTGGCGTCGACGGATCGTCGGCGAGCGGTCGATAGCCTTCCAGCCACAGGAAGTCGGCGATCCCCGACGTATGCGTCAGCAGGTGGGAGACCCGGAGCTCCCGCTCTCCGGCAAACCACTCGGGAAGGTAGTCGCCGACCGGTGCGTCGAGGCGCACCTTGCCGTGTTCCGCCAGCGCGACGATGGCGGCGGCCGTGAATTGCTTCGAGATCGACCCGATCGGAAAGAGCGAGCGGGAGTCCGGCGGACCCGAGCCGGGGCTCACGGACCCGTAACCGCGCTCCAGCAGCGTCTCGTCGCCACGGACGACGCTGACGTGCGCGGCGCCTATCGTCTCGCGCGCCATGAAGGCACGAACGGCAGCGTCGAGCTTCGCGACGTCGGGAGCCTCCGCCCCCGCCGCTTCCCCTCGCACCAGGAACGCGAGGACCGCCACGGCGCCCGTCGCTTTCATCGAGCCAGCGCCGCGCGCGCCTCCTCGAACGTCCCGGGAAAGAAGGAAACGTTGTGGAAGGCCTCCCGCGTGATGGCCTCGGCCACGAACCGCGCCTCGTTCGCATCCGTGCCCACGACCACGAGCCGCGTGTTGTGGTCCTCCATGGGCAGGCGGCCGTCGTTCTTGGCCTTCAGCACTTCACCGACGTCTTTGCCCTCGAGGACGCCGCTGCGGGGAATGCTCCGGGCGCCGGGCAGGCTGCCCGCGGCGAATGCGGCCGCCTCACGGCTGTCGATGAGGACGGCCGTTCGATCGCCGGCCGCGACGTACCTCAGGCCCTCGACTTCCGTCGCCGTCACACCGCCGAGCGCCCGCCACATCGGTATGCCGAGCTGGTAGCGCCGCACGTCCGTATGGCCTGCGGCCAGCAGCTCCTCGGCCAGCCTGTTGCTCTTCCCGCAGAACGCCCCATTGCAGTAGAGAACCAGCGGCCGCGTCTTGTCGCCGGCGACGAGCCGGCCGATCTCGGCCACGTCGGAGACGTACTGCGCCGGCGGCATGCCCGGCTTCGCCGCGACGTTACGCGCCCCAGGGATGTGACTGACCGAGAACTCCAGATGCGGGCGAGCGTCGAGCACGAGCGTGCGGCCGTCCTCGAGCAGCCTCCGGATCTCCTGCGTCGAGACCTCGCGGGTCTTGGCAGGGGTTCCGAGGACGGCCTGGAAGACCCCGTTCGGTGTGTCGCCGCCGGCGGCAAAGGCGCTGGTCACCCCGATCAGCAGTGTCAGGCACGTGCGGCCCGCGACTCGCGTTCGGCTCATGCGACCCTCCTCTCGGACGTGGCGCGGCGCGCGCTTGGCGCGCCCGATCAGTGGATGCGGATGTGCGGCTGCCCGAGCAGGGTGTTTCCGGCTTCCCGCTGGTAGGCGCTGAGCGCGAACGTCAGCAGCATGTCGTAGTCGAGCGCGACGATGCCGCTGCGGCCGGACCCGGAGAGCGCCACGTTCCCGGGCCGGTTCTGGTACCAGCGAGCCCAGTCGGCGGTGCCCGGGTCGAACAGCAGGAACGGATCGCCGTCCTCCGGGAACACCTTGTTGGGCGACGGGTACAGGTTCTCGGTGAACGGGAACTGCGCGGCGGCGTGGCAGCTCAGGCAGGCCGAGGCCGCGAGCGTCGTGTCGCCCTGGTAGCGCTTGCCGCTCACGGTCAGCACGTTGTGGCGCGTGGCGACGTCCATCGGGCCCGCGAGCCGTCCGCCCCAGCCGAGGGTGTCGCGCGCGAATGCCGGCGCCTGCGGGTTGACCCACGTCTGCTGCAGCGGCGCGTTCGGGTTGCGCCCCGAGGGCGTGCGCGCGGCCTCGGGGTCGTTGCCCCACGTGGCGCCGACCGGGACCGCCTTGTCCCAGACCGTGGCGCCGCTCGCGTTCGCGTCGTACGCAAAGGCCATGTAGACCCAGCCGGTCTCGGGCGCGGCCAGCTTGTCCTTCACCTTCACCGCCATCTGCGCGAAGTAGACGGGCACCATGCTCGGCGTCTTGTAGGTGATGCCGGGGTTCTCGATCACGGCCACGGTCGGCCGGTAGACCCAGTAGCGGGTCGAGCCCGCGACCGCCGGCCACTGGTCGGGCGTGAGCGTCGCAGCCTCGACCTTGACCACGATCGACCCTTCGGGGAACTGCGTGTCGCCGAGGTCGGGGCTGTACGGATCCTTCCAGAGCCGGCCGAGCATCGCCGCGGCGACGTCGTTGTAGTAGATCACCGAGTGGTTCTGGAATTTCACCTTCGGCGGCAGCGACGGGAAGGTGCTGGGCTCGAGGATCTGGCCCGTGTGCGACCCGAGAATCGCCTCGCGCCCCGAGTTCGGATCGGTGCGCCCGTCGGGGAGCGTGTCGCCCTCCGACATCCAGGGCATGTCGTACCAGCCGGCCTTCCCCGGCGACCAGTTCGCCGGGTCGTTGACGAGCCCGCTCATCTGCACCGCCGCGAGGTACGCCTTGACGGCGGCGACGTACAAGGGAGCATTCGCAGGCGTGAGCCCGCCCTGCCCGCCGCCCGGCGAGAAGCGGGCCGCGACGGGAGACTGCGGATACGCGTAGTTGCTGACGCGGTAGCCGCCCGTCCACTCCTGGGCCGAGGGGTAGATGCCGTTGTTGGATCCCAGCGGGTCGGTCGACTGGGCGCGCGCCTGGGCGGCGGACGCGACGAGTAACACGACGGCGAGGGCACGCGAGCGGGTCATGGCGCCTCCTGCTGAAGTCGCGGGTGTACCATTCCCGGCACATCGTGTCCACTCCTCGGGATGAGGCGTTCTCGGGCACCGAGCGCTTCTCCGTCGTGCGCCTGCTCGGCGCCGGCGGAATGGGCACCGTCTACGAGGTCCACGACCGCGAGCGCGGGCAGCGCGTGGCGCTCAAGGCCATGCGCGGGCGGGACCCGGCCGCGCTCTATCTCTTCAAGCAGGAGTTCCGCTCGCTCGCCTCGCTCTCGCACCCGAACCTGCTGCCGCTCTACGAGCTCTTCGAGGACCGCGGGACCTGGTGCTTCACGATGGAGCTGCTCGAGGGCGCCCTCGACTTCAGGCGCTGGGTCTGGAACCAGGCGGGCGGCGGCGCGGCGCACGAGCCGACCGCCGTCACCGAGGGGCGCCCCGGTGTGTTGGCGGCTGACGCCGTGCCGCTCGCGGCGCCGCCGAGCCCCCCCGAGCCGCTCGCGCGCGGCGCCATGCCGGCCGACGAGGCGCGGCTGCGCGCGGCGCTCGCGCAGCTCGTCGAAGGCGTGACGGCGCTCCACGCCGCCGGCATGTTGCACCGGGACCTCAAGCCCGAGAACGTGCTGGTGACGCCCGACGGGCGGCTGCGCCTGCTCGACTTCGGCCTCGTGGCTGAGCTGCACGTCGACACCCGCGCAGCGCCCGACGCGCCTGCGGGATCGCCTTCGGGCAGCCCCGGGCGCCTGCGCCGCGTCCACGAGTCGGCCGACAGCCACCTCGCCGGAACGATCCACTACATGTCGCCGGAGCAGGCGACGGCGCTGCCGCTGTCCCCGGCCAGCGACTGGTACGCCGTCGGCGTGATGCTCTACGAGGCGCTCACCGGGCAGAAGCCCTTCGGCGGGAGGCGCCGGACGCTGCACGAGCTGGTCGACGCGATGGGCGGACGAGCGCCGGCCGCGCCGTCTTCCATCGTCTCCGGCGTGCCCGCGGACCTGAACGACCTGTGCCTGGCGCTCCTCGATCGCGACCCCGAAAGGCGGCCCGGCGGCGCCGCGCTACGCGCGGTGGTCTCGGGCACGGCAGCGCCAGCGCCTCGCACGGACGAGGAAGCCTGGGAGACGGAGCCGCCCTTCGTGGGCCGCGAGCCGCATCTCGCGACGCTCGCGCGCGCGTTCGAGCACGCCCGATCCGGGGCCGTCGTCATCTGCCGCGTGCACGGCCGCTCCGGGGCAGGCAAGAGCGCGCTCCTCGACCACTTCCAGCGCCAGCTCGCCGCGCGCACGTCGGTCGTGACGCTTTCGGGCCGTTGCTACGAGCAGGAGTCGGTCCCCTACAAGGCCTGGGACAGCCTGGTCGACTCGCTCTACCGGCATCTCGCGCGCCTCCCCCCGGCCGAGCTCGACGCGCTGCTGCCGGAGGATGTCGCGGACCTGGCCCGCGCCTTTCCGGTGCTGCGGCGGCTCCCTGCGGTGGCGAGCGCGGGCGACGCTCCGGGTGGCGGGGCCGAGCCGCGCGAGCAGCGGCGCTCCGCGTTCCGGGCTCTCGGCCGGCTGCTCGGCCGGCTTGCCGCGACGCGGCCGGTCGTGCTGACGGTGGACGACCTGCAGTGGGGGGACGTGGACAGCGTCGAGCTGCTCGCGGACCTGGTGGAGACCCCCGAGCTCGGGCGTGTGCTGCTGCTGCTCGCGTATCGCAGCGAGTACGAGCACACGAGCGCCTGCCTCGCGGCGCTCGCCGCGGCCGAACGGACGTTCGCGCCGCGGGTCGCGCGCGAGGCCGTCGAGGTCGCGGCGATGTCCGAGGGTGAGACGCTCCAGCTCGCGTTGACGCTCCTCGGGCCGGCGCGCGCCGGCGCGCGCGAGCGCGCCGAACGCATCCTGCGCGAGTGCTCCGGGAACGCCTTCTGCGTTCACGAGCTGGCGCGCCACGCTCGCGCGGGCATGGACCTCGCGGCGGCAGGAGCCGGCCTCGATTCCGTCATCGCGGCCCGCGTGGCGCTGCTCGAGCCGGGTCCGCGGCGCCTGCTGGAAGCGGTGGCCGTGGCGGGCCAGCCGATCCGCGCGCGCGACGCGGCCGCGGCGTGCGGCTTCGAGTCCCTGCCGCCGGCCTTCGTGACGCAGCTGCGGACGAGCCACTTCGCCCGCACCAGCGGGCCAGGCCTCGACGACGCGATCGAGTGCTTCCACGACCGCGTGCGCGAGAGCGTGGCGAGCCGGCTCGAGCCCGGCACTCGCTTCGCCTGGCACGAGCGGCTCGCGCGCGTGCTCGAGGCGAGCGGTCGAGCCGAGCCCCAGACGGTCGCGGCGCACCTCCAGTTCTCGGCGCCGGGGGAGGCGAGCCGCTACTTCGCGAAGGCGGGCGCGGCGGCCGCCTCCGTGCTCGCCTTCGAACGCGCCGAGCAGTACTTCAGGGAGGCCGTGCGCCTCGCCGGATCGGCCCCCGAGAAGGCCGCCGTGCAGGAGGCGCTCATCCACTTCTACACCGACATGGCGCGCTTCGGCGACGCCTACGCGCTCGGTCGCGAGGCGGCCGCGGCCTTCGGCGTGAAGCTGCCGGCCGCCTTCAATCCGCCGGCGCTCCTCGCCGACCTGGCGCTCGCGCGCCTGCACATGGGACGCCGATCGGTCGGCTCTCTCGCCGACCTGCCCGAGATGACCGACGAGCGGTGCCGCTGGGCAGTGCGCCTGATCTCGGCCTGCGCCAAGGCCGCGTTCCAGGTGCGGCCCGAGCTGTGCGTGGCGATCTCGGCCAAGGCCGTCCGGCTGTGCTTGCGCCATGGCAACACCGCAGAGTCGCCGGTCCCCTACATGGTCTTCGGCGCGATCTTCCTGGGCGGAGTGCTCGGCCGCTACCAGACCGGCTACGACTTCGGGCGGCTTTCGCTCGGGCTCGTCGAGCGCTTCGGCAACCGCAAGCAGCGCGCCGAGGTGCACTTCGTCGTCGGCTACTTTGGCACGTCGTGGCTGCGGCCCGCGACCGAGGCGGAGGCGCTCTGGCGCACCGCGCGCGACGCCGGGCGCGAGACCGGAGACCTCTTCCACACGGGCTGCGCCTGCGCGGGCATCGCGCAGAGCCAGCTGATGAGAGGCGTCCGGCTCGACGCGGTGCTCGAGGAGGCCGAGAGCCACCTCGAGTGGCTCGAGCGCGCGCAGCAGCGCGAGCCGGCCGGCTGCCTGCACGCGGTGCGCCAGACGGTGCGCAGCCTGCGCGGGGAGACCGCGAGCCGCACCTCCTTCGACAGCCCTGGCTTTCGCGAGGACGCCTTCGTCGCCGAGCTCGAGCGCTACGGCTCGCGCCACTTCGCCCACTACTACTTCGTGAACAAGATGCAGGCGCTATACCTGTGGAAGGAGTACGGGCAGGCCCACGAGCTGGCCGTGCGGGCGGCCGGCTACCTCAAGGACTCGAAGGGCATGCTGCACGGGGCGGAGCACGTGTTCTACGACGGCCTGATCCACGCCGCCCTTGCGGGCGAGGCCGGCTCGAGGCCCGCGCTCGGCCGTGCGGTTCGCCGCGCCCGCCGACGCTTCGGCATGTGGGCGGCTCTCTGCCCGGCGAACTTCGGACACAAGCACCGGCTGCTCGAGGCCGAGGCCTCGCGGCTGCGGGGCGCCACCACCGAGGCGCGCGCCCACTACGACGCGGCCGTCGCCCTGGCCCACGAGCACGGCTACCTGCAGGTCGCGGGCGTCGCCAACGAGCGGGCCGCGTCACTCGTCGAGCAGCAACCCGGCGGCGCGGCCGACGCTGTCCGCTACCGTGAAGCCGCCCGCCGCGCCTTCTCGGACTGGGGCGCCTCGGCGCTCGCCGAAGCCGTGCGGGATTGACGCATCAGGCCCTGTATGACAGAGTGTCATACACTGCTGGAGGGGGCGGGTGAGTCGCATCCTGAGCGTTCGGATCGGCGAGAAGACGCGGCGCGCGGTAGCCCGGCGCGCCCGGGCGAGCGGCCGGTCGGAGTCCGCGGTCGTGCGCGAGGCGATCGAGGCTTACGTCGGTGGTGAAGCAGGCGAAGCACCGTACCCGGCCCTGCGCGACCTGATCGGGATCATCGCCGAGGGTCCGGCGGACCTCTCCGTCCGCAGTGGAGACAAGGTGCGGAAGCTCCTGCGCGCGCGCGCCAGCGGCCGCAAGTGATCCTCGTCGACACGGGCCCGATCGTCGCACTGCTGCGTCGGCCGGATCAGCACCACGAGCGCTGCGTCGCGACGCTGCGGGAGCTCCGCGAGCCGCTCGCCACCGTGTGGCCTGTCGTCACCGAAGCGATGTTCCTCCTGGCGGATCGCCCCGACGTCCAGGCCGCGCTCTGGCGCAGCTTCGAGACCGAAGCCATCCGGCTGTTGCCACTCGGACTCGACGACATTCCGCGGATCCGCGAGCTGATGTGGAAGTACCGCGACCGCCAAATGGACTTCGCGGACGCCGCGGTCGTGCGTGTCGCCGAGCGTGAGGGGATCGACACCGTCTTCACGGTGGACGGCAAGGACTTCGGGGTCTACCGCCTTTCGGGTCGCCGGCGCATCAAGATCCTGCCCTGAGGCGGCGCTGGCGCCCCGCAGCGCCTCGAGCTCGGAGAGCGACGTAGAATGCCGGAACCTTGGAAGGTCGACTGACCCTCAACCCCGGCACCCGGCTCGGTCCCTACGACATCGTCGGCCCTCTCGGCGCGGGCGCCATGGGCGAGGTGTATCGCGCTCGAGACGCCAAGCTGCAGCGCGACGTCGCGCTGAAGATGCTGTCGGAGGCCGTCGTCGGCGATCCCGACCGGCTGGCGCGATTCCGCCGCGAAGCGCAGGTGCTCGCCTCGCTCAATCACCCGAACATCGCCGCCATCTACGGCTTCGAGGACAGCGGCGCCACGCACGCGCTCGTGCTCGAGCTGGTCGAGGGGCAGACGCTCGCGGAGCTCATCGCAAGAGGGCCGATGGCGCTCGGCGACGCACTAGAGGTCGCGAAACAGATCGCTGCGGCGCTCGAAGCGGCGCACGAGCTGGCCATCGTCCATCGAGACCTGAAGCCTGCGAACGTCAAGGTCCGCCCCGACGGCACGGTGAAGGTGCTCGACTTCGGTCTCGCGAAGGCAATCGACCCGGTGGCCAGCTCGAGCGCGAGTGCCACCAGCTCACCGACCTTCGCGAGCCCCGCGATGACCCAGGCCGGGATGATCCTCGGCACGGCGGCGTACATGGCGCCGGAGCAGGCGCGCGGGCGGGCGGTGGACAAGCGCGCGGACGTCTGGGCGTTCGGTGCTGTGCTGTACGAGATGCTCACGGGCGCCCGGGCATTTCCTGGCGAGGACCTGACGGACACGCTCGCGGCCGTCGTCCGCGCGGAGCCGGACTGGTCGCTCCTGCCAAAAGGTCTGCCCCCGACGCTCGTCGTCTACCTGCAGCGCTGCTTGCACAAGGACCCGAAGCAGCGCGTTCCCGACATGGCGTCGATGCGCCTGGCGCTCGAGGGTGCGTTCGACACCGCCGCACCGCGGGCGGCGGCCTCGACCGACAAGCCCCGCGCCCATCGCGCAGCGGTCTGGGCCTCGGCGGCGATCGCCATCGCATCGCTCGCGGTCGCGGCGTTCGCGCTGTGGAGCCGTCCCGCGAACGTCCAGCCAAAGACGGCTCGCCTGAGCATCCCGCTCCCGCCGGGCTCCGAGCTCACCTCGGCTCCGGCCCTCACGAGCGACGGCCGCACGGTGGCCTACGTGGCGCGGCAGGGAACCGAGGACGCCCTGCTCTACCTGCGCGACCTGGACTCGGTCGAGGCGCGCGTCGTCCTCGGCTCGAACGGCGCCCGGCAGCCGTTCTTTTCGCCCGACAACAAGTGGGTGGCGTTCTTCGCGCAGGGCCAACTGCAGAAGGCCGAGGTCAAGGGCGGCCCTCCCGTGCGCCTCGTCGAGACCGCCTATCCCTTCGGCGGCACGTGGACCGAGGACGACAGCATCGTTTACGCGGCGTCGATCAGCTCCGGGCTGCTGCGGATCCCGGCCGCCGGCGGAACGCCCGTCGCCATCTCGAAGCCCGACGGCGCCGCCAAGGGCTATGCCCACGTGTGGCCACAGGCACTCCCGGGAGGGGGAGTGCTCTTCGCGGTCTGGGGGCAGGGCAGAGGCAGCGCCGTGCTGTCCCCGGGCTCGGGCCAGTGGGAGTCGGTGCTGCCGGCGACGAGTTTCGCGGCTGCGATCTTCGACACGTCGTCGCTCGGAAAAGCTGGCCGGGGCGCGGGCCGCCTCCTGCTCGTGGACGCGACCGGGGGTGTCCGGGCCGCGCCGTTCGATCCGCGGCGCCCGGCCCCCACCCGCACCGACGCGTTGGTGCTGGACAACGTCTACTCCGAAGTCTCGACCGACAGTCGGGCGTGGCTCGCGACCTCGCTCAACGGGACCGCTGTCTACGCCTTCGGCAATCCGTCCAGGACGTCGCTCGTCTGGGTGGACCGGGACGGACGGGTCGAGCCGGTGCGGGAGGAGCCGGCCGCTTATCAGGAAGTCAGCATCTCGCCGGACGGAACGAAGGCCGTCGTCCGGCAGGGTCTCAACCTCTGGATGCACGACCTGGAGCGCGGGACCCACAGCCCCCTGACCTCCGGCGACGACAGCAACATCCTTCCGGTCTGGAGCCGCGACGGCCGGCGGATCCTGTTCGGGTCGAATCGCGGGGGAGACTGGGACATCTACTCGCAGCCCGCCGACGGTTCGGGGTCGGCCGAACTGCTGCTCAAACGGCCATTCGATCAGTTCCCGTACATGGTCTCGGGCGAAGGGACGCTCCTCTACCTCGAGATCCAGCCCACGACCGGCCGCGACCTGTGGACCCTGTCGCCGGACGGCAAGGCCAAGCCCTTTCGCGTCACACGGTGGAACGAGATCGCGGCGCGCTTCTCGCCCGCCCGTGAGGGTGAGACGCCGCGCTGGATCGCGTACGCGTCCGACGAGTCGGGGCGAAGCGAGATCTACGTGCAGTCGTACCCCGCCGGCGAGCATCGGGTCCCGGTCTCGACGGGAGGCGGGGTCCGGCCCATGTGGTCCCCGGACGGCAAGGAGCTCTACTACATCGCGGGCGACGCCATGATGGCGGTGGCGATGCAGCCGAACGGGGCGTTCGGCGCCCCGCGCCGGCTGTTCGACCGGTCGGGCTTTCACGTCGACGACCGGTTTCAGAGCTACAGCGTCTCCCCGGACGGCCGACGCTTCCTGATGGTCAAGCTCGGCGCGGATTCGGCCCCGCGCCAGCTCCACGTGATCCTCAACTGGCACTGACGCGAGTGCGCGTCCCGCCGGCTGCGCGGCGCTGATCGCGCTGGAGGTGATGCAGACCGTGCTACTGTGCAACGAGATTCCGTCCGAATCGCATCTGCTCGCTTTGAGGAGCCCATGAAGCAAGCTCACTCCCGCACGCCCGTGGCGGTCGCCCTGGCTGTGGCGGCCCTGGCCGCGGGGCTCTTCCTCTACTCGTCCCGGCGGCCCGAGCCGATCGTCGTGGACTACCCGCTCGAAGGCTCGGTCTTCCCGCCCGAGTTCCCGCCGCCGCGGCTCGAGTGGCGGGACCCGAGCCCGCGGGCCCGCTTCTGGACGATCGACGTGAGCTTCGGCCAGGACCAGGCGGCGTCGCTGCGCGCGACGTCGAGGGGCGAGCCGATCGAGATCGGGGAGATCGACGAGCGCGCGGTGGGCAAGACGAACGAGCTGCCGAAGCTCACCGAGACGCAGGCCGCCGCCCGCACCTGGCGGCCCGACCCCGAGAAGTGGGAGGCGATCAAGCAGGGCTCGACCGCGGCGGACGCCGTGCTCACGATCACGGGCTACGCGGACGAAGGCCTCGGTCGCGCCGTGTCGCGCGGCCGCGTCTCGATCCGCACCTCGACCGATCCCGTGGCGGCGCCGGTGTTCTTCCGCGACGTGCCGCTCATGCCCGCCGAGGGCGAGAAGGGCGTGATCCGGCCGCTCAGCCCGAAGTTCGTGCCGCTGATCGCCTGGCGCCTGCGCAACCTCGCCGAGACGAAGAGCAAGGTGATGATGACCGGCATCCACGCCTGCGCGAACTGCCACTCCGTGTCGCACGACGGCAAGACGATGGGGATGGACCTCGACGGCCCCCACAACGACAAGGGCCTCTACGCGCTCTTCCCGATCGAGCCGCAGGCGACGATCCGCCGCGCGAACGTGATCGAGTGGAGCACCTACCGCGGCAAGCTCGGCGGCAAGCTGCGCGTGGGCTTCATGTCGCAGGTCTCGCCGGAGGGCCGCTACGTGGTCACCAGCATCAACGACCCCGGGCGCGAGCAGACCGCCTACGGCCGAAGCAAGCTCCCGGCCGACCTGCGCCAGGCTTACTACGTCGCCAACTTCAAGGACTATCGCTTCCTGCAGGTCTTCTACCCGACGCGCGGGATCCTCGCCTGGTACAGCAAGGAGACCGGAAAGCTGCAGCCGCTGCCGGGCGCCGACGATCCACGCTTCGTGCACACGAACGCCGTCTGGACGCCGGACGGCGAGAGCCTCGTCTTCGCCCGCGGCGAGGCGACGGACGCCTACCCCGAGGGCCGGAAGATCGCCGAGCGCTCCAACGACCCGAACGAGACCCCGATGCGCTACGACCTCTACCGCATCCCCTTCCGCGGCGGCCGCGGCGGCGAGGCCGTCCCGATCAAGGGCGCCTCGGGGAACGGCATGAGCAACAGCTTCCCCAAGGTCTCGCCCGACGGGCGCTTCGTCGTCTTCGTGCAGGCCAAGAACGGCCAGCTGATGCGCCCGGACGGCAAGCTCTACATCGTGCCGATCGAGGGCGGCGAGGCGCGCCTGATGCGCTGCAACACTCCGCTCATGAACTCCTGGCACAGCTTCTCGCCCAACGGGCGCTGGATGGTGTTCTCCTCGAAGAGCCGCTCGCCGTACACGCAGATGTTCCTCACCCACATCGACGAGCACGGCAACGACACCCCCGCGATCCTGGTGGAGAACAACACCGCCGCCAACCGCGCGGTCAACATCCCGGAGTTCGTCAACATCCCGCCGGACGGCCTGCAGCGCATCGACGCTCCGGTGACCGAGTACTTCAAGCTGATCGACGATGCCTCGGAGGCGATGAACCGTGGCGACCACGCGACGGCGATCCCGCTGCTGAAGAAGGCGCTCGCCCAGGAGCCGAGCGATCCCATGGTTCACAACAGCTACGGCACCGCGCTCGCGGTGAATGGCCGCCACGACGAGGCGATCGCGGAGTACCGCCGCGCCATCGCCCTGAGCCCGGACTATCCCGACGCCTACAACAACCTGGCCTCCGCGCTGGCGCAGCAGGGTCGGCCGGACCAGGCGATCGCGCATTTGAGGAAGGCGATCGCGCTCAAGCCCGACTTCGGCGAGGCCCAGGCGGCGCTCGGGAGCGTGCTCGCGGGGACGGGGCGCGCGGCCGAGGCCGTCCCCCACCTGCAGCGCGCCGCGCAGCTCAACCCCGAGTACCCCGGCGTGCTCGCCAACCTCGCCCTGGCCCTGTCTCTGAGCGATCGGTCGGCGGAAGCGATCCCCGTGGCCCAGAAGGCCGTCGCGTTGACAGGCGGGCAGGATCCCCGGGTGCTCGAGCTGCTCGGCCGCGTCTACGCCCAGTCCGGCCGCCTCTCCGATGCGATCGAGACGACCCGGCAGGCCCTCGACGTCGCGAGCCGGGCCGGGGACGAGCCGCTCGTCCGCAGCTTGCAGTCGACACTCTCCTCCTACCGAGCGGCGGCGGAGGGCGGCCAGCGCGGGCCCACCCGGATCAGCTCCCACTAGCGCCGGCCCGCGCGACTAGCGTGATCACGAGGCTCCGGGCCAGCGAAGCTGGCAGCGAGCTGCTGCTGCTGAGCTGGAACGAGACGGAGGCACGGCCGCCGGAGACGGTGGCCGAGGAGGCCTACGCGGCGATCGACGAGGCGTGCCGCTCCCGCGCGAGCGCCCCGCTGCAGGAGCGCGTGTTCGGCGACTTGTCCGCGGCGCCCGCGCTCGCGCGTGGCCGCGCGCGTGCGCTCCGAGGCTCGCCGCTCTGGAGCGTCCCGCCGACCTTCGTCCAGGGCTCTCCCGTGGGTCGTCCCGGGCTCGCGGGAATCCACGTCCTGGCGGCGCGCGGGGCCTCGCGCGTCGTCGTCGCTGGCGACACGCCTCTCGGCCGCGTGGTCGAAGGCGAGAGCGTCCGCTTTCTCGGCCTCGCCGACGTGGGCCGCTCGGTCCCGGCGGGCCTCGCTACGGGGCCCGCCGAGGACACGGCCGCGGCGATCGACGCGGCGCGGACGCTGCTCGAGCGCGAGGGCTTCACGTTCCGCGACGTCGCCCGCACCTGGTTCTACTTGCGCGAGATCCTCGACTGGTACGGCCGCTTCAACGACGTGCGCAACGCCGCCTTCCGGGGACTGGGCCTCCTCGGTCCCCGGGGCGACGGCGAGCTTCCCGCGAGCACCGGGATCGAAGGCCGCAACGCGCGCGGGGGCTGGTGCACGCTCGATCTGATCGCGCTGCAGTCGCGGGGCGGTGCGCCGCTCGCCGCGCGCCGGCTCAGCAGCCAGAAGCAGAACGAGGCGACGGAGTACGGCTCGGCCTTCGCGCGGGCGCTGGAGCTCGTCCACGGCGACGCGCGCTACGTCTTCGTCTCGGGCACGGCCTCGATCGACGAGCGCGGCGCTACGGTGAACCGGGGCGACTTCGAGGCCCAGGCGCTCCGCGCGCTCGAGGTGGTGGAGGCTCTCCTCGCGGGAGCCGGGGCGCGCCTCGCGGACGTCGCCCAGGCCACGGCGTTCCTCAAGCGCCCCGACGACGCCAGGGCGCTCGAGCGCGTCCTGGCCCGCGCCGGCCTCCAGCAGGCCCCGATCGTCACGACCGTCGCCGATGTCTGCCGCGACGACCTTCTGTTCGAGATCGATGCCACCGCCGTCGTGCCCGCCGGTCCACCCACGCCTTGATGGCGGTGGCTCTTCAGCCGAACGCCCCAAAACGGACCCATCCTGGCAGTCTGCACGGATAGACTCACCCCACGGTGAGGTTTCTCCACACGGCCGACTGGCACATCGGCAAGCCGCTCCGCGGCCGATCCCGGATGGACGAGTACGCCAAGGCCCTCGACCAGGTGGCGGCGATCGCGAAGGACCATGAGGTCGACGCGGTCCTCATGGCCGGCGACGTCTTCGACTCCCCGGCCCCGCCTCCCGAGGCCGAGAAGCTCGTCTACAACGTCCTGGCGAAGCTCGTCGGCGAGCGGATCCAGTGCGTGCTGATCGCCGGCAACCACGACCACCCCCGAAAGCTCGACGCGCTCCAGACGCTGCTCGAAAGCCTCGGCATCCACGTCCGGCACGAGGTGCGCCCACCTGACCAGGGCGGCGTCGTCAGCCTGAGATCGAAGGACGGGAAGGAAGAAGCCCGGGTCGCGGTCCTGCCGTTCGTCGCCGAGCGCAAGGTCGTGGACGCCTGCCTGGTCATGGACGCCGAGCACAAGTGGTACG
>CAZMRX010000056.1:6873-19423 GCA_964568755.1 uncultured Acidobacteriota bacterium | reverse complement strand
GCGGGACGCCGTCGCCGGAGGTCGTGCGCGCCATGGCCGGGGCGATCGCGCACCGCGGGCCGGACGGCGAGGGGACTCACATCGAAGGCCCGTTGGGCTTCGGCCACCGGCGGCTGTCGATCATCGACCTCTCGGACGCCGCCAGCGAGCCGATGACGAACGCGGACGGCTCGCTGTGGCTCGTCTTCAACGGCGAGATCTACAACTTCCGCGAGCTGCGGCGTTCGCTCGAGGGCCGGTACCGCTTCAAGAGCCAGGGCGACGGCGAGGTGATCCTGCACCTCTACGCGGAGAAGGGCGACGCCGCGGTTGCGGAGCTCGACGGAATGTTCGCCTTCGCGCTGTGGGACGCGCGCCAGCGCCGCCTGCTGCTCGCGCGCGATCGCGCGGGCAAGAAGCCGCTCTTCTACCACGACGGGCCGCGGCTGTTCGCGTTCGCCTCCGAGGCGAAGGCGCTGCTGGCGCACCCGGAGGTGCCGCACGAGCGTGACCCTGGCGCGTTGCCGCTGTTCCTGACCTACGGCTACGTCCCGACGCCGGGGACGTTCTACCGCGGGATCCGGGCGCTGCCGCCAGGGCACACGCTGGTTGTGACCGAAGCCGGAACCGCGCCGCCGCGGCGCTACTGGCGCGCGCGCTTTACGAGCGGGAAGGCCGCCCCGGGAGCCGCCGGGGAGGCGCTCGGCGACTCCGAGGCCGAGGAGCGCTTCCTCGCGCTGCTGCAGTCCGCCGTCGAGCGGCGGCTCGTCGCCGACGTGCCGCTCGGCGCCTTCCTCTCGGGCGGGCTCGACTCGTCGTCGGTCGTGGCGCTCATGGCGCGCGCCGCCTCGGGCCGGGTCAAGACCTTCACGATCGGCTTCGCGGGCCACACGGAGTACGACGAGCGCGCGCACGCGCGGGTCGTGGCGGAGCGCTTCTCGACCGAGCACACCGAGTTCGTGGTCGAGCCGAAGGCGCTCGATCTCGTCGACCGCCTGGTGTTCCACCACGACGGGCCATTCGGCGACTCCTCGGCGGTGCCCACGTACCTGCTCTCGGAGCTGACCCGCGCGCGCGTCACGGTGGCGCTCAACGGCGACGGCGGCGACGAGGTGTTCGCGGGCTACCTGCGGCTCTACGGGGGCGCGCTCTCGGAGCGCGTGCCGCGCGCGGTGTTCCGCGGCCTCGGGGCGCTGCTCGGCCTGCTGCCGGAGCCCGCCGACCGCAAGCACCCGCTGCGTTTCGCGAAGCGTTTCGCCGAGGCCGGCCGCCTGCCGCTGCTCGAGCGCTACCTGCGCTGGAACGCGTACTTCACCGACGACCTGCCACGGCTCCTGAAGCCCGAGCTCGCGTCGGGCCTCGAGCGCGCTCGCCTGCTCGAGAGCTTCGAGACGAGCTACGCCGCCGGCTCGGGCTCCACGCTCGCGCGCCTGCTCCAGCTCAACTTCGAGACCTACCTGCTCGACGACCTGCTGGTGAAGATGGACCGCATGTCGATGGCGCACGGGCTCGAGGCGCGCTCGCCGTTTCTCGACACGGCGGTCGTGGAGTTCGGCGCGGCGCTTCCGGACCGGCTGCGCATGCGCTTCGGCACGGGCAAGCTCCTGCTGCGGCGCGCGATGCGCGAGATCCTGCCCCCGTCGATCCTGACCCGCGGCAAGATGGGCTTCGGCGCGCCGCTCGGCGCCTGGTTCCGCAGCGACCTCTCGGGCTTCGTGCGCGAGCGGCTGCTCGACCCGGGGAGTCCGATCTACGAGTACCTGCGGCCGCCGGCCGTGGAGGCCGTGATCGCACGCCACGGCACGGCGCGCGCCGACCTCTCCGCCCAGATCTGGGCGCTGCTGACGCTCGAGAGCTGGCTGCGTCAGGAGAAGGCCTGGGGGGCCCCGGGCTCGCCATCGTCGGCAGAGCCTACCGTTACTCGCCCATAGTTCTATATTTCATACTACTTGCGGCCATGATCGACATTGGAGCGACCTCGAAGTTGTCAATCCTCTCCACAGATAGTATATTTAATGTGCTTTACGCGTAGGCACGACAACCATGAAGCCTGTCGACTACTTCGCCACCCATCCGGTGTTCCGCTTCGAGGAGTTCGCGTCCGCACACCAGCGAGGTGGCGTGCGCAAGCCCACCGCGAGCAAGGCCGTCCTGCAGCAGCATCTGCGTGCCGGCCATCTCGTGCATCTGCGCCGCGGGTTGTACGCGGTCGTACCGCGCGGCACGGCCGCGCGCGACCTGCACGTGGATCCGTTTCTGCTGGCGAGCCGGCTGGCCCCCGACGTGGTGATCGCCTATCACGCGGCGTTGCGGCTGCACGGGCGTGCCCATTCGCTCTCGCGCCGCGTCACCTACCTCACCTCGACGCGCACGAAGCGGTTCGATCTCGGAGGCGCCGAGTACGTGCCGGTGCCGGTGCCCAAGCCGCTGCGTCGACTGCCGGACCTGGGTGGAGGCATCGTCGAGGTTTCGCGCAGCGGCCTGCCGGTGCGCGTGACGACCCTCGAGCGGACGCTCGTGGACGTTCTCGATTCGCCTCGCCACGGTGGCAGCTGGGAGGAGATTTGGCGTTCGCTCGAGTCCGTGGAGTTCTTCGACGTCGAGGCAGTCACCGACTACGCGCTGAAGCTGGGCTCGGCCGCGACGGTGGCGAAGGTCGGCTTCTTCCTCGAACAGCACCGTGAGGAGCTGATGCTCGAGGAGAGCCACTTCGAGCGTCTGCTCGCGCACGCGCCAGCGCAGCCCCGTTACCTGGAGCGCGCCAGGCGCGAGCCCGGCAAGCTCGTGACGCGCTGGAACCTCGTGGTGCCCGAACGCGTGTTGAACCGCGACTGGGCGCAAGTGACATGAACCCGACACCCGCGGAGCTGTCCCGCGAAGCGGCGTCGACCGGCTTCAGCGTCGAGTCGCTGGAGAAAGTCTGCCGCCTGATGGCGCTGCTCGACGCGCTCTACAGCCACCCGTTCCTGAAGACGCGGATCGCGCTGAAGGGCGGCACCGCGCTCAACCTGTTTCATTTCGAAGTGCTGCGCCTGTCGGTGGACATCGACCTCGACTACGTCGGAGCGGCCGCCCGCGAGGCCATGCTCGCGGAGCGCCCGAAGCTGGAACGGGCGGTGCAGGCGGTTTGCTCCCGTGAGGGCCTGACGGTCAGGCGGATGCCCTCCGAGCACGCCGGCGGGAAATGGCGGCTCACCTACGCCACCGCCAACGGCGGCTCGGGCAACCTCGAGCTCGACGTGAACTTCATGCTTCGCACGCCGCTCTGGGCCCCAGGAGTCGCGCAGTGCTTCCCCGTCGGCTCCTTCAGGGCGGCAGCCGTTTCGGTGCTGGATCTCCACGAGCTCCTCAGCGACGACGCGGCGATGCAGGCCGTCATCCGGCACCACCCGGGCCTCGAGTGGAAAGCGATGGGCGTGAGGCGGCGCCTCGGCCGCGCTACACTGGATTGATGGCCAGTCCGGCCCGCAAGCCTGCGACCTACGAGGATCTGCTGAAGCTCCCCGACGACAAGATCGGGGAGATCGTGGATGGCGATCTGTACGCGAGTCCCAGGCCCGCGGGCCGCCACGCCGTTTGCGCATTCACGCTCAGCGCGGAGATCGGCCCTGCCTTTCAGTCCGGGCGTGGCGGGCCGGGAGGGTGGCTCTTCATGTTCGAACCGGAGCTGCACCTCGTCGACGACACGCTGGTGCCCGACCTGGCCGGGTGGCGGCGCGCGCGCCTGCCGTCGGTACCCGATACCGCCGCGATGACGCTCGCACCCGACTGGGTGTGCGAGATCCTCTCTGCTTCGACCGAGAGGACCGATCGCGTCAAGAAGCTGCCGGCCTACGCACGCCACGGAGTCGGCCATGCGTGGCTCATCAACCCCTCGACGCGAACGCTCGAGGTGTACCGCCGCGAGGGCACGAGCTGGGTGCTGGTCGCGACGCATGCCGACGACGCCATCGTGCGCGCCGAGCCGTTCGACGCGATCGAGCTGGACCTGCTGCGGCTCTGGGGCGAAGAGCGGCCGACCACCACGGCGTAGGCGTGAGCGAATCGCGAAGCTCGGCGACCACGGCATCGCTGGCCGTGGTGCTGGCGCTCGCCGCGGTGTTCGCGGACGAGCCGGCGCATTTCCTGATCGCCCGCGACCCGCCGCGCGCCACGGACGCGGCGCTGGTGCTGGCCGGCGACCCGGACTACGAGCGCACGCGCTCGGCGGCGGGGCTGGTGCTGTCGGGGCAGGCGCGGCTGCTGATCCTGACGGGCGGCGAGCCGGGGCCGGGGGACAGCGCGGAAAGCCTGCGCCAGGTGGCGCTCGGCCTCGGCATCCCGCCGGAGTCCATCCGCATGGAGCAGGTCTCGCGCAGCACCCACGAATCGCTCGTGGCCGTGCGGCCGATCCTCGAGCGGGAGGGAATCCGTTCGCTCGCCCTGGTGACGTCGCCCTACCACCAGCGCCGGGCGCTGTGGGCGGCACGGAGGACGCTGCGCGGAATCTCGATCGTCAGCCGCCCGGCGGACCCTTCGGGCTGGAAGCCGGCCGGCTGGTGGAAGACCCGCTGGAACCAGCGGATCGTGGTTGGGGAGTACACGAAACTCGCCTACTACATCTTGCGGGGCTGGGCGTAGCGTCCCCCCGGGGTGAGAAGCCCGAATCTCTCTCATTCAGCGCAAGTTAGTTTGACGGACTTCGACCAGAATGCTACCCTCCCGCAGCCGAATCGTCGTCCTGTTCGGGTGTGAATGACCGAGGCTTCGGGTGATGGATCAGCGCGGGGGGTGCGTGTGCTCCGGCTGTTCTCTCGCCTGAACATCGGGGGTCCGTCCCTCCACGTGATCCTCCTGAGCCACGGCCTGCGTCCACTCGGCTACGACACGCGGCTGGTCGTCGGCCGCGAGTCGCCGCGGGAGGGAAACCTGCTGGCGCTCGCGAAGGAGAGGGGTGTCGACTGTGAGACGATGGCCGGCCTCGGACGTGAGATCGCGCCGCTCGGCGACCTCGTGGCCCTGCTGGGCCTGGTGCGACTGATGCGCGCCTGGCGGCCGCAGGTCGTCCACACCCACACGGCCAAGGCGGGCCTGCTGGGGCGGCTGGCCGCGCGGGCCGCGCGCGTTCCCACGGTCGTCCACACCTTCCACGGCCACGTGCTGCGCGGGTACTTCTCGCCCCCGAAGGAGGCGCTCTTCCGCCGGCTCGAGACGTTCCTGGCGCGGGCGGCCGACGCGCTCGTGGCGGTGTCGGCGACGGTCAAGCAGGACCTCGTCGACCTGGGCGTCGCCTCGGCCTCGAAGATCCGCGTGATCCCGCTCGGCCTCGAGCTCGGGGCGCTCGCGGGCGAGCTGCCGCGCGGCGTGCTCCGGCGCGAGGCGGGCATCGCGGCCGACACGCCGCTCGTGGGGATGGTCGGACGGCTGGTCCCGATCAAGGACGTGCCGACCTTCCTGGGCGCCGCCCGCCACGTGCTCGAGCGCCGGCCCGAGGTGCGCTTCGCGCTCGTGGGCGACGGCGAGGAGCGCCAGGCGCTCGAGGCGCACAGCGCCGCGCTGGGGCTCGAGCGCGCCGTGCACTTCCTCGGGTGGCGGCGCGACCTGCCTTCGGTCTACGGCGACCTCGACGTGGTGGTGAACGCCTCGCGCAACGAGGGCACGCCGGTCGCCCTGATCGAGGCGCTGGCCGCCGCGCGGCCCGTGGTGGCGACCGCCGTCGGCGGGACGCCCGACCTGCTCGGCCGCGACGAGCGGGGCCTTTTGGTCCCGCCCGGGGAGCCGCTGGCGCTCGCGCAGGCGGTGCTGCAGACGCTCGAGATGTCCGACGCCGCGCGCCGTCGCGCGCAGGCGGGTCGGGAGCACGTGATGTCGTTGCATTCGTCGGAGCGGCTGCTCCGCGACGTGGACGCGCTCTACCGCGAGCTGCGGCTGCAGAAGGCGGCGTAACCCTGGTGTCCCTGACGACCGCCCTCTTCCCGACGCTCGTGCTCGTGGTCGCCTTCGCGCTCGCGGCGGCGCTCGTCCCGGTCGCGGCGCGGATCGCGCGCCGCCACGGGGTGCTCGACGCGCCCGGGCCGCGCAAGGTCCACGCCGCGCCGACGCCGCGGATCGGGGGCATCGCCGTCTGGGCGGCGTTCAGCGTGGTGGTGCTCGCCGGCTACCTCGGCGTGCCGCTCTTCGCCCGCGTGCCGTGGGTGGCGACGCACCTCGCCGGCCCGATCGCCATGCTCCAGGAGGCCTACCGCGTCGAGGCCAAGCTGCTGGCGATGATGCTCGGCGGGGCGATCGCCTTCGGCGTCGGGCTGCTCGACGACGTGCTCGGGAACCGCTTCAAGGTCGGCTTCAAGCTCGCCGGCCAGGTGCTCGCGGCGACGGTGCTGGTGCTGGGCGGGATCCGCACCGACATCGGCTTCTACGAGCCGCTCAACGTCGCCCTCACGATCCTGTGGGTGGTGGGCATCACCAACGCCTTCAACCTGCTCGACAACATGGACGGGCTCTCCGCCGGGGTCGCGTTCGTGGCCTCGCTGGTGCTGCTGCTCAACGCCTGGCTGCTCGGAGAGTTCTTCATCAGCCTGGTGCTGGTGGCGTTCATGGGCGCGCTGCTCGGCTTCCTGGTCTTCAACTGGCACCCGGCCTCGATCTTCCTCGGCGACTGCGGGAGCCTGTTCATCGGCTTCACGCTCGCCTCGCTCACGCTGCTGCAGCGCTACGTGTCGCACGCCTCGGGCACGGTGTTCCCCGTGCTGATGCCGGTGCTGGTGCTGGCGCTGCCGATCCTCGACACGGCCACGGTCACGGTGATCCGCATCCGCGAGGGCCGGCCGATCTACGTGGGCGACAGCCGCCACCTCTCGCACCGGCTGGTGTCGCTCGGCATGCGCCCGCCGCTCGCGGTCGCCACCATCTACCTGATCACGCTCGGCATCGGCCTCGGCGCCGTGGGGCTCGCTCACGCCGACCTCGTCCACTCGCTGCTGATCCTGGTCCAGGCGGTGGCCGTTGTGGCGGTGGTGCTGGTGCTGCTGTTCTTCGAGCGTCGCACGCAGCCGCGGGCGGACGGGCCGTGAGGCGCGCGCTCACCCTGCTGGCGCTCGCGCTCGCGGCCACGTCGCGCGCCCAGGAGCCCGAGGTGCGCGCGGTGCGCGCCACGACGCTCGACTTCCGGCCCGCGCTGCGCGTGCTGACCTCCGAGCAGGTCCCGCCGGGCGAGGTGGTGCGCGAGGGCGACTTCGTCGTGCTGCGCCTCGCGGGCGAAGCGCCCGCGGGGCTCGCGCTGCCGGCCGTCGATCCGCCGCTCGAGGGCGTGGCGCTCGAGCGCGAGCCCGGGCGCACGATCCTGCGGGTGAAGGTCGCCCCGGAGGTGTTCTTCGAGGCGAGCTACGAGCCCGGGATGCAGACGCTCGTGTTCGGCGAGCTGCCGGCGCCGGAGCTGCGCGGACCCGTGACGCCCGAGCTGTTGATGCAGCTGTTCCCGGCGCCCGCGGCGGACACCGGCCGGGAGGACGTCCCCGACGGCTACGCCGGCGGCGGGCCGGAAGGCCTTCGGATCGGCCCCGCGACCTTCAGGCCCTACGTCTCGGCCGCCTGGGTGGACGCCGACGTGTTCGCCTTCTCGAGCCCGATCCCGGTGCGCGACCAGTACCTCCAGGTCGGCCCGGGCGTCACCGCGTCGATGCCGATCGGCCACGGCCTGCTGAGCGCCGAGTACGAGGCGCGGCTGCGCTACTTCTCGGACATCCCGGAGGTGGGCGAGACGTCGCACCTGGCCGGGGCCCGGCTCGACTTGCCCGTCGGGAGCCGCACGCTGCTGCGCCTCGGCCACCGCTTCACCCGCGCCACGCTCGAGACGACGGTGGTCGACCCCGGGCGCGAGTACTTCTTCGACCTGTCGCGCTTCACGTTCAACGAGAGCCAGGCGCTCGCGCGCGTGGACCTGGGCGCTCGGCTCTGGGCCGAGGGCGAGGGCCGCTGGGCCTGGAACCGCTTCGACGACCGGGAGGACTCGAGCTTCTTCGACTTCGACAACCGCACGCTGCGGGCCGGCCTGGGCTACGATGTGGCGAGCGACTTGAGGGCCACGGTGAGCTACGCCTACGAATATCTGCCACCCTCGCCCGACCGGGCGATCGTGGAGTCGACCGCCCACAGCGTGCTCGGAACCCTGGGCGGAGAGGTCGGAGCCCTCACCTCGGCCGGCCTGACGGTCGGCCTGCGCCGGCAGACGAACCCGCTCGCGACAGGCGAGAGCCGGTCCTGGAACGGCCTCACGCTCGGCGGCTCGCTGCGGCGCGAGCTCGGGCACTCGACCGTCGCCGAGATCCAGCTCACGCGCGCGAGCGAGCCCTCGGGCTACGACACCAACGCCTACTACCTGAACAACTCGGCCATCCTCTCGCTCACGGCGCCCGGGCCGTTCGAGACCTGGCTGCGCGGCGGGGTCGGCTTCCTGCGCAACGCCTACCCGAACGACGCGCCCGGGCTCTCCGAGCCGCGCCGCGACGACATCGTCGGCTGGAGCCTCGGGATCGGGCGCAACCTCGGCTGGCGCACCTGGGTGCGCGCCGACTACCGCTGGGAGAAGCGCGACTCCAACCTGCCCGACTTCGACCTGACGACCGACGGCTTCGTGATCCAGCTGGGGCTGGGGCTGTTCGGCCCGGGGCCGGGGCAGCGATGATCCAGGCGCTCATCCTCGCCGTGCTGCTGCAGGCCGCGCCGGCCGCGGCCAGGAACCCACAGGCGCCGGCCAAGAACCCACCGGCGCCCGCGGGCCCGGCCGCCACGGCCCCGGCGGCTCCGGAGCCGGCCGCGGAGCCGGCCCCTCCCAGCGCGAGCGTGGGCGACTACGAGGTCGGCCCGGGCGACGTGCTCGACATCGCCGTCTTCGGAAACGACGACCTCTCGCGCGTCCCGACCGTGCAGACGAACGGCTCGATCACGTTCCCGCTGCTCGGCGAGGTGCAGGTGGCGGGCCTGACGGTGGCCGAGGTCCAGCGCAAGATCACGAACCTGCTGGCCAAGGACTACCTGGTGAACCCGCAGGTCGAGGTGAAGGTCAAGGAGTTCCAGAGCCAGTTCGTCTCGGTGGTGGGCGAGGTGAACTCCCCGGGCCGGAAGCCGATCCGCGGCCACATGCGGCTGGTGGACGCGCTGCTCGAGTCGGGCGGCTTCAAGGCCAGCGCCTCCGCCGAGGTGCTGATCACCCGCACCGACGGCACCTTCGACGACGGCAAGCCGTCGATCACCGTGCGCATCTCGTCCGCGGCGACGCTGCAGGACCAGATCAACCTGCAGCTGCCGCTCAAGAACGGCGACATCATCTCGGCGCTGCCGAAGTCCTTCGTGACCGTGGACGGCGAGGTGAACCGGCCGGGCCGCTACGCGATCGAGTCGGACCTCACGGTCACGGGCGCGATCTCGCTCGCGGGCGGCTTCACGCGCTTCGGCAGCAGCGACGTCAAGGTGCGGCGCACCGACCCGCAGGGCAAGGTCACGATCATCGAGGCCGACATCAAGGCCATCCGAAACGGCAAGAAGCCGGACGTGCCGCTGCACCCGAACGACGTGGTCTCGGTCTCGCGCCGGGTGTTCTGATGGCGAGCGTGGGCGTCCCGACGGCGGACCCCCCGCTCGTCGGCGACCGCGACATCGACCTCCGCTATTACCTCGGGCTGGTGCTGCGCCACCGCGCGTTCCTCGCCGCCTGCGCCGCGGTGGGGCTGCTGATCGGCCTGGTGGTGGCGCTGGTGCAGACACCCGAGTACCAGGCGGGCGTGATGCTGCAGATCGAGCCGCCGCCGCCGACGTTCGCGAGCGTCTCCGAGGCGATGATGATCGGCTCGGGCGGCTACTGGCAGAACACCGACTACTACAACACGCAGTTCAAGGTGCTGCGCTCGAAGGGGCTCGGCGAGAAGGTGGTGGCGCGGCTCAAGCTCACCGACCGCGAGCCCTTCAAGTCCTCGCCGGACGCCGCCGCGCTCTTCATGGGCCACGTCGGCGTCGAGCCCATCCCCGAGAGCCGGCTGGTGCTGGTCACGGTCACCCACCGCGACGCGCGCGAGGCGGCGCTGTGGGCCAACACGCTCGGCGACGTGTACATCGAGCAGTCGCTCGCCTCGCGCGTCGAGTCGGCGCGCAAGGCGATGGAGTGGCTGCAGGAGCGGCTCGCGGCCACGCAGCAGGGCATGCGCGACGCGCAGGACCGGCTGTTCCAGAGCTACAGGAGCCAGGACCTGTTCGTGCCCGAGGGCAGCGTCACGGCCGTGAGCACCTCGATCGCCCGGCTGCAGGAGGACTTCGTCCAGGCCCAGGCGCGGCGGATCGCGATCGAGGCGGCGCTCAAGCAGGCGGGCGAGATGCGCGGGCGCAGCGAGGAGCTCGACTCGCTGCCCCAGGTCGCCGCCGACCCGGTCGTGACCGGCTTCAACTCCCAGCTCGCCAGCCTCTCGGTCGAGCTCGGCCGGCTCGGCGAGAAGTACCGCGAGGGCCACCCCGAGGTGCAGAAGGTCAAGGCCCAGATCGAGCAGCTGCGCAAGGCCAAGCTGACGCGCGCGGCCCAGATCCTGGAGGGGCTGCAGGCCGAGTACACCCAGCTGCGGCGCCGCGAGACGGAGCTGCGCAACGCCATCGACTCGGAGAAGGCGCAGGCGGCGAACCAGAGCCGCAAGACCACCGAGCTCGAGGCGCTGCGCAAGGAGGCCGACTCGCAGAAGAGCCTGTACGAGGTGCTGCTGCAGAAGCTGAACGAGACCGACATCGCCTCCTCGATCCGCAGCAACACCGTCACGGTGGTCGACCGCGCGAGCCCGCCGCAGTACCCGGTGCGCCCGCAGAAGCGGCGCATCGCGCTCGCGGGCCTGCTGCTCGGGCTCGTGGCCGGGCTCGGGCTGGTGCTGGTGCGCGACCAGCTCGCCAACACGATCCGCGACCCGGAGGAGATCGAGCGCTACCTGCACCTCGACCTGCTGGCCGCCGTGCCGCGCTACGAGCAGGAGCAGGACTCGCTCGCGACCGAGGCCTACCAGAACCTGAGGACCGCTCTCATCTTCGCGCGGCGCGACGAGCGCGGGCAGGTGGTGCTGGTGACCGGCACCGCGCCGCAGGAGGGCAAGACCACCACGATCGTGAACCTGGCGCGCCTGCTCGCGGGCTCGGGCGAGAAGACGGTGGTGGTCGACTGCGACCTGCGGCGCGCGCAGCTGCACCAGCGGCTCGGCCTGACGCGCGAGCCCGGCTTCACCGACTGCTTCGTTCACAAGGAAGCGCTCGCCAGCGTGATGCGGCCGACGACGACCGCCAACCTGTTCGCGCTCACCGCCGGTCCGCTGCCGCCCAACCCGCCGGCGCTGCTCGCGCGCAAGCAGCTCGGCTCGCTGCTCGCCGAGCTGCAGTCGCAGTTCGAGTGGGTGCTGGTGGACTCGCCGCCGCTCGCCTCGGTCACGGACGCGCTGCTGCTCGCGCGCCACGCGGACCACACCGTGCTCGTGGTGCAGCACGACAAGGTCGACAAGAAGCTGGTGAAGCGCAGCGTGGTCGCGCTCCGCAAGGTGACCCCGAACCTGCTCGGCGCCGTGCTCAACGTGATCGACGTGCGCGGCCGCAGCTACCAGTACTACTACTACCCGCACCGCGACGCGAAGGGCGAGCGCGGGCCCAAGCCGCCGCGCCCCAAGGGCGGGATCGAGCAGGCTGCGGAGGGGACGGTGGAGGCGCGCACCGGATGAGGCGCATGCTCGTCGCTTTCGTGGCGCTGTGGCTGTGCGCGGACCTCCCGGTCGTGGCTCAGGCGCCCCCGGACAGCCCCGCTCCCGCTCCCACGCCGCGCCCGCGGGGCGCCGGCATCGGGATCGGGAAGCTGGCCTGGCTCGACCAGGGGCTCGAGCGGGCCGAGCTGCCCGCCAAGGCGTCCTGGCAGCGCCTGCGCGAAGGCGACGGGCTGCGCACCGGCGACAGCTTCCGCACCGCGCCCGACGCCACGGCGCGCCTCGAGTTCCCCTGGATGGCCGTGACGCTCGGGGGCTCCACGATGCTCACGATCCCGGCGTCGAGCGTGCTCTCGACCGTGCTGGAGCAGGGCCGCGCCGAGTTCGAGGGGCCCGGGCGCGAGATCGTGAAGATCACGGTCGGCGACGGGGAGGTGCGCGGGGGCGGCCGGCTGGTGCTGCGCCGCTCGGTGGGACGCACGACGGCGGCGGCGCTCGAAGGCAGCTTCCGGGTCCGCTCCCGGGGACGCACGGTCGAGATCAAGGCCGGCGAGGGGACCGTGGTCGCCGACGGGCGGCCGCCCGAGGCCGCGACGCCCCTGCCCGCGGCGCCCGGCGGGCTCGAGCCCGGCCAGGACCCGCTCTACGTCCGCTCGGGCGAGAGGGCGGAGCTGCGCTGGACCGCGCGCGGCCCCGCGCACCGCGTGGAGCTGCTGGCCCTCGACCGCGACCAGGTGCTGCTCGCGCGCGACGTGACGGCGCCCCCGCTGCGGCTCGAGCTGCCCTGGCCCGGCACCTACCGCTGGCGCGTCGCCGCGCGCGACGCGCGCGGGGTCGAGAGCCGCCCCTCGGCCGAGGGCCTGATCTGCTCGGTCGATCGTTGA
>CAZMRX010000056.1:0-6773 GCA_964568755.1 uncultured Acidobacteriota bacterium | reverse complement strand
GACTCGTCCCGGGAGCCCTCCGGTTCCGCCGCTACCCGTGGTCTCTAGCCCGTAACTCGCCGCAAGCGGGGCTAGTTCGTTCCCAGCGGGATCACGGTCGTCGGCGTGCCCGGCGGCAAGGGCGGGATGATCGGGGGCGGGGGCACCTCGCCGCCACCGCCGGGACCGCCGCCGCCGGGACCGCCGCCACCGCCGTCACCGCCGCCGCCGCCCTCGCCGCCGCCGGTCTGGCTGCCGCTGGCCGAGGTCAGCTCGGCGACGAGCGTGCCGGGCCTCAGGATGTCGCCGCACAGGTCGCGCTCGCGCTGCGCGCGGCGCCGCTCGAGGAAGCGGCGGGCCTCGTCGGCCCGCTCGCGCGTGATCGGGCCCGCGACGCCGAGCTCCAGCCCGAGCCGCTCGACGGTTGCGAGGTAGTCGGCCGGCGTCTCCTTCTTCTGCACGAAGCGCAGCCGCTCCACCACCGCGTCGGGCCCGAGGCTCGCGGAGAAGTAGTGCTGCCCCTTCGGGAAGACGCCGGTGAGCACGTCGCGCCAGCGCGCGACGGGGTCGATGTTGGGGCAGATCAGGCTCGAGCGGCAGGCGTCGGCGAGCCAGCGCTGCCCGCCGCCGCCGGTGCCGAACACCGAGAGCGAGTAGAGCCCGGTCTCGGGGATGTCCACGACCAGCACCACGCGCGAGCCGCGCGGCCCGCCGCGGAAGCCGCCCTCGCCCGACGCCGCGGCCGTGCGCGAGCCGTCCTCGAGCTGCAGGTCGCTGCCGCGGTACTCGAGCGGCGGCGCCGCCGGGGGCAGCTCGGACTCGAGGTCGAGCGCCTGCAGCACCGTCACCGCCACGTCCTCGGTCGAGGCGACCGCATTCGTCTTCCAGCCGCCGCGCGGCTCGATCGGGTGCAGGCACGGCGGCGCGAGCTCCACGAACTCGAGCTGGCTGCCCTCGGGCAGCAGCACGGTGGCCTCGTACGCGCCGGGGTCGAGGTGCAGCTCGCCGGCGTCGACCCAGCCCATCGTGGCGGCCGCGGGCACGCTGAACGAGCGCAGCACCTCGTCGGAGCCGGCCTCGGTGAACTCGGCCTCGGCGGCCCCGGGGCCCGCGAGGTGCAGGCGCAGCCGGTAGTCGCCGCCGCGCGCCACGCCGAAGGCGTACACCGCCTCGCCGATTCCTCCCGCGGGGCGGATGCGCTTCGCTCCCTCGGCGTCGATGCCCTCGACCCGCTCCGCCCGCACGAACTGCGGGGCCGGCCAGGCGCGGCTCTGACGCCCGGAGAGCGTCGCAAAGGCCTGGGTCGCCGTGTCGTTGATGCCCGGCGAGTCCCGCAGCAAGTCCAGGCCGCGGAGCATCATGCGCGCCCACTCGGGGTGGCTCACCGCCGCCTGCGGCCGGATGTCGCCGTAGAGGGGCAGCAGCGCGACCAGTGCGATCCCGATCAGAATCCCGAGCGCCCGCCACGTACGCACAGATGACCCCCGCGGGTTTGACAATCTCGCAAGCTCAAACCTACGCTGGTTCGATGGTTCCGTCAAAAGCGCGGGGCTACGTCCGCGATCTCGTGTGTCGTGGATCACTGCCGCCGCTCCCCGCGGGCCTCGCGCCGGAGTCGGTGCTCGCCGCGGCCCGCGAGCAGGGCACGTCCTCGCTGCTGCTGGGCGCCATCGAGCGCGAGCGGCCGGCCTGGGCCGAGGCGGTCGAAGCACCCCTCGTCGCGGAGCGCCGGGCGCTGCTCGTGCGCACGCTCGGGCAGATCGGCCTCGCCGCGCGCGGGCTCGCGCTGCTCCAGGCGCGCGGCATCCGGGCGCTGCCGCTCAAGGGCGCCGTGCTCGCCGAGACGGTGTGCGCGGTCGAGGCGGATCGACCCATGTCGGACGTGGACATCCTCGCTCTCGAGCGCTTCTCGGACGGGGCGCGCGCGCTCGCCGAGGCGGGCTTCGCGGAGGTGGCGCGCGGCGACCACGCCTGGGCCTTCCGCGACCCCGACGGGCACGGGATCCTCGAGCTGCACCGGAGCGTGTGCTCGGCGCCGGGGCTTTATCCACTCGACCGCGAGGGCCTCTGGGCCCGGCGGCGCGAGGGACGCGGGCAGCTGCGCGCGCTGCCGTCGCCCGAGGACCTGCTGCTCCAGCTCGCGCTCCACGCGGCGTTCCAGCACGGCCTGGTGCTCTCGCTCGCCCAGTGGCTCGACTTCCGGCTGCTGCTGGAGCGCGAGCCGATCGACACGGGGCGGCTGCTGGCACTCACCCGCGCCGCGCGCGCCGAGGCGCCGCTCGCCGCGGCTCTGGTCGTGGCGCGGGCCGTGACGGGCGCCCCAGCGCCGGCCGAGCTCGTGGCCGGCCTCCCGCGCGGGATGGCGCGCCGCCTCGAGCCGGCGCTGCTGGAGCCGCTCGCGTTCGTGGCTCCGGCCGAGCCCGAGCTCGCGCGCGTGCGCTTCGAGCTCGCCGGCTCACGCCGCCTGGAGCTCGTGTGGCGGACGCTGGTGCTGCCGGAGACGCCGGAGGGCGACGACCGGCTCGCCGCGCGCGTGCGCTTCGCCTTCGGCCGCGCGCTGCGGCTCGCGCGGCGCGAGGCGCCCGCGTCCGGCGCGGCGCCGTCCGCCCTCGTCCACGACCTCGGCGAGCCGCAGCCGGGCACCGCCGAGGGCGTCGAGGTGCCTTTCGGCGAGGAGCTGCTGCGCGACTGCCTGGCCGAGTTCCCGCACGTGCGGCTGACGGTCACCGGCCGCTGCATGGAGCCCGCGCTGGCGGACGGCGAGAAGGTCCACCTGGTGAGCGCCGCGCGGCGCCGGCCGCGCGTCGGCGACGTGGTGCTCTCGCGCCAGAAGCAGGGCCTGCGCCTGCACCGGCTGGTGTTCGGACCCCCGCTCGCGCCGCGGGGCGCTCACTGGCGCACCAAGGCCGACCGGGGGCTGCTGCTCGACCCGCCGCTCCTGGCCGGCGACGTGCTGGCCTCGATCGTGAGCGTGGAGGGCCGGCCCGCGGCTCGGCCGCGGCGCGCGCTGCTGGCGCTCGCCTCGCTCGCGCGCGCGGTGGTGGCGCGCGTCCGGGGCGGCGCGCGGCTCGGGGCCGAGGCCGCCTCGTGAGCCGCGGCGCCGCCGAGCGCCTGGCCGAGGCGTGGGCGCGCTCGCCGCGCATGGTGGGCCGGCGCATCGGCGACGAGTACGTGCTGGTGCCGCTCGCCGGGCGGGGCGCCGACCTCGACTCGATCCTGAACCTCAACCGCGTGGCGGCCTTCGTCTGGGAGCGGCTCGACGGCGAGACGAGCGGCGGCGACGTGGTCGCGGCCGTGCTCGAGCGCTTCGACGTCGAGCGCGCGCGCGCGGAGCAGGACTACCTCGAGCTGATCGACACGCTGGTGGAGGTGGGCGCCGTCGCTTCCGCGAGACGGCGGGGCTGAGCGTGACCGGCCCGGCGCGCGCCTCGCTCGCGCGTCTCGCGGGGGCGCTCGCGTACCAGCAGGTGATGCTCGGCGACGCGCGTCGCAACCGCGCGTTCGAGCGCGCGCTGCGGGCGCGCGTGCGCCGGGGGGCGAGCGTGCTGGACCTCGGCGCCGGCACGGGCGTCTGGGCGGTGACGGCCGCCCAGCTGGGGGCCCGGCGCGTGGTGGCCGTCGAGCGCGAGGCGGTGCTCGTGCCCGTGATCGAGGCCCTCGCGCGCGAGGCGGGCGTCGCGGACCGGGTCGAGGTCGTGCGCGCCGACGCCCGCCGCGTGCGCCTGCGCCGCGAGTTCGATCTCGTGGTGGGCGAGCTGGTCGGCAACGAGGCGTTCGAGGAAGGGCTCGTGCCGGTGTTCGAGCGGGCGCGCGAGCGCTTCCTGCGGCCCGGCGGCGCGCTGCTGCCCGAGTGGGTGGCGCTCGCCGCGGCGCCCGTCAAGGCGCCGCTGCCGCTGGGGCTGCAGCCGCCGTTCCTGCCCTCGGCGAGCGTCGCGGCGCTCACCGCCCACGTCCCGCGCAACCTCCACCCGAGCGAGCTCGAGGCGCTCGCTCCCGGGCGCGAGCTCTTCCGGCTCGACCTCCAGCGCGCGCGCGCCGAGCAGGCGCTCCCCACGGCGCGGGCGTCCTTCCGGGTGCGGGACGGGCGCGCGGTGGGCGGAATCGCCGTGTGGGTGGTGATGGGACTCGCCCCGGGCGTGAGGCTCTCGACCCGCGCGGGAACGCATTGGCTGCCGACCCTGCTGCCGCTCGAGCCGCAGCCGCGCGGCCCCGGCCGGCTGGAGCTCGAGATCGACTGGAACCCGTCGCGGCGGCGCTGGTCCACGCGCTTCACGGGTGCGACCGGTCGCTCGCTCGAGGCCCACCACTCGCCGCTGTTCGCCTGGGGGGTCGTGCGCGCGGCCCTGCGACGGCATCGTTGACAGGCCTTCCGCGAGGGGGCTAGGCTCCTCGCAGCCCATGCCCCCCACGGCCGGCCGCGCGACCGCCCCGCCGCGCGAAGAGCGCCAGGTGCTCGCCGATTACCTGGTCAAGCACGGCCTGAAGCGCAGCGCCCAGCGCGAGGCGATCCTCGAGGCGTTCCTGAAGGCGGGCCACCACGTCTCGGTCGAGGACCTGCTGAAGATCGTGAGGCGCCGCGAGCCGGAGGTGGGCCGGACCACGATCTACCGCACGCTGAAGCTGTTCCAGGAGGCCGGGCTCGCGAGCGAGCTGCTGTTCGGCGGCGAGGCGCGCTTCGAGCCGCTGTGGAACCGCTGCCACCACGATCACTTCGTGTGCGTCTCGTGCGGTGCGATCTTCGAGTTCCAGAGCCCGGAGATCGAGCGGCTGCAGGACGACATCGCCTCCCGGCTCGGATTCGTGATCGAAGGCCACCGCCACAACATCTACGGGCGTTGCAGCAAGTGCGCGCAGAAGACGCCACGCCCCGGCCGCGCCCGCTAGGCCGCGCATCGTGAAGCTCGAGCGGATCGAGGTTCGCCGCCTGAGCCTGCCGCTGCGGACGCCGTTCGAGACCTCCTTCGGGCGCACCGCGACCAAGCAGTTCCTGCTCGTGTCGGTCTCCGCGGACGGGTTGAGCGGGCACGCGGAGTGCGTGGCGGACGTCGACCCCTTCTACCTGCCCGAGACCAACGGCACGGTGCTGCACGTGCTGCGCGACTTCCTGGCGCCGCTCGCCTTCGCGCTCGAGATCGCCCACCCGCGCGAGGTGTCGCCCGCCTTCGCGCGCGTGCGCGGCCACGAGATGGCGAAGGCGGCGCTCGAGATGGCGGTGTGGGAGCTGTGGGCGCGCCGGGAATCGCTGCCGCTGTGGCGCGTGCTGGGCGGCCGCTCCGGGTTCGTCGAGGCCGGCGTCTCGGTGGGGCTGCAGCGCGACGAGGCGGCGCTCGTCGACGCGGTCGCGCGCGAGGTGGCCGCCGGCTATCGCCGCGTCAAGATCAAGATCAAGCCGGGCCGCGACCTGGCGCTCGTCGAGGCGCTGCGGCAGCGCTTCCCCGAGCTGCCGCTGATGGTCGACGCCAACAGCGCCTACACGCTCGCGGACGCGGAGCGCCTGGCCGCGCTCGATCGCTTCTTCCTGATGATGATCGAGCAGCCGCTCGGCTGGGACGACATCGTCGACCACGCCGCGCTGCAGAAGCGCCTGGCGACGCCCGTCTGCCTGGACGAGTCGATCCACGGCAAGGACGACGCGCGCCGCGCGCTCGAGCTCGGCGCCTGCCAGATCGTCAACGTCAAGGTCGGGCGCGTCGGCGGGTTCGCCTCCGCGCTCGCGCTCCACGACGTGTGCCGCGAGCGCTCCGCTCCCGTGTGGTGCGGGGGCATGCTCGAGTCGGGGATCGGGCGCCTGGCGAACGTGCACCTGCAGACGCTGCCCGGGTTCACGCTTCCGGGCGACACCTCCGCGAGCGAGCGCTACTTCGAGGAGGACCTCGTCGACCCGCCGGTGGTCGTCTCGCCGCAGGGCACGATCGCGGTGCCCGAGGGTCCCGGCATCGGCCACGAGATCGTTTGGCCGCGGGTCGAGCGCGCGAGCGACTTCCACGAGACCTGGCGCCGGCCGTGAGCGACGCCTCGCTGCCGCCGGCCCCGCCCGCGCCCGCGCCGAGCGCGCCGCCTCCGGGGCGCGCCAGCCTGCGCACGATCCTGGTCGTCGCTGTCGTGGTGGCGGCGGCGTTCGGCTACGTGCGGCTCGCGGAGCACAAGGGCTACGCCCTGCAGGTCGGCAGCGAAGCGCCGGGCCTGCGCCTGCCCACGCTCGACGGGGCCCAGCACGACCTGCTGGCCGAGCGCGGGAAGCTGGTCGTCCTCAACTTCTGGGCCACCTGGTGCCCGCCCTGCGTCGCGGAGATGCCCTCGCTCGAGCGGCTGCACCGCGCGCTGGGCGCCGAGGGCCTGTCGGTCGTCGCCGTTTCCACGGACCGGGACGAGGGGGCGCTTCGAAGCTTCGTGGCCGAGCAAGGCCTCACGCTGCGCGTGCTGCACGACCCCGGCGGCCGCGAGGCGTCGAGTGTCTACCACGTCACGGGCTATCCCGAGACCTACGTGATCGACCGCGACGGCCACATCGTGCAGCACGTGGTGGGCCCGGCCGAGTGGGACTCGCCCGAGTGGCTGGCGCGCTTTCGCGGGCGGCTCGGGACGGGCGCTTTGGGCCGCTAGCGTCGCGCCCGCGCCCGGCGCCGCTCGCGCTCCAGCAACGCCAGCACCGCGCCCACCAGGTAGAGGCTGCCCGCCACCACCACCTCGGTGCGCGGCCCGTGCGCGCGCGCCAGCCGGCGGGCCAGCCGCAGCGCGCGAGCGACGCTCGGCTCGCGGTGAGCGCCCCGAGCGAGGCGCCCCGCGCGGCGCGC
>CAZMRX010000055.1:0-19700 GCA_964568755.1 uncultured Acidobacteriota bacterium | reverse complement strand
CGGATCCGCAATGCGCTGCGCGCGCCCGCGTGGCGCTGCGCTTCGTCTCGAACCTGGGCGCTCCGACCGAGCTCTACCCCGCCAACCCGAACGGCTCGCCCCTGGGTATCGCCGGGGTCACGACCGCGGACGGTCGCTTCACGATCCTGATGCCCCACCCGGAGCGCGTCTTCCGCAGCGTCCAGATGTCCTGGCACCCCGACGCGTGGGGTGAGGACAGCCCCTGGATGCGCGCCTTCCGCAACGCGCGCGCCTGGCTGGGTTGAGCCCGGATCATTCGCGAGGCCGCATCATGCTCCGAGCGAATGATCCGTGGCCGTGACGAATCCCAGCTCAACCTCTGCGCGGTGAGGCATTGGCCCGAGCAGGGACCCGGTGTGAGCGAGCGCACAGCAGGGCTGCCCTTGGGGGTCCGAGGCGAGACTGGTGGCGGCCAGCGGGGTCTTGACCATAACTGACTGATAAATAACGCCTTTCGGCTGTCGGCCCGGCCACGCTTTGCCCGTCGCTTGCATTTCGAACGCAAAATTGTGTTACGCTCGTCACATCCAACGAGCTGGAGGGCTGGCCAGGATGGCAGAGCCGCAACAGGGGCGCCGACCGGGTTTGTGTATCACCGCGGTCGGCATGCTGGTTCTCGTGGCGCTCACGGGCGCCTGCGGCAGCAGCCTCACGCAGCCGTCCGCCGTCCCCACCCCGGTCGCCACCCCCACCCCTCCTCCGCCCCCCCGGGTAGCCATCATCTCGATCGACGGGCTTCGGCCGGACGCCCTCACGGAGACCAACGCGCCCAGCATCCTGGCGCTCGCCCAGCGAGGTGCTTACTCGCTCGCTGCGCAGACGGTGTTCCCGTCCACGACGCTCCCGAGCCACACCTCGATGCTGACGGGCGTCGAGCCGAGCGCCCACGGGATCACGTTCGACGAGTACCGTGACACGTTCCAGCTCGCCATACCCACGGTGTTTTCGCAGGTCCGGCTCGCCGGCAAGCGCGCCGTGGTGGTGGTGGGGAAGGACAAGTTCCGGCAGCTGGCGGTGGCCGGCAGCACCGACAGCTACACCTGCGCCACGCGCGGCGACGTCGACGTGGTCAACGAGGCGATCGCACTCCTGCCCGTCGGCTTCGACCTCCTCTTCGTGCACCTGCCCCAGGTGGACCAGACCGGGCACGCCAGCGGCTGGATGTCGGCGCAGTATGCCGCCCAGCTGCAGAAGACCGACGAGGCCGTGGGACGCCTGGTTTCGCTCCTCCCGCCGGAGACGACCGTGATCCTCACGGCGGACCATGGCGGCCAGCTCAAGACCCACGGGACGCGCGACCGGATCGACATGACGATCCCGTGGATCATCGCCGGGCCCCGCGTGGTGCCCCGCGGCGCGCTGACCCGGCCCGTCCGGACCGTGGACACGGCGCCCACTGTCCTCAGCCTGCTCGGCCTCCCGCCGCCGGCCAACGCCACGGGCAAGCTCGTGAGCGAGGCCTTCGAAGCCCAGTAGCGCGGGCGCTCCGTCAGCGCCGGCTCTGCTCCACGGCGCGCGTCGTCACGCGGTACTTCGCCAGCATGTTGGACTCTTCCCACGCGGGCAGCGTGGCCGGGTCCTTCAGGTACGCGAGGAAGCGCTCGGTCACCTCGGCGAAGTGCGCCTCGTGGCCCACGCGGTATCGCTCGGGGATCACCACGCGCAGCCGCGCCCCCTCGTCGAGCACGGCCAGGCCGGGCCGGGCCTGCGCGAGCGACGCGACGCGCCGCGTGAGCGCGGCCCGCACCGCCGCGGCGTCCGCCTTTCGGTTCGGCACCACGTACAGCTCGGGCTGCCACCTCTGCTCCGGGCCCTGCAGCACCTCGACGCGGGACAGGCTGCCGCGCACGACGCCCGTGTGCGTGTCGCCGGCCCCGGCCGGCGCCTCGTAGTTCCAGAGCACCTTCACGCGCGCGTGAGCCCCGCGCACCGTGAAGCTCGCCTCGCCGTTCGCGAAGTAGTCGAGCCGCCCGTCCTTGATGCTGCCGGCGAGCCCCGGAGGGAGCTCCTTGAGCCCGCTCACGCGCCGCAGCTCCTCGATCGTGAGCGGCGTCGGCCAGCGGCGGGCCGACACGACGCTCACCTGCGACTCGCCGATCGCCTGCCCGGGAAACAGGATGAACGGCACCAGGTCGACGAGGTGGGTGGCGACGTCGGCGAGCGCCTCGCCCTGCTCGCCGGTGTCGAAGAACCAGGCGGGCCGCAGGTTCGGCGCGCCGGCGACGAGCTTCAGGATGTGGTGGACGCTCTCGAGCTCCACGGCCGGCTCGGCCGCGGTCCCGGGCCCGACCGTGCCGGCCACCTGCGGGTCCTGGCTGAGCTCGCGCTGCAGGATCGTCGTGATCTCCGAGCGCTCGGTCATCACGTCGTAGGCGACCAGCCGCTTGTCGCGCGCCAGCACGAGCGCCCGCTCGAGCTTGGGAAGGTCCGACGCGTCGATCAACCAGGGCTTGTCGGCGAGCACGTGGAGCCCGGCCTCGACCGCCGCCAGGATGCGGTCGATCTTCCCGCGGTTGCGGCCCGACAGCACCACGACGTTGCCGGGCCTCTCGCGCAGCATCCGCTCCATGAAGTCCGGGCTCGCGTGGACCTCGAGCCGCCAGCCGGTCGGGCGCTCGGCGCGGGAGTTGAACGCATTGACACGGCCGAGGTGCAGCAGCAGGTCGGGCCCCACCGGCGCGTACACGTGGACCGTCGGGTCGACGCCCGGGTACATCTCCTTCTGGATCAGGGCCGCGTGAAAGTGCCCGGGATCGAGCGTCATCAGGCGCACGGACGCATCCTGCGCCGTGACGCTCATCGCCGCGCCCAGACCCAGCGACAGAAGCAGACACTCGCGACGCATGCACTCACCCCCCGGTTGCTCACGACGCCGTGAGTATAGGGCCCGGCCGCGCTGATATCATCCGCAGGCAGTGAGCGCTCCCTCCTCGCGCGACACCCACGGCCTCTCACGGCTGGCGTGGCTGGTCCTGGGCTGGAACATCGCGGTCATCCTGTGGGGGGCGTTCGTGCGCGCGACCGGCTCCGGCGCCGGCTGCGGCGCCCACTGGCCGCTGTGCAACGGCGAGGTGCTGCCGCGCGCGCCCGCGCTCGCGACGATCATCGAGTTCACCCACCGCGCCACGAGCGGCGTGGCGCTGCTGCTGGTCTTCTACCTGGCCGTGCGCGTGTTCCGGGCGAGGCCCGCCCGCCATCCCGCGCGCCGCGCCGCCGCGGCGTCGGTGCTGTTCATCCTCACCGAGGCCGCCGTGGGCGCGGGCCTCGTGCTGTTCCGCCTGGTGGCCGACAACGAGTCGGTGGCGCGCGCGCTCTTCATGGCGGTCCACCTGATGAACACCTTCGTGCTGCTCGCGTGCCTGACGCTCACCGCCCACTGGTGCTCGAGCGACGCGGGGCCGCGGCTCGCACGCCGCCTGGCGTGGCCGCTCCTGACCGGCGCGCTCGCGCTGCTGCTGGTCGGCACCAGCGGGGCGATCGCCGCCCTCGGCGACACGCTCTACCCCGCCCGCTCGCTCCTCGGCGGCCTCGCCGCCGACCTCTCGCCCACGGCGCACCTGCTGGTGCGGTTGCGACTCGCCCACCCCGTGCTGGCTCTCGGCGGGGCGGTCGCGGTCGCGCTCGCGGGCCTGGTCGTGCTGCGATCGCGCCCCGACGCCTTTACCGCGCGCCTGGCCCGGGCCGTCATCGGCCTGGTGCTGCTGCAGCTGCTGGTCGGCCTGCTGAACGTGGCTCTGCTCGCGCCCGTCTGGATGCAGCTCGTCCACCTGCTGCTGGCCGACCTCGTCTGGATCGCGTTCGTGCTGACCAGCGTGCGCGCGCTCGCGGCGCCCGCCCGGGCCTGACCTACTTGACGATCGTGATCTCGTTCAGCCGCACCGGCTGCTGCTCGTAGTTCTCGATCTCGAGGGTCTTCTTGTCCTTGTCGAAGCTGAGCTTGGCCCTGGGGATCGCCTTGCCCTGGCCCTTTCCGCTCGCGGGCAGCCGGATCTCCGCGAGCGAGAACTCGTAGTCGGTGGAGCGCCCGGCGTTGCGAAGCTCCCACATGCTCATCGGCCGGTCGGTCCCGAGCACGATCTTGCGCGTGCCGTCGGACAGCGTCGTCTCGCGCGCGAACTGGATGTCCCAGCCGAGGCTGTTCGAGGTCCGCGCGTAGCCGCAGCGCGGCTTGACCTTCTGGAGCGTCGGCAGCAGGTTGTCGCCGCCCTTCTCGATCAGGACCCCCTGCAGCTTCTCCACCTCCTCCTCGGTCGACCAGCGCTCGATTACGATGTCGATGCTGCCGGTGCGCGAGTTGTTCATGTCGATCGCGAAGGCGCGCAGGCGCAGGATCGCCTCGTCCTTGGCGAAGGCGGTCGAGGCGCCGACCGGCAGCGCGAGCGCGGCCGCCACGGCGAGCGACAGCAGCTTCCCGGAACGGCTCTTGTGGCTCATTCGGACACTCCTTTGTGCTCGGGGCGGGCCCGACACCACGGGCCCCGCGGATCAGTCAGGGGATTACAGGACCAGTATAGGCCGATCTGGCCGGCCCGGGCGGCAGCTCGATCGGCACGGGCTCGACGCGCCAGACGTCCCGGCAGTAGTCGGCAATCGAGCGGTCGGAGGAGAAGAACCCCATCCGCGCGCTGTTCAGGATCGACAGCCGCGTCCAACGCTCCGGGTCGAGGTACGCCTGCTCGACGCGCGCCTGCGCCTCGAGGTACGAGCGGAAGTCGGCGAGCAGCAGCCACGGATCCTCGCCGAGCAGGGAGTGGACGATCGGCTCGAACAGGGCTGAGTCGCCACGCGAGAAGGTGCCGTCTGCGAGGGCGTCGATCACGGCCTTGAGCTGGGGATCGTTCGCGTAGAGCTCGCGTGGGCGGTAGCCGGCCGTCCGCAGCTCGTGGATCCCGTCGACCGTCAGACCGAACAGGAAGAAGTTGTCCGCGCCCACCGCCTCGCGGATCTCGACGTTGGCGCCGTCGAGCGTCCCGATCGTGAGCGCCCCGTTCATGGCGAACTTCATGTTGCCCGTGCCGGAGGCCTCCTTGCCGGCCGTCGAGATCTGCTCCGAGAGCTCGGCCGCCGGGAAGATCGCCATGCAGTTGGTCACGTTGTAGTCGGGCACGAAGGCGACCCGCAGCCGCGACCGCGTGACCGGGTCGGCGTTCACCACCTCGGCGACCGAGTGCACCAGCTTGATCATCAGCTTCGCCATGCGGTAACCAGGAGCGGCCTTGCCGCCGAGCAGGACCGTGCGCGGCGGGCACGCGGCCTGGGGCTCGCGGCGCAGTCTGTGCCACAGCGCGATCACGTGCATCACGTTCAGGTGCTGCCGCTTGTACTCGTGGATCCGCTTCACCTGCACGTCGAACAGGCTGTCGGGGTCGCACGCGACGCCGGCCCGCGCCTCGACCACCGCGGCGAGGTCGGCCTTGTTCGCGCGCTTGACCTTGCGCCACTCCGCCCGGAACGCGGCGTCCCCGGCGAAGCGCTCGAGCTCGCCGAGCCGCCCGAGCTCGCGCTGCCAGCCGTCGCCGATCGCGTCCGTGACGAGGCGTGCCAGCCGCGGGTTGGCGAGCGCCAGGAAGCGGCGCGGCGTGACCCCGTTCGTCACGTTCACGAACTTCTCCGGCCACAGCTCGTGGAAGTCGCGCAGCACGTCCGCCTTCAGCAGCTCGGTGTGCAGCGCGGCGACCCCGTTGATCCGGTGGCTGCCCACGCTCGCGAGGTGCGCCATGCGCACCGAGCGGCCGCCGCTCTCGTCGATCAGGCTCAGCCGCGCCACGCGCCGCGCGTCTCCCGGGTAGCGCTCGCGCACCTCTTCGAGGAAGCGGCGGTTGATCTCGTAGACGATCTCGAGGTGGCGCGGCAGCACCGACCCGAACATCTCGACCGGCCACTTCTCGAGCGCCTCGGGCAGCAGCGTGTGGTTGGTGTAGCCGAAGCTGCGGCGCGTGATGCTCCACGCCTCGTCCCAGCCCAGCTGGTGGACGTCGAGCAGCAGGCGCATCAGCTCGGCCACCGCGACCGCCGGGTGCGTGTCGTTGAGCTGCACGGCGTACTTCTCGTGGAAGGCCGAGAGCGGCGCCCCCTTCTGCAGGTGGATGCGGATCATGTCCTGCAGCGCGCACGAGACGAAGAAGTACTGCTGCTCGAGCCGCAGCCGCTTGCCGCGCGTGCTCTCGTCGTTCGGGTACAGCACCTTGGTGATGTTCTCCGAGTCGACCTTCTGCTCGACCGCCCCCCAGTAGTCGCCCTGGTTGAAAGCGGCGAAGTCGAACGACTCGGCAGCCTCGGCCTTCCACAGCCGCAGCAGGTTGGCGGTGCCGTTGCGGTAGCCGAGAATTGCCGTGTCGTAAGCCACGCCGCGCACTACCCGCTCCGGCACCCAGCGCACGCTGTAGCGGCCGTGCTCGCCCTCGCCGGCCTCGGTGCGGCCCCCGAGGCCCACGTCGAAGCAGATCTCGGGTCGGGGGACCTCCCAGGGGTTGCCGAGCGCCAGCCACTTGTCGGTCTTCTCGACCTGCCAGCCGTCGTGGATCAGCTGGTCGAAGATGCCGAACTCGTAGCGGATCCCGTAGCCGAGGGTCGGGATCGCGAGCGTCGCGAGCGACTCCATGTAGCAGGCGGCCAGCCGGCCGAGACCGCCGTTGCCGAGGCCGGGCTCCTCCTCCTGGGCCAGGATCTGGTCGAAGTCGTGCCCGAGCTCGCCGAGCGCCTGCCGCGCCTCCGCCTCGATGCCGAGGTTCAGCAGGTTGCTCGCGAGGTGGGGCCCGAGCAGGAACTCGGCCGACAGGTAGCAGACGGTGCGGCTCGCCTTGCGGTAGTAGGTCTCGCTGGTTCGGACCCAGCGCCGCAGCAGCTCGCGCCGCACCGTGAGCGCGGCCGCGAGATAAAGGTCGTTGCGCGTGGCGCTCTCCGGGAAGCGGCCGAGCGTCGTGAACAGCGTCTCGGCGAATTCCCGCTTGACGACCTCGACGAGCGCGCGGTCCATGGCCGTGCCCTAGCGCCGCCGGCCGCCGCCGCCGCGCATCCCGCCGCCGCCGTAGCCGCCGCCGCTCCTATAGCCCTGGCCGTAGCCGCTGGTGCGCGCCCGGTCGTAGCCCTGCGTGCGCGTTTCGCCGCTGGAGCGGGCGCGCTGCTGCGCGTCGAGCGTGCCGGTGCGCTCGCGATCCTGGACACCCTCCCAGCTCCCGCTCGGCTGCTGCTGCTCCCAGCTCCCCTGCCCGGTGCGCTTGTAGACGTTGCCGTCCTTGCCGGCGTAGACGTCGTCGCCCACGCGCGCGACGCCGCCCTGATCGCCGCGCGCCCAGGCCGCAGAGCCCGACTCGCCGGACCCTGTGGTCCCGGAAATGCGACCGGCCGTCACCTGGTTGCCGGTGTACACGTTGCCGGCGGTGACGCGACCGCCGCTCACCGAGCCGCCGCTGCCGGTGTTCACGCTGCCGCCGCGAGCGCCGTAGGCGTAGTTGCCGCTGTAGACGTTGCCCACGGCCGAGCGCTGGCCGGCCGAGAGATTTCCGGTGCGCGAGTTGTACGACATGCCGGCCGAGCTCCTCCAAGCGTCGCCCGTCCAGGCGTTGTAGCCGCCGGAGGTACGGGTCACCGCCGACGTCGCACCCCAGCGGTGATAGACGTTGCCGGTCGTGGCCGCCCAGCCGCCGGGCCCCCACACGGCGCCGCCGCCCCACGGCCCCCACGCCGCGCCGCCCCAGTAGGGCGGCCGGTAGTACGGGTAGGGATAGTAGTAGCCCCAGCCCACCGGTCCCCACCACGGGTACGCGCCCCAGCCCCAGCCCACCGTCACGGCGCCCCAGCTCCAGCCGAAGCCGAAGCCGTAGGTCCAGCCGGTCCACGGCGTGTAGGTGATCGCGACGCCGGAGCCGTAGGTGACGGGCGCCCCGTACCAGACGCTGCCGACGTAGGGAGGGTAGGAGTAGCCGGTGCCGTAGACGACCGTGCCGTTCGAGACGCAGCTCCCGTAGTAGCCCGGCGTGTAGCCGACGTAGACGGCGTCGGGCTTCGTCTCGTAGATCTTGACGTAGGTCACGTAGTGCATCGGCGAGCTCGGCGGGATCGTGTAGATCACCGTCGGCACCGAGGTCGCCACCGACCACGGTCCGCCCGGGCCCGTCGCCGTGAACCAGACCGCGTTCTGCACCGCATACCAGGAGCTGTCGCTCGCGCGGATGATCGGGGTCGCCGAGTTCGTGACGTACTGCAGCGAAGTGCCTTCGATCGGCGCGAGCTTCACCTCGCCGTCGAACTTCGGCGGGTCGATCCGCGTCTCCGCGAGCTTGACCTCGGCGGTCTGCGGGATCGCGTTGGCGATCAGCGCCTCCTTGGCCTGCGGCGTTCCGGCGACGGCCGCCTTCACGTTCTCCTTCTCGTTGTCGTCGGGGATGTGCGCGAAGTCGCTGGGCAGCGCGTCGCTCGCGACGTGCTCCCACGGCCCGTCGTTCGAGGCGCTCCGGAACCAGCGCCCGGAGATCAGCAGGTACAGCTTCTGGTCCGCCGCGTGCCGGAACATGTTGCCGGTCGTGTTCTTGACGTAGGCGAGCTCGGTCCCCTGGATCGGCACGAACTGGGGCTCGCCCTCCGTCACCACCAGCTCGCTCGGCGTCGTGGCCACGAAGATCACCGGCACCTTTCCCGACTTGAGCGAGGGCAGCGTCTTGGCGTCGTTCGGGTTCCCGCCGGGCAGGAAGTCCACCTGCCCCGAGGCCTTCGCGTCGGCGAGCGCCTTCTTGAGGTCGGAGGACTCCTTCTTCAAGACCGTCCAGGGTCCCTCCATCTTCTCGGCCGCGAGCCAGCCGTCGAAGACCTTCAGGAAGTGGTCGTGCTTCTGCCGCAGCAGCAGCACCCGCGTGTTGATCACCCGCTCGAGCTTCGTCTCCTTCACAGGCTGATACGCCGGCGTGCCGTCCACGACGACGAGGATCGCCGGGTGGGTCGAGAACAGGATCCTCGGCGGGTCGTTCTTCACGGGGACCGCGGCCGCCAGCTTGTCCGCGGCCGCGAGCTCCAGCAGCGCCGCCAGGCGGTCGAGGGCGATCTCCTTGATCGCCGGGTGGACCTCCTTCTCGAGCGCGGCCTTCCAGGCGGCCGCCTTGTCCGCGGCCGAAGGGAACACCACCTTCGTGAACTGGCGATCGTACAGGTGGACGATCCGGGCGTCCTTGTCGACGTTGGTGCGCGTGGTGCCCCAGACCACGCCGTAGACGGGCGGCGCCTCGGCGCTCGCCTGCACCGCGACCGCCGCGCGGAACTCGAGCTGGACACCGTCCCAGCCGTCAACCTGCGGCTGGTAGATCGTCACCTTCCCGATCGAGGTCGACAGCTCTCGAGGCCACGTACCGTCCGTCGACGGCGCGGCTCCGGGCGCAGCCGGCTCCGCTGCGGGAGCGGCGGCCCTGGCAGCCGGGGCCGGCGTCTTCGCGGCGGGCGCCGCTGCCTGTCCGGCCGCGAACAGGGCCGCGGAGCCGACGAACACGGTGGCGCACGCCGTCCAGATGGAGGATCGACCGACCTGGCTCATGGCAGTCCTTTCGAGCACTCAATCAGAGAGCATCCCCCGCGTGTCGTCAAGTCGAGGCCGGCGAGCGCCGTGCGAGGACCGATGCACATTGGCCTGCGACCCGCGCCGGACATATAGTCAATACGTCAACCTGTCCGTACGCTTGGAGGAACCACAATGAGCAGAGATCGTCTTGCCGTAACCGGAGTCGTGGCGCTGGCGCTAGCGCTCGGCGCGGGTGCCGCCGCGGCTCAAGCCCCGCAGGTCACCGCGCCCAAGCCGACCGTGCCCGAGGTCTTCACCCTGATGGGCCAGTACGTGCGGATCGCGTACAACAACCAGGGCTTCGCCACGCTCGGGTACCGCGCCGCCCAGGAATCGATCGGCGAGGAGTGGATGCTGCTCGAGGTCGGGCTCACGATGCGCTCGCCGGCGAAGAACTTCACGCTCAAGCGAGAGCACCTGTCGATCAAGACGCCCGACGGCACGACGATCCCGCTCGCCACCCAGAAGCAGTACGCCGAGGCCGGCTACCTCCGGGCCCTCAACCAGCGCATGCGCGTCATGCGCGACTCGATCAACTACTTCCCGGTCGACGCGACGCGCGGCTGCTCGATCCAGTTCTACGCCAACCTGGGCGGCGGGGGCCCGCAGATCGCCTACGACCAGGTCGAGCTCAGCAGCGATCGCGGCTGCGTCGGACGCCTCTACTTCCACGTCCCCGGCGGAATCAAGGTGGGGCAGCACTGGCTGGTCGTCAACTTCGGCGACAGCATCGTGGAGGTCCCGTTCCGGACCCTCACGAAGGAAGAGGCCAAGGCCTTCTCCAAGAGCTGGGAAGACATCAAGAAGGCGCACGACGAGTCGCTGAAGTAGCCTCCTGCCCGAGGGGCGGAGTCAGCGCAGCGCTCCGCCCCCGGGAACCAGGTAGTGGATGGGCCAGGTTTCCGTTCCGCGCTCGACCGCGCCCGTCCACGTGAAGGCCTCGCCCGCGTCTCGCGGCGCGACGAGCGCCACGTCCGGCAGGGCGCTGGCGACGGCCCACGCCAGGAGCCGTGCGTCGCCGGGCGCGTCGATCGCGACCTCGCGCGCGCCGAGTCGGAACCGGACGAAGCGGACCGCGATCTCGACGTCCTCGATCAGCTCGAGCAGGTACGGCCGCCCGACCAGCTGCGCGTTGTAGGCGTGGTTAGCCAGCACTCCGGAGAGCGGGCTCGCGTACGCGGCGTCTGCGTCAGCGGGTGCGAGGTCGGGGTCGTCGATCGAGGCCGCCTTGTACCGCATGCGCGTCTCGCCCAGCCCCCGCGGGTCGAACGAGACGACCTCGTGCCCCTCCGCGAGACGCACCTCGACCTCGCTCCAGTCCGCGGGACCGACCTTGCCCTGGAGGCTCAAGCGCAGCAGCAGCCGCTCGCCGCGCGGGGTGCCGTCCCGCCGCACGTGCACCAGTGGGATCACCAGCCCGCCGCTGTGATGCAGCCGGTATCGGTCGATCGTCACGGCTCCGATCCGGTCGCTGCCGGCCGCCTCCCACGCGATCGCGTCGCGCGGGACCACGCCTGAGAACGCTGCCACCGGCCAATCGCGGATGCCCGGGTAGCCGGCCCCGCGGTAGAGCTCGGCGATCGAGCGGGCCGCGGGTGGACGGGCGCGCGCGTCGTCCCGGATCACTTCGAGCAGCGAGCGTCCGCCGAGGTCTTCCCGTACCTGGCCGGTCGGCGTGGACCAGAGCGCCTCCGGCGCGAGCGTCTTCGCCTCGCCGAGGCCGGCGTGGGCGGGCCTGCCGAGGGCCCGGTCGAGGAAAGCGAAGGCCTTCGCCTGGTTCTCGGCCGAGTACTGGTGCTTGTGGTAGCCCTCGCTGAGCGCGACGCGCGTGCCGTGCCCGAAGCGGGCGTAGAAGCCGACGATCTCCCGCAGCGTCCGGCGCGTGCCCTCGATCGGGAAGAAGTCGAGCACGGCCGCCGAGACGTGGAGCGGCCGGGGGTAGGCGAGCAGCAGCAGGCCGGCGTGGTCGATCCCCTCCGAGACGAGGCCTGGCGGATCCTGCTCAGGGTCGCTGTCGGGGTCCTCGAAGATGCGGTTGGCCATCCGCATCGGGAGCGCGGTCGGGAAGCACGACGGCAGCACGGCGGCGATGCGGAGGTCGAGGGCCGCGATCCAGGTCGACTGGAAGCCGCCACCGCTCGTGCCCGTGATCGCGATCCGTCCCGGGTCGACGTCGTCCCGCGTGAGCAGGTAGTCCACGGCGCGCATCCCGTCCCACACCATGTAGCGCACCAGGCTCGTCCCGGCGATCGTCGCGAAGTTGCCGAGCACCGCGTGCTCGCCGCACACGAGGTTGTAGCGGCTGCGCCCGCGCGCCTTGTCCCAGAACTGGCTGCGCTCGCCCTGGCCGACGGGGTCCCAGCACAGGACGACGTACCCGCGCCGCGCGAGGCGCACGGCGATCTCCTGATAGCCGGGGTGGGCCTTGCCGACCGGTGAATGGCCGCAGGCCAGGAGCACCGCGGGCTTCTTTCCCGCCGGGCCGAGGGGCACGTACACGAGCGCCGTCACGTGCAGCCCGGGCAGGCTCTCGAAGACGAGCTTCTCGATCCGGTAGCCGTCCATCGCGACAGAGCCGGTGACGCGCGCGTTGAGCGGTGTCTTCAGCTCCGGCAGCCCGCCGATCAAGCGAAGCGCCTTCTGCCGCAGCTCGTCCTGAAGCCCCCGCAAGTCGGCCTCGGTCTTCACCCGCGCGAAGCGCTCCTGGCGAGCCGCGTCGAACGCCCACGCCTTCTCGAGCTGATACGCGAGGTACGGCGTGATCTGCGGACCTTCGGGCTGCGGCTCGAGCACCCGGAACATCTCGGGCGTCGGAGCCTCCGCGGCCTGAAGCGGAGCTGATATGAGCGGGGCCAGTAGGCCGAGAGCGGCGGTGCGCAGGCAGCGATGCCAGTGGCTCTGCAGGTGGCCCTTCAGGTGGCTCTTCGGGTGGCTCTTCGGGTGGCTCCTCAAGAAGGATCCTCGCGGGTGGGCGAAACAGCGCCTCCTTCTTTGTTCTGGGGGGTGCTGCGCACCCCCCAGACCCTCCAGACCCCCCGTGGACGACTGGCCTGTGGTCTGCTGGCTCTTGCTCGGCTGGCTCTTGCTCATATCCCCTTCCGCCAGTCCGGCTCGTCGTGCTTCTTGAGCCGCACTAAGATCGCCCCGCCTTCGTCGAGTGGCTGCGCGCAGGCCCAGCGCACCGGCCGCCGCCCGCCTTTCACCTCGAGCTCCGCCCGCAGCCGCACCTCGCTCCCGGCCAGTCCCTGTGGCAGCAGGAACGACGCGAGCCGCAGCCGGCCCGCGAGCGGGTGGCCCGCGTCGAGCCCGCCGCCCGCGAGCGGCTTGCCGTCGCGCGTCTCGGCGAAGACCCGCAGCACGCCCGGCACGGAGGCGACCCCGTCGTTCGCGAAAGCCACGACCAGCTCGTCGGTCCCGGAGCGCTTGCGTTGCCAGACCCACGACGGCCGCACGCGGTAGCCGAGGCGCCGCTCGAGCGCGTCGAACGCCGCGGGCCGGCGCTCACGGTAAGCGGCAACGTTCGCGGACTCGGTCCAGAGCGACCAGTAGTTGGCGCCCACGTCGAGGGCATGCAGCAGGGTGTGCTCGATGACGTCCACGCCGGCCAGGTCCACGCGGTAGCGGGGCGTGTCCGTCCGATAGTGACGGTGGTAGCCGTCCTCCATCACCACCGCGAGCCAGGGCGGGCGGTGCGCCAGCTCCTCGATCTGCTCGGGCTCGTCGAGGATCACGCTGTCGGAGCGCAGCCAGGCGCCGCCGCGCACGGCACGCTCGAGGACGGTGCGGTTGCCGGTGCGGCTGATGTCGGGCTGCGTGTTCACGGCGAGCGGCACGCGCCGCCACGCGCGGATCTGCTGCTCCGTCATGTCCACGAACGTGCGCTCGGCCAGCGCCGGATCCGGGATCGGGCTCGGGCAGTCGCTCGTGTGGCCCTCGCCCCAGAAGCCGTACATCATCAGGTCCGCGAACTCGACCAGCGGATCGTCGTCGAGCTCGGCCGCCAGCAGCTCGTTGAGCTCGCGGAAGGCCCGCTGGAACTCCGGGTGGTCGTAGCGTGGCTCGACGCGCTCCGGCCCGCGGCCCGTGCGCGAGCGGATCGTGACGAGCGGGACCTTCGGCTGGAGAAAGTCCGGGAGCGCCAGCTTCGCGGGCTGGATCTCCGGGTTCGAGAGCTGGACCCGGAACGCGACCCGCAGGCCGTGACGGCGCGCCGCGGCGCGGGTGGCGGCCCAGACCGGGTGGAGGTCCAGCCGGCCCGGCCCGCTCTGCACGTCGCGCCAATCGCAGCGGATGTAGAGGACGTCCACGAACGGCAGCGAGGCGAGGGCCTCGACCGACTGCTCGAGCGTCTGCCGTCCCTCGCGCGCGGCGAGCGACGGGCCGTTCTCCTCCCACGCGTAGCCGACGAGGCCGAGACCCGGGTTCGCGACACGGCCGGCGGACGCCGTGGTCGTGGCGATCGTGTACCAGCCCTCGTCCTGCTCGATCCCGAACGGCCCCTGGTCGAGCCGGTCGGACACGGCCGGTCCGGGGCCGAAGTCGTGGCCCTGCCAGAGGTGGGGCCGAACCTCGGCGCGCGCGAGCGCGGGAGCGACCGCCGCCAGCGCCGCACCCGCCTTCAGGAACTGCCGCCTCTCGGTCATGGTTTCTTCTCCTTCGACTGCGAAGCGGCGGTCACGACGATCTCGAGGGGGACGGCTTCGCCGGCACGGACGGTCACGGTTCCGCGTCCCGTGTGGGCGCGGGCGACGGCCTCGACTTCGACGACTCCCGCCGGAGCGGCGACTTCGATGACGCCATTCGCATCCGCCGTACCCCATCCACCGGGCATCGCGACGGGAACGCCGCCGACTCGCCTCACCTCCGGATAGGCTTCGACGGGGAGCCCCGCGGCGTCCCGCACCCGGACGGCAATCCGCCCGCCCGGTCGCAGGGCGAGAGTCACCGGCTCGTCACCGGGCGTCACGCCGCCCCGCACCGCCCAGCCCGGCAGCTCGCCACCGGCGACGAGCGTGTGGGGCCCCGTGCCGAGGCCGTCGAACCGAAACGAGCCGTCGGCGAGAGCCTCGACGTAGCCCAGCCAGGCCGTGCCGACCGCATCGGTGACCACGACCGCGACCGCCGGCGCCGGCCGGCCCGCGCTGTCCACCACGCGTCCCTTGAGCTCCGCGCCGCGCTCCAGCTCGACCCGCACGTCGGCCAGGCCCTGCGGGCCGACGCTCAACGGGACGACGGCTCGCTTGCGGCCAGCCGCCCGCACCTCGAGCTGCTGGTCTCCCGGCTCGGCGGCGACCCCGAAGCTCCCGTCCGGTCCCGTGGTCGAGCTCGAGCGCCCCAGCCTGACGAAAGCGTTCGACACCGGGTCGGCGCTCGCCTTGTCGACCACGAGGCCGGAGACGGTCGTCTCCGCGATCTCGATGTCGAGCTCGAAGCGCTCGACGTCCGGAACCTGCACCTCGCGGCCGGGGTACCGCTGGTTCCCCACGGCGCTGTCGAGATCGACTCGGCCGCGGCCGGGAGTAAAGACGAGCAGCTCGTAGCGGCCGTCCTCGCGACTCGTCGCCGACAGGAAGGGTGGACCCGAGGCCGCCCCCTCGAGAGCGCGAGCCAAAGAGCCCCCGTAAAGCGTGCTCCCCCCCTCCATCCTCATGCGGACGCGAACGCCGGGGGCCGGCTGGCTGCCGCGGCTCACGACTCCCGCCACGACGACGTCGCGCAAGGAGAAGTCGACCGTGGCCGTCTCGCCTTCCTGGAGGACCACTTCGCGCGAGGCGATTCCGGAGAGCGCGCCCGGAGCCGAGGGAGCCAGGAGCTCGACTCGCGTTCGACCGACTGCGGCGTGATCCACCGCGAACCAGCCGTCCGGCCCGACCGGCGAAGGCTCCGGCCACACGCCCTCCGCCCCCGGTTCGAGGCTGGCGAGCCGGACCTGCCCGCTCGCCAGCGGGCGTCCATCGCGATGTGTCGCGCGCCCTTCCACGCGCGCCCCCTCCAGCAGGACGATTCGCAACGGGGTGGGCTCCTTCTCGGGATCCACCTCTGCGACCACTGGCTTGGGAGCCGCAAAGGCCGGGTGGCTGGCCAGGACGCTCACGCGGCCCGCCGGCACACCTCGGATCTCGAAGGCGCCGGTCGAGCGAGTCTGGTCGACCAGCTCGCCCGACTGCAGGCTCAAGTCCCTCTCGGCGACCACGCTGGCTCCCGGCACGCCCTGCCCGTCCGCGTCCACCACGGTGCCTCGAACGATGCCGCCGCCGCCGAGCCGGAGCGTGCCGGCTTCGGTCCGCTGTCCCGCAACGACCCGCAGGCCCGCGATCGACGCCTCGCCCCGTCCGCTCGCGCGGCCCTGCAGCACGTAGCGTCCCGCGGCCAGGTCGCGCAGCACGAAGCGCCCGTCGCCCTCGTCGGCGCGTCCCGACCCACCGATGAAGCCGGCGATCTCTGCGTCGGATCGTTGGGCCTCGAGGATCGCGTCCTCGGCCGGCTGGCCCGCGGCATCCACGACCCGGCCGGCGATCTCGCCTCCGCTCTCCAGCACCAGGTCTACCGGATCTCCGCCAGCCGATGCCGTGGCACGCACCGCGGCGAAACCCGACAAGGAAGCGGTGAGCTCGTAGGTCCCCGGCTGAAGCCCCGCGACGACGTAGCTGCCGTCGGCCTCGCTCGCGGCCTCGACCAGGCTGCGCTCGCCCGAGCGCCGCAGCTGAGCCCTCACCGCGGCCCCGGCGATCCCGCTCCCTTCCTTGTCGCGCACCCGGCCTCGGATCGCGAGGCCGGTCTCGAGCACGACGTCGCCCAGATCCGCCGTGCCGCGCCGGACGATCGTCGCGTCGACGCTGCGCGCCGCGTGCCGGGGCGCGGAGACGCCGATCCCGACCACTCCAGGAGGCAGGGGCCCGAGGGCGAAGCTGCCGTCGGCCTTCGAGGTCGCGGCCAGCCAGTCGCTCGCGGCGGGCGGCAGCCGCTGTCCGTCGACGCCCTCGACGCGCAGGCGCCCCGCCAGCGGGCGTCCGTCCGCATCGACGACACGTCCAATGGCGAAGCCGCCCTCGGAGACGACGAGTGCCACGCGGGTTTCGGTCCGCGGCTCGACCACGACCGCGGCGATCCCGGGGGCGCGGCCGCCCTCGCGCGCCACCACCGTGTAGGCAGCCGGCCGGACGCCCGGAATCAGGAACTCGCCTTCCGCATTCGTGCGCTCGCCGGGCGTGCTGCGCCCGGGACGGTCCGGCTCGGCCCGCACGGTCGCTCCCTTGACTGGCCGACCCTCGTCGTCTCGCACGGTTCCGGCGAGAGTCGCGCCCGGGAAAAGGAAGAGCTCCACGTCGTCGCCCATCCGCGCCTCGCGCGCCGCCTGGTCGAAGCCAGTCGCCCGCGCGACGATCCTCACCGGCGTGCGGCCGATCCCGTCGATGCGGAAACGGCCCTTCGCGTCCGTCGTGGTCTCGTTGCGTGTGGCCTCCTCCTCCCAGCCCCCGGCGAGAGGCACCGTCCCGCCGACGGCCACCCTGGCGCCGGGGACCGGCCGGCGCCCTCGGCCGTCGCGCACGCTGCCCGTGATCGCGCCGCCCTTCGAGAGCTGCACGGCCAACGGGCCCGAGGCCACGCGCGGAAGCCGTCGCGTGACGAAGCCGCGCGCGTGCACGGTGACCTTCCACGGTCCCGGGGGCAGGGACTCCAGCCTCGCCTTTCCATCACGGCCGGTCACCGTCGAGCGGACCGCGTCCGGCACGGAGCCGCCTCCGAATGGTCGGTAGCCACCCTGGGCGGGCAGCGCCATCACGTAGGCTCCCTCCACGGGCTTGCCGATCGGGTCGGCGACGGCGACGTCGAGGCTGGTGACCGGCTGTGCGGGGGGCCGCGTCTGGGCGGAGACGGCCGCCGCGGCCAGGAGAGCGAGACCCGCGACGCACCTCGTCAAGGCCACGCCGAGCTCTCAGGGATTCCGGACGCAGTCGTTCGTGAGCGGGACCCGCTCGCCCAGCGCGAGCAGCTCGAAGTCGCGCGGGCGGATTGACGCGAGGTCCTGGGCGCCGAGCAGGCCGCTCCACTTCGCCCGCGTGAAGCGATCGCTGCGCGCCGTGAGCGCCACGCGGCCGGCGTCGGACAGCAGCATGCCGTAGCGCTGCATCGCTCGCGCGACCGCGCGGGCGCCGTCGTTCGGCAACGAGGCGAGCGGGTAATCCGCGCGCAACCGCAGCCGTGCGCCGTAGGGCGGAGCGTCCGCCGGGCCGCTCGTGGACCGCGTCCCGTGCGTCGCGGGGTGAACGTACTCGCGGGCGCGGATCGTGGCGTTCGGCAGGATGAAGCGGATGGCGTGGTCGATCCGGCCCGCCGCCACCTCGTCGGCGTCGAAGAGCAAGGGTGCGATCGGGAAGCCGGCGGCGTCGGCGCTCGTGCACTGCTCGCCGCGGCCGGTCGGCGGGTAGACCCGCGTCATGTCCCACACCGCGAGGCAGCCGCCGCGGAACGAGTCGCCGCGGATGTCGGCGCGCCACATCTCGAACAGCTTCATCCGCGAGCGGTCCGCCACGATCAGGTGGCAGTCGCCGTCGCTGCGGCACTCGTAGCCTTCTTCGCCCTCGAGGGCTCCCCCGGGCGGCACCGGGACGGGGTCGAGATCGCAGTCGGGCCGGTAGTGGTCCTCGGTCGGGGTGAAGGCCCGCAGCGGCGTGCTGGCGTCCGCGGTCAGCACCTCGATCGAAAAGTCGATCTGCATCCGGCCCAGGCCCCAGCCGACGCGGTCCAGGTAGGCGATCACGGCGGCCGACTGCGGGTCGAGCGCGGCCGTGGACACGTCGCGGTACCAGACGGCCTCGGGCGGGAAGTAGCCGGACGACGATCCCGGCGTGCCAGGCGTCGGCGTGGCGCCCGGCGCGGAGCCGTCTCCGGAGCCGCCGGCGCAGGCGAGCGCCGCCAGGAGGGACAGCGTCACGAAAGACTTCGTCATGACTCCCCTCACTCGAGGCGCAGGCTCGCCTCGGCCGAGGCCCCGCTCAGCACGTCGCTGACCCGCACACGATACTCCCCCGCCGGGTCGGAGAGAGCCGACGGCAGGGCGAACGTCGCCGCCTGACCCTCCTCGATCGTCACCCGCGCATACTCGGATCGCAAGGCGCCGTCCGGGCCCAACACGTGCCAGCGCAGGAGCCGACGTCCGGCCGGAGCCGAGGCCGTGAAGACGGGCGCCTCTCCGAGCTTCGCCCGGGTCGGTCCTTCGAGGCGCAACGGCGTCCTCTCGGGCCCGAGGGCCAGGACGAGCGCATCGCCGGCCGCGAGAGCCGTGCGCAGCTGCTGCGCTTCTCCCAGGGCCTCGCCCGTGCGCGCGTTCGTCACGTGCGCCGCCCGGGGCAGCGTGACCATCACCTCGCGACGAACGACCTTTCCCTGCTCGGCGTCCTCGTAGACGGTGACGCCGTCGCGGCCGAAGGACGTCTTCACGTCGAGCTCGCCGCTCAGCAGCGCCACGACCTCGTGCGCGCCGAAGCGGTAGCGCGCGATGCGCACGCGCGGCACGTGTCGTCCCGCGGGGTCGCTGACCGACACAGCCGGACGCACGCCCGCGTCGGCGAGGATCGCGCGCACGACCGCACTCCACGCGTCGCGCGCGGCGCCCTTGTGGTCGAGCAGCGCGTTCAAGTACACGGCCCGGCCCTTGCCGACCCGGTTCACGATCGCGAGAGGGGTGTCGCCGACGCTCAGCAGCGGTCTCCCCTCCTTCGCTCGCAGCGCCGGCTCGAGGGCCTCGATCCCGGACAGCTCCCCCCGGAGTCCGAGCGCCGTGCCGTTCGCCGTCGCGCGCACCGGTCCCTTGTGACGTGCCGTCGCGGCGAGGCGTGCTCTCGGCGGCGCCGCCGCCAGGCCGAACAGCCCGTCGAGCGCTCCCGTCTCGCGCCACGCGACGTGCTCGTCGAAGAGGCCCGGCAGGGCATCGGCGAGCAGGACGCCGCCGTCCTCCAGGAAGCGGCGGATCGCGGCCGCCTCGCGGTTCGAGAGGGCCGTCGAGTGCGGCAGGACGAGGACGCGCTTCCCCTGAAGGGCGCCGTCCTCGATCTGCGGCGTCGCCGGGAACCGGAACGACAGGCCCAGGTCGTCGAGGAGACGCACCCAGCCGTCGCGGTTCGCCGGGAAGCTC
>CAZMRX010000054.1:0-19891 GCA_964568755.1 uncultured Acidobacteriota bacterium | reverse complement strand
TCGCGCACCGAAGGCCCATGCCATGACTCGCCCCAGAAGGCTCGTCTGATCTGATCTGCGAGGATCTCCACGTCTAGTGCCATCGTCGCTCCCATCCTCCAAAGGTCGGCCCAACGACAAAGTAGGCCGACCTGCCTTAGCCGGGCTTGTGGTCGGCCTATGCAGGAACGGCTGTGACCGCTACTCGACCCGGCCGGGGAGATCGTAGAGGACGGCATCCTCCCCGAGCTCCCGAATCCGGTCGTCGTAGTACGCGACGATGAGGTCGCGCCGGGCCAGCAGGCCCCTGACCTGCGCGTCGCCCAGGAGGTCGCGGGTGGCCTCGGCGAGGGCCGCGTGCTCGAGCCGCCTCAGCGCCAGCAGGAGTCCACGGGCACACTGCGGGGCGAGGTTCTTGGGGCTCTTCAGCTGGTCGAACACCTTGAAGGCGCGGGTGTGGTCGATCATCCAGAGCCGCCAGCTCTTGTCGATCAGCAGGTTGCCCAGGTTGCGGTCGGTGTTGTAGATCAGCTGATCGAACAGGCGCACCACCCACATCTGCCGGTTCCAGGCGAGAGTGTCGGGGGCGCCGATCTTCTTCGCGAGTCGCGCGCGCTCGTCCATCAGCACGTCGTCGATCCACCAGGTAAAGCCGGAACGCTTGCCCTCGTGGTGACGCACGATCGTGACCGGGACCATTCCCAGCCCCAGCAGGCGGTCCAGGCGGTAGGCCGCGGCGTTGTTCCTGTAGCTGTCGCGGTAGTCCAGCTCGCGGCCGCGGCCGTGGTCCGCGAACGGCTTCTCCTCGTCGATCGACTGGACGAGCGCGTCGTGCTGGACGTCACCCAGGCGCAGCGTGACCCGCAGCGCGCCCGTGATGCCGCCGCCTCCGGCGCCGCGGGACTTCACGACGACGCCCTCGCGCAGGAACGTCTCCTGCTCGGCGTCGGTGGTCGGGACGCCGAGGCTCGCGGTCAGGGCCCAGGCGAGAGCTGCGCCGTGCATGAGGCCTCCTCTCCGAGCGGACTACTTCGCCGTGGACCAGTAGAGGGCGCCGAACAGGAACGGGAACGTCCCCGGCGTCTGCGCCCGGTGCTGCGGGCGGAAGGCGAGCAGCACCACCTTGCCCTTGCCGTAGGTGAGGGCCACGGCCGCGGCCTTGCGCGCGATCGCCTCGGGACCCCGGATCCAGCCCGACAGCAGCACGTCGGCGTGCGCCGGCGGATAGCTCGCGAGCACGCGGCGCTCGATCTCGGGCCCAGGCAGCGCCGTGTCGAAGGCGAGCGCCTCGTCCTGGAACACGGCGACCTCGCTCGGCAGTCCGTAGCTGACGGGGTGGGCGCCCGTGACCTCGACCCGCAGCAGCGAGCCCGCGACGGCGAAGTCGGAGCCGCGCGCGAGGGCGTTTCGCACCGGCAGTGCGAGCTCGTCGATCACGTACTCCGAGGCGGACGAGAGCGCAATCAGGGTGCCGCCCCTCTCCACGAAGTCCTTGAGCGCGGCCGAGCCCTCCTTCTCGAGGCCTCCCGCGTACTCGGCCGGCAGCTCCGGGAAGTAGCGCATCGCCCCGTCGTCGCGACGCGGCTTGCCGGTGGCGATTACCTCCTTCGTCACGTCCGGCAGCACGATCGCGTCGAAGACCGCGTTGAGCGACCCGGCGCGAACGGCCTTGTTGTCGAGCGTCTTCGGCTCGAAGCCGTACTGCTCGAGCACGAAGCGCGTCCAGCCCTCGTCCATCGAGGCCGCCCACGGCTTGTAGACGCCGACCCTCGGCGCGCGCAGCGACTCGGCCGAGGCCGGCGCCGCGCCGACCGCGCTCCACGCCTGGCCGGGGACGGCTTTCGCGGCCGCGGCCCGGGCGGCGGCGCGGTCGAGGAACACCGTGCCGGCCGGCCACTCGCGGTCCCCCGCGCTCGACGCCGCGCGGGCGACCTTGACCTGGCCGCCGCGCAGGCCGGCGTTCACGAGCCGGGCGGCTTCGGGACTGCCCGGCGCGATCGCGTACGTCGCGGCGTCCGTGGGCAGCGCCGCCGCCGTCGCCTTCCAGGCTGGAAGCCCCGCTGGCAGCGTCGTCCGCTCGACGCTCACCCCCATCATCAGCGGCAGCGTCCAGGACGACACGTCGTACGGCCGCACGATGTCCTTGCCGGGAACCAGCTTGGTCTCAGGATAGCGCTGCGCGGTGAGCAGCTCCTGCACGAAGCGGCCGTAGGGCTGGGCGAGCGGGACGTAGGCGTCGCCGTTCGGCGCCGCGCGCAGCTCGACCCCGTGCTCGGCGAGCAGTCCCGCGAGCCGAGCGGCGCCCGCGGCGTCGCGCTGGGCTGCGGGAATCCGGAACGCGTCCTTCGCGTCGAACGTCGCGATCGCGTCCCGCGCCCGCGCGAGCGCGTTGCGCAGGAAGTCGGCGCGCCGCTCGGCACAGATCTCGAGGATCGCGTCGGAGGCGATCCGCTCGTAGTCCATGATGTCGCGCAGCCGCCACGTGCCGCCCGGCCACGGGTTCGGGAAGTTGGTCTGGGCTCCGTATTCGACGAGGCCCTTGCCGCCGCCGGAGAGCTCGTTGGCCTCGATCCTGACCGGTGTCGCGAAGCGCACCGAGGCGACCTCGGTCAGCAGTCCCGAGATGTTCTTCCACCAGGCGGTGTTCTTGGTGCCGCCCGGCCAGTAGGCGTCGAACACGTAGCCGTAGATGACGCCGCTCTTCTTCGCCTGCTCGAGCCGGAACGCCATGTTCGCGCCGATCAGGTTGACGTCGCGCCACACGAGCGGGTGGATGTCCGGGTCGACCGGCTCGGCGTAGGGCGGCACGAAGATGCGCGGCCCGGTCGAGCCCATCTGGTGCTCGTCGAGCCAGACTTGCGGGAACCACTCGTGGTAGACCGCGCGCGTGACGGCCTGCGTCTCCTTCTGGGTCAGCATGAACCAGTCGCGGTTGTTGTCGTGGCCGACGTAGTGGTGGTAGAGCCACGGCATCCGGCCGCCCTCGTAGCGCGTTCCGAGGTTCTTCCGATACCACTCGGTCTCCATCACCTGCCCGTCGGGGTTGATCGACGGCAGCAGCAGCAGCACCACTTCGTCGAGCCGGCGCTTCGTCTCGGGGTCCTCGGCGGTCGCGAGCGCGTGCGCCCACTCCATCGCCATCTGCGAGGCGCCGATCTCGGTCGAGTGGATGTTGCAGGTGATCAGCAGGAACACCTTGCCCTCGCGCACGAGCGCCTCGGCGTCGGCCTCGCTGAGGCCGCGCGGGTCGGCGATCCTGCGGGCGATCTCCTGCAGCCGCCTCTTGTTCGCGATGTTCTTCTCGGAGGAGATCGCGGCCAGGAACAGCTCCTCGCCGAGCGTGGTCTTGCCCAGCATCTCGAGCTCGACGCGCGGCGAGGCGGTGTCGAGCGCCTTGAAGTAGGCGAGGATCTGCCGGTAGTCGGCGACCGTGCGGTCGGCGCCGACGCTCATGCCGAGGAACTCGGAGGGGGACTGGATGGGCTGGGCGTGCGCGGGGGCGCTGCAAGCCAGGAGGAGAGCGACGGCCATCAGGAGACGAGGTTGCATGGCGGCGTTTATAGCAGCGACCGACAACAACGGGCAACGAGCCGACGGGGGGTCCTGGGGGGGTGCTTCGCACCCCCTAGACCAGGAGCGCAGGCGTGACGTGACGCACCTCTCCATCCTTCTTGAGGAGCCGGGGCGGGAACGGACCACGAACAACGGACCACGGACAACGAACAACGGACAACGGGCTCTGGGGGGCTCCTAAGCCGCCCCCCAGACCCCCTGCTTAGCGTAATCCCGCGACCAAGAACAGGTCGGACAGGATGCGCTGCTGGGAGTAGGCGTAGCTGGTGCCGTCGGGGGTCGCGAGGACGGAGACGATCTCGACGACGCCCGAGGGGTCGCGAGGGCGCAGCTCGCGCATCACCTCGCGGCTGCCGCTCGCCAGGTCCAGGCGGAAGAGGCGACCGGGCAGCTCTCCGCGGCGGAAGCCGAAGAGCGCCTTTGCGTCCGTCGAGAACGCCACCGGCCGGTCGTCGGGCCCGAGCCCCAGCACGGGTTGGGGCGGCCCGCCCACGAGCGGGACGAGGTGCCACGCGAAATCGGAGGTCTGGACCACGGCGTGACGGCCGTCCGGGGACACGGGGAAGGGACCGATCTCGACGCCCGCGTCCGTGACGGGGTGAGGCTTGCCCCCGTCGAGCGGGTAGACGCAGAGCCGGACGGCGTCGTCGCCGCCGCTGGCCGCGGTCAGGATGCCCTTGCCGTCGGGGACGAAACGCGCCGTGTGGTAGGTCAAGCCGTGGATGTCGAGCGGCCGCGCTTCTCCGGCGCGCACGGGGAGCAGGACCAGCTGCTTGGATCCGGCTCTCCTGCTGACGGCCCACCGGCCGTCCGGGGAGAAGCTGCCGCCGACGCCTTCCCCCAGGCGCACCGCGGGCGAGCCGTCGGTGCGCCGGACGTAGACCCCGTGGACGGCACCGCCGCCCTCGCCCGACTCGTCGAACAGGATCAGCTTGCCGTCCGGCGTGATGTCGCGCAGCAGCGACCAGTCGAGCAGCGACAGGTCGCGCTCCTCCTCCTCGCCCGAGCGGGCGCCGATGATCCCGACCATGCCGTTGTCGCTCGTCATCAGCGTGCGGCCGTCGCGTGCGACGTCCTGGATCGTCAGCTCGCCCGGCGTGCGCGCGAGCAGCCGCTCGCGTCCGCCCGAGACGAGGATGGCCCAGATCGAGCGAGCGACCCCGACGCGCGTGGCCGTGAACCAGATCTCGCTCGCGCTGCGCCAGGCGAGCCCGTAGAGCGTGATCCAGCCTTCCGAGTGGGTGACGCTTCGCCCGCTCGCGCGCTCCACGCTGACGACGGCGCCGCCGTCGTCACCGAGCGCCGGGTGGTGGAGGAACGCCACGCGGGCCCCGTCGGGTGACACGCGCACGTGGCTGGCCCAGCCGGCGGTCTCGAACAGCACGCTGCCGATCGGGTACTCGATCCGGCACTTGCCCTCGGCCCGGCGGATCACGGCGAGGCTCGCGCCGTCGGGGCCCCAGTCGGCCCACTGCACGTCCTCGAGGATCTCGCGCGGCGCGCCTCCCAGGAGCGGCACCTGCGCGAGCGTCCCGCTCCAGATGAAGCGCCCGGCCCAGTGACGGTCGAGCGAGAGCGCCATCTGTCCCGCCCCGGAGATCGCCAGGATCTCGGCGTCGGGCAGCGAAAGCGCGCTCGACTCCGGGCTCTCCGGGCGCGTCGAGAAGAGACGGCATGGCTGGCCCTCCCAGGTCGCGCCGTAGATCACGGTCTGTCCGTCGGGGGCGAAGCGGGCGGAGAGCACGGTCCCGCGCCGGAACGTCAGGCGCTGGAAGGTCGGGAAGCGGTCGCCGCCCGAGTCGCTCGCGACGGCGGGCGTCTCACCCGAGCCGCTCGTCTCGGGCAGCCGGCGGCGCAGCAGCTCCAGCTCGCGCGCCAGGTCCTTGGTGGAGGCGTAGCGCTCCTCCGGGTCCTTCGCCAGGCAGCGCTCGACCAACCAGCGCAGCGGGGCGGGCATTCGCGGCGCCGCCTGCAGCAGCGGCTCGGGCTCCTCCCGGATGATCGCGGTCAGCGTCTCCGCGCTCGTGTCGCGCGCGAAGGGGCGCCGCCCCGCGAAGAGCTCGTAGAGGATGGTGCCGAGCGAGAACTGGTCCGAGCGGAAGTCCACGGCGCGTCCCGCGGCCTGCTCGGGCGACATGTAGCCCACGGTCCCGAGCACGGCTCCGGTCTGCGTGCCGGAGACCGCGGTCACGATGTCGGACGCGCTGCCGGAGCGCTCGCTCTCGACCAGCTTGGCGAGGCCGACGTCCAGGATCTTGAGGTAGCCGTCGCGCGAGAGCATCAGGTTCTCGGGCTTCAGGTCGCGGTGCACGATGCCGTCGGCGTGCGCGCGGGCGAGGGCGCTGGCCGCCTGCGCCGCGATCTCGAGCAGCTTGCGCAGCGGCAGCGCCTCCTCCGCGAGCACGTCGCGCAGCGTGCGGCCCTCGACGAGCTCCATCGCGATGTAGAGCGCGCCGGCTTCGTCGCCGATGTCGAACACCGACACGATGTGCGGGTGGTTGAGCGCCGAGGCCGCTCGGGCCTCACGCTCGAAGCGCTTGCGCCGGTCTTCGTTTCCGGCGAGCTCGGGCCGCAGCCGCTTGAGCGCGACCTCGCGCCCGAGCCGCGTGTCGCGCGCGCGGTAGACCTCGCCCATGCCGCCCGCGCCCAGCGGCCCCAGGATCTCGTACGGCCCGAGCCGCGTCCCCGCGGCGAGGATCCCTGAGCTCATGCCTTCTTGAGCAGGCGCTTGGCCAGCGTGACCGCGCCGCGGCAAGGATCCTCCACGTAGCCGACCTCCCCGATCGGGCTCGTGATCGCGGCCACGAGCGCGCGGCGCATGTCGCTGCGGAGCTGGCTGCCGGCGAGCGCGAGCGGCGGGTTGGTGAGCGCCAGCTTGCGGATCGCGGTGTCGACCTGGCGGGCGAGGTCCTTCACGCTCTGCTCCACGAGCGCCCGGGCGGTCGGGTCGCCGCTCGCAGCCAGCGATCCGATCACGGGCGCAAGACCCGCGATGTCGGCCGGCGTCATCCCGGGGGCGTGGACGTGGCGGATCAGCGCGCCCGCGTCGGAGAGCGACCAGTGGCGCAGGATCGCGCGCACCAGCGCCTCGGCGTCGGCGCGCCCGTCCACCGTCTGCGTCGCGAGCCGCAGGGCCTCGAGCGCCAGGCGGTAGCCGCTGCCCTCGTCGCCCAGCAGGTGGCCCCAGCCCCCGACCCGCACCGTGCGGCCCTGCGGCGAGCGGCCCAGGCACACCGACCCCGCGCCGCTGATCAGCGCCACGCCCCAGCCGTCGGGCGTTCCCGCGGCCACGACCAGCTCGGAGTCGTTCACCACCACGAAGCGCTCCGCGATGCCCTGGCTGCGGACCCACCCGTTGAGCTGGGCCTCGTCCTCGGGCCCGTCGATCCCGGCGAGGCCGAAGCAGGCCGCGGCGACTCCGGTCTCGCGCCAGGTGCTGCCCGCGGGGAGGCGGCCGGTCGCGTTGATCAGCGCGCCGTCGACGGCCATGGCGACGGCCTTGCCCGCGGTTTCGAGGCCCACGCTGTGGGGATTGCTGCCGGGCCCGAAGCCGCGGCCGACGTTCTTGCCGTCGAGGTCGGTCAGCAGGGCCGTGGTCTTCGAGCCGCCGCCCTCGACGGCGAGCAGGAAGCGAGGAGCCGCCGCGGTCATCTTCTTCTTTGCTCGCGCACGATCCGGCGCATGCTAGCACGCGACCCGGGCGCCCTCCGACGGCTGCCGCGGCCTGCGCCGGGCTTCACCGCCTGCGGGTTCGCGGCTTGCCCCGGGCCGCGCTCGCGCGACCTCCCGCCGTCTTCTTCTTCTTGCCGCGGCGTCCTCCCGCCTCCCCGTCCCGCGTCTCGGTCTCGGCTTCGACACCCACCCAGCCGGCGGGGATCTCGGCGCCTTGCGCTTCGAACAGGAAGCGCGACGGCACCGACGTCGCGCGCTTGCCGTACTTCGCCCGCTCGTGGGCGAAGCTGAGCGTGAGCGTCGCCATCGCGCGCGTGATGCCGACGTAGGCGAGCCGCCGCTCCTCCTCGATTCCCCCCTCTGCGACCGCGCGCGCGTGCGGGAGGATGCCCTCTTCCATGCCGACCAGGAACACGTGCTTGAACTCGAGGCCCTTGGCCGCGTGCAGTGTCATCAGCGCGACCGCGTCGCCGCGGGTGTCGGGCTTCTCACCGGGCTCGTCGCCGCTCGTGAGCGCCAGCTCCTCGAGAAAGCCGTGGAGCGACGGCTCGGCCTCGCGCCGCACGTGGTTCTCGGCGAAGTTCAGGATCTCGACGACGCCCGCCCAGCGCGCCTCGCGCGCCATCGGGTCGGGGTAGAGGCGATTCACCTCCTCGCGGTAGCCGACGCGATCGAGGAAGCGACCCAGCACGGAGACCAGGTCCTGCCCGGCGCCTTCGAGGCCGGATTCGTCGAGCACCTGTCGCAGCGCCTTGTAGCCCTCCACGGCCTGCGGCTGCACGCCCTCGATCTCGGCGGCGCGCTCGAAGGCCTCGCTCGCCGGAATGCCGTGGTCGGTGGCGAAAGCCAGCACCCGATCGAGGCTGGTCTTGCCCACGCCGCGCGCGGGGGTGTTGATCACACGCAGCAGCGCCGTCTCGTCGCGTGGGTTGACGGCGAGCTTGAGGAACGCCACCACGTCGCGCACCTCCTTGCGGTCGAAGAACGACATGCCGCCCGACACGACGTAGGGCAGGTTGTTCGCGCGCAGCTCCGCCTCGAACGGCCGGAACTGCACCTGGGTGCGGCAGAGCACGGCGAAGTCCCGCGGCCGTGCCTCGTCGAGGCGCAGGAGCTTGCGCATCTCCTGTACCGCGAACGCCGCCTCCGCCATCTCGTCCTTCAGACGCATGAAGCGCACCGGCTCGCCTTCGCCGCGCGCCGAGCGCAGCTCCTTGGCGTGGCGCGAGGCGTTGTGGCCGATCACGCGGTTGGCGGTCTCGAGGATCTGCCGCGTCGAGCGGTAGTTGGTCTCGAGCCGCACCACGCTGGCGCCCTCGAAGTCGCGCGCGAAGCCGAGGATCTTCGAGACGTCGGCGCCGCGCCAGCCGTAGATCGACTGGTCGTCGTCGCCCACCACGCAGATGTTCCGGTGCCCGCCCGCGATCTCGCGCACGATCTCGTACTGGGGGAGGTTCGTGTCCTGGTACTCGTCCACCATCACGTAGCGGTAGCGCTCGCGGTAGTGCTGCCGCACCTTGGCGTGCTCGCGCAGCAGGCGCACCGTTTCGAGCAGCAGGTCGTCGAAGTCGAGCGCTCGCGTGCGGCCGAGCGCCTCGCGGTAGCGCTGGAACACAGAGCCAACGAGCTGGTCCTTCCCGCCCTCGCCCTCGGCCAGGATCGTCTCGGGCGTCTGCATGCGGTTCTTGGCGAGCGAGATGCGTGCGAGCACGGCGGAGGGCTGCATCGCGGTCTCGTGGACGCGCAGCTCGCGCATCGCCTGCTTGATAGTGCTGAGCTGGTCGGAGGCGTCGCAGATCGTGAAGCGGCGGTCGAGCCCGATCGCCTCGCCGCGCTCGCGCAGCAGTCTGGCGCAGAACGCGTGGAACGTGCCGACGGTGATCTCACGCGCCCGCTCGCCGGCGACGGCTGCGACGCGCTCGCGCATCTCGCCCGCGGCCTTGTTGGTGAAGGTGACCGCGAGGATGCTGGCCGGGTCCACCCCGAGCGACAACAGATGCGCGATCCGCGTCGTGATCACGCGCGTCTTGCCGGATCCGGCCCCGGCCAGCACGAGCAGCGGCCCCTCGGTCGCGAGCACGGCTTCGCGCTGCTCGGGGTTGAGACCCTGGAGCAGGGGGCTGGGTGCGCCGGCGGTGCGGCCGCGGGTCGCCAGGGAAGAAGAGGAAGCGCGTGCCAAAAGGGCGTTCTTATACCACGAGCGCCGCCGCGGCGTCCGGCATCGACTAAGATCCGTGGCCGCATGCTCTTCGCCAGCACCACGCTCGCCGCCCGGATCGAGCGCGCCGACGCGCGCCTGATGAGCGAGAGCGCCGCCGCCGCGGCTCGGAGGCGCCCGCAGACGCGCGCGTTCGCGATCGCGCTCGCGGGCGGCGCCGCGACCTACGCGGCCCCGGGCTCGCCGCTCAACAAGGTGGCGGGACTCGGCTTCGCCGGCCCGCTCGACCCGCGGGAGTTCGACGCCGTCGAGCGCGCGTTCGCCGAACGCGGCTCCGCGGTGCAGGTCGAGCTGTCGTGCCTCGCGGAGCCGGGGATCGGGGAGCTGCTCACCCGCCGCGGGTACGTGCTCGTGAGCTTCGAGAACGTGCTCGGTCGGCCGCTGCCCGTCGAGCCCCGCAGCCCGCCTCCGGAAATCGAGGTCGAGGAGAGCGCCGCCACCGATGCGACCGCCTGGCTCGAGCTGGTGATCACCGCCTTCGCGAGCCCGGACGCGCAGGGGGTGCCGTCCCACGAGTCCTTCCCGCGTGACGAGCTGGAGCGCGTGATCGGGGACATGGCCGAAGCCGAGGGCTTCGTGCGCTACCTGGCGCGGCGCAACGGCGCACCGGCGGGCGGCGCCAGCATGCGACTCTTCGAGGGCGTGGCGCAGCTGTGCGGCGCCGGCACGCTGCCGGAGCATCGCCGCCGTGGCGTCCAGAGCGCCATGCTCGCGGCCCGCCTCGAGATCGCGAGCCGCGCGGGCTGCGACGTCGCCGTCGTCACGACGCAGCCCGGCTCGAAGTCGCAGGAGAACGTCCAGAAGCAGGGCTTCGAGCTGCTCTACACGCGCGCGATCCTGGTGCGCCAGCCGTAGCCCCAAGTCCGCCTGGAGAGCTGAGCGGCTACTGCTCGATTCTCGAGGGAATCGTCTCGCCAGCCGCCTTTCCGGGCGCGAGTCAGCGCTTGCTCACCTCGAACGAGACGTCGAAGTCGGCCGCGCGTCCCGGCGCCTTGGGCTCGAGCACCAGCTCGAAGCCGCGCTGGTCCTTGCGGCCCTGCTCGATCGAGCCGGGCTGGCCGGGCGCGGTCAGGATCGTCGGCCCCGTGCGCAGGCGCGCGCCGGCGGGAAGCGTGACACGGCCGTGGAGCGAGACGCCGGCCGCGTCGCTGCGGAAGCTCGCTCCGTCGATGCTGAACGGGCGGTCCGCGTGCAGGAACCACTCGAGCGCGCGGTCCTCGCCGGTCTCGAGCCGGTCGCGCACCCGGAAGCGACCCGGCGCCTCGAAGGAGAACGCGCGGCGGAAGCTCCGGAGGCCGGCAGCGGGAGCGTAGGCGGCCGCGATCTCGGCGACGATCGTCGCGGACGCGGCCCTGAGCTCGGCGCTCTCGATGCGGATGCCGCCGAGCGCGGTGCGGTCCATGCCCTCCCAGGCGTCGTGCTCCTGCTCCAGCCCCTGGCCGAAAGCCCCGACCACGACGGTGTTGTGGTGGCGGGCCTGAGGCCGGCCGGCGTAGCCCGTGTCGCTCACCAGCGTGGTGCCGCCCGCCCACACGATGAAGCTGCCCGCGTCGGGGTGCGCGTGGCCCGTGCTCTGGCGCCACTCGGGGACGCCCGCGAGGAGCCGCGCGGCGCGGTGGCCCTCGGGCGGACCGGCCTTGAAGGCGAACGCGAGCGCGTCGGCATCCCACGACGTGCGGAAGAAGACGACGCCCGAGTCCTCGAAGCGGTGCCGCAGCGGCAACGCCGCCATCGGCGCGGCCTCGAGAGACGCGTCGCGCCACAGCAGCGTCCAGTGCTCCTCGAGGCTCGTGTGGCCGAAGGTGCGGCAGCGCTCGGCCACGGCCTGGGTCTCGGGGTCGCGCAGCCGGGCGGCGACGCGGTAGAGCAGGTTCGCGTTGCTCTGCAGCGTGCCGCCGGGGTAGAGGCGGTCGATTTCTTCGCCGCGCCGCTCGCGCGTGAGCGGGCCCTCCCAGGCGTCGCCGAAGTCGAAGGCGTCCTGACCGTTTGGCAGCAGCACGTGCGCGACGTAGTGCTTCCAGTGGCGGTAGGGGCCGAGCTCCCAGACGCTCTCGCCGGTCGCGTGCTCCCAGGCGTCGGCGAAGTGCACGAGCCACGGCGTCGAGAAGATCCAGTACTCGATGCCCTCGTAGTAGTAGCCGTCGGGCGACAGCAGCTGGTTGGCGCGGTGGTGGTGCGCGTACGCAGCGGCCGCCCACGCTTCCGCCTCGGGCGACTCGCCCATGAGCGCGAGCGCCGCGACCGCGAGCCCCGCGGTCGGGATGAAGTTGTGGTTCTGCGTGAACTCGAAGCGCTTCCGCTTCTCGCTCGGCGTGAAGTGCGCGTAGACGAGCGCGGCGTGGCGCTCGAGCGAGACGCGGATGCGGGCCCGCTCCTCGGGCGTCCACTCGTGGTACAGCAGATCGTAGGCCCAGCCGATCGCGTACAACAGGTGCCCGGCGGCCAGGTCGATGTTGGGCTTGCTGTAGGTATAGCCCCAGGGCTCGTAGTCGATGGCGGCGAGCGTCCACTTCTTCGCCGCGGCCAGCAGGTCCGCGCGCCGCTCGACCGCCCAGGCCAGGCTCACGCCGGTGATGGCGTGCGCGACGTTGTTCTGGGATCTCCGCGCCTGCGGTCCCGGCGGCGGCGGGGGATCGCCCGCGAGGGCCGGGAGCGTGGCCAGCACCTTCTGCCAGTCGTCGCGGTGCGTGGTGCGCGCCCGCTCACGGAGCGGCTCGAGGCCTTTGGCGGTCACGAAGACGCGCGGGTGGACGCCGACGAGCTCCGGCCGGAGCCGCACCGTCCGGGACAGCAGGCTCTGGAACGCGGGGATCGCGTCCGTCGGCGGCGCGGCCTGGGATGCGAGCGCCGGAGCGTGGCCAATGGCGGCGTGCAGAGCGAGCCCGAGCACAAGGCGATGCAGGATCCTCAAGCGTGTCCTTTCCGCGGGGCGCCTCAGGCGCCGACCCGCACTCTCTCGATCCGGCCCGCGAGCAGGAACAGCGCCAGGAGTCCCAGCGGCCCGAGCACACCGGCCGCGACGAAGACCGGCGTGTAGCCGAGCAGGTCCACGACGCTGCCCGTGTACCAGTTGTAGAGCACGCTCGCGATCGCGGCGGCAGTGCCGCCGAGGCCGGCCACCGACGCGACCGCCGTCCCGGGGAAGAAGTCGCTCGGCAGGGTCAGCACGTTGCCGATCCAGACCTGGAAGCCGAACAGCACGACGCCCATCCAGGCGAGCGCCGCGTAGGGGCTCTCGGCCCGCATCGCGAGGATGCCCGCGGGGATGAGCAGCGCCCCGGCCGCCATCACGGTCTTGCGGGCTCGGTCGAGACTCCAGCCCCGCTTCATCAGGTAGCCGGACGCCCAGCCTCCGCTGAGCGCTCCCAAGCCCCCGGCCAGGAACGGGAACCAGGCCGACCAGCCGATCTGCTGCAGGCTGAAGCCGCGCGCTTCCTGGAAGTAGCTCGGCAGCCAGAACACGTAGAGCCACCAGATCGGGTCGGTGAGGAAGCGCGCGACGAGGATCGCCCACACCTGGCGGTAGCGGAGCAGCTCGAGCCAGCCGGGCCGCCAGCTCTCGCCGGCTGCTCCGGGCGACGCCACTGTCTCGCGCCCCTCGAGGACGTAGGCCCGCTCCTTCTCCTCGAGCCACGGGTGCTCCTGCGGGCGGCGGTAGAGCAGGAGCCAGAGCGCGAGCCAGCCGAAGCCCAGGGCGCCGGTGATCAGGAAGGTCGGCCGCCAGCCCCACACCGTCGCGAGCCAGGCGATCAGCGGCGGCGACAAAGCACCTCCGACCGCGGCGCCGGTGTTGAAGATGCCCATACCGAGCGCGCGCTCGCGTGCGGGGAACCACTCGGCGATCGCCTTCGCGGCGCCGGGCCAGTTCCCGGCCTCTCCGAACCCGAGCACGAAGCGCCAGAAGGCGAAGCTCGCGGCGCTGCTCGCGGCGGCGTGCGCCGCGGCGGCGACCGACCAGACCACGATCGAGATCGTGAAGCCGACCCGCGTGCCGACGGCGTCGTACAGCCGGCCCGAGAGCATCTGGCTGAGCGCGTAGGCGACCAGGAAGGCGTTCTGGATCGCCGCGTAGTCGGGGTTCGAGAGCCCGAGGTCGTCGGTGATCGACTTCTTGAGCACCGAGACCGTCTGTCGGTCGACGTAGTTGATGAGCGTCGCCAGGAAGATGAGGCCGATCATCCACCAGCGCAGGTGCGGGATCTTCATCCGAGCGGCCTCGCGCAACGCTCGCGGCCGGGCGTCATCGCATCAGCATCCCGCCGTTGACCTCGACCGTCTCGCCGATCAGGTAGGCCGCGTCGGGCCCCGCCAGGAAGGCGATCACCCGCCCGACCTCCTCGGGGGTGCCGGCGCGGCCGATCGGGATCGTCTTCTCGACGGCCGCGAAGGCCTCGGGTGCCGTGAACCTGGCGTGGAACGCCGTCTGGCCGATCAAGCCCGGCGAGACGCAGTTCACGCGGATGCCCTTGGGCGCCAGCTCCTTCGCCATCGCCTTCGTCAGCGACATCAGGCCGCCCTTCGACGCGGCGTAGGCGAGGGCGCCGGGGCCGCCGCCGTTGTGCGCGGCGACGGAGGAGACGTTGACGATCGTCCCGCGCTTGCGCTCGACCATCCCGGGCGCCGCGGCCTGCGACACGAAGAAGACGCTCGACAGGTTGAGGTCGATCACCTGGCGCCAGAGCGCCTCGGGCATCTCCGTGAGCGGCTTGCGCTCGACGAGGTCGCCCGCGTTGTTGACGAGCAGGTCGATGCGCCCGAAGCGGGCGACCACGGAGGCGACCAGGGCCGTGGCCGCGGCGCGCTGCGACAGGTCGCCGGTGAAGGTCGCGGCCTTGCGCCCGAGCGCCTCGACCTGCCGGGCGGTCTCGGACGCGCCCTTCTCGTTGCGGTGGTAGTGGACGGCGACGTCGGCGCCGCGTGCCGCCAGCTCCAGCGCTGCGGCCCGTCCGATCCCGCCGCTCGCTCCCGTCACCAGCGCCACCGTGTCCGAAAGCTCCGCGTGCATGGCTCAGATCTCCTTCGTTGATGGACGTGTCAGGCGACCACCGGGGCCGCAAATGCGGGCGTCGTCACGAGCGCCGCCGCGCCGCGCAGGCGGGGGAGCGCCTGCGCGGGCACGACCACGATGTCGGCGTGGCCGCGGCTCGGGGCGAGCGTGCGCTCGTCGAGGGCCTGGCGCACGATCGGCCCGAGGCTGTCCCAGGCGGTCGTGATCTCGCCGCTCACGTAGATGCGGGCGGGATCCACGGCGTTGACGACCGCGGCGAGGCCTGTGCCGAGATACTTCGCGGTGGCCCGCAGCGCCGCCACGGCGAGCGCGTCCCCCTGGCGCGAGCGCGAGATCACGTCCTCGACGGTGAGTGCCGCCACCTCGGCTGGGATCGGCTTGCCCGAGTCGAGCTCACGGCCCAGGTAGCGCGAGACGGTCGCGAGGTTCGAGACGTGCGCCTCCCAGCATCCGAGCGTGCCGCAGGCGCAGCGCGGGCCCTCGAGCGCCAGCGGGATGTGCCCGAACTCGCCGCCGGCATTGTGCTTCCCGCGCAGGAGCTGGCCGTTCGTGACGATGCCGACGCCGAGGCCGTCGGAAACGCTCAGGAACACGAAGTCGGTGGGCGCCGTGGCCTCGCCGCGCACGCCCCAGGCCTGCGCCAGCGCGCACGCCTTGCCGGCGTTCTCGATCACCACGGAGAGGCCGGTCCGCGCCGCGAGCGGCTCCTGAAAGGCGACGTCCTGCCAGCCGAGGCGCGGGGCGAAGAGCACGCGGCTGCCGGTCCGGTCCACCATCCCGGGCACCACGACGCCCACGCCCTCGCATCGCCCGAGCTCCGGGTGGCGCTCCAGCGTGTCGCGGACCCGTCCCGCCAGCTGAACGACGAGGCGTTCCGGGTCGCGCTCCGTGGGGAAGCTGGTCATCCCCACGAGCGGCTCGCCCACGATGTCGGTGACCATGAGGAACGAGCGCGTCGGCCGCAGGTCGATCGCCACCACGCAGCGCCGACGCGAGTCCAGGTAGAGGAACTTGGGCTTTCGGCCCCGCGGCGCCTCGCCGGTGGCGCCCTCGAACACGCGGCCTTCCGCGATCAGGTCGTTCACCAGCACCGTGACCGCGCCGCGGCCGGTGGCCATGAGGCGCGCCAGGTCCGCTCTCGAGATCGGCTGCCGCGTCCTTATCAGGTTGAGCGCGATCTGGCGGTTGATCTCGCGCGAGGTGCCGCGCCTTGCGACGCGGAGGCTGGCTGGATTCCTCATCGCTCGCCCCGGAGGGCCGAGATGTGCAGTCTAGGGGCCATTTGTCCTTTATCGGAACTAATGTAGGCACGCACCCCCGTCGTGTCAACGTGGATTATGCGCCAAGTCCACCATTTCAGCTCATACATCCCTTGACAACTACTTCTGGACGACTATATTGCTCTGCTAACGGACAAAAGAGTCCGACACGTTGAGGTTCGCCCCGAGGCCCGGGCTTCGTCGGCGACAGTGCCAGGAGGAAGACCGATGAATCCGACGAGAACAGCCAGGCCCAGTCGCCACTCGATGGTCCGGGCGGCTGCCGCGGCGCTCGCCGGCGTGTGGCTGATCGCGATGCCCGCGCAGGCTCAAGCCCCGACCGGAACGATCCTGGGACAGGTCAAGGACGGCACGGGCGCGATGGTGCCGGGCGCGCAGGTCACCGCCACGAACCTGGGCACCCAGTTTTCCCGCTCCACGACCACCGACCCGGGCGGGCAGTACGCGCTGCGCCTGCTGCCGGTGGGCGACTACAAGCTCGAGATCACGCTGCCGGGGTTCAAGGGCTTCTCGCAGACGGGCATCCGGATCGAGGTGGGCCGCAACGCCCGCATCGACGCCACCATCGAGCCGGGCGGCGTCGAGGAGACCGTCTCGGTCATCGCCGACGCTTCACTCGTCGAGACGAGCTCCTCCGCGCTGTCCCGGACCGTCGGCCAGAACGAGGTCCTGAACCTGCCGCTCGTCAATCGCGACGTCTACTCGTTGCTCACCATCACCGGCGGCGTGAGCAGCAACGACTCGTCGAACTCCCTGGGCGCCCCGGAGCAGCTCACCACCATCAACGGCTCGAGCCGCGCCCAGATCGGCAGCGTCAACTTCCAGCTCGACGGCGGAAACAACACGGCGGGCCTGCGCGGCACGGGGAACTCCGCGCCGAACCCGGAGGCGATCCAGGAGTTCCGCGTCATCACCAACAGCTACGCGGCGGAGTACGGACGCTACCAGGCCGGGATCGTGGACATGGTCACCAAGTCCGGAACCAACCAGTTCCACGGCGCCGTCTACGAGTACTACCGCGACGAGAGCCTGAACGCGGAGCGCTGGACGCCGCCCGGCGTCGCGCCCAGCAAGGACCCGCTCGACCGCGACCAGTTCGGGGCCGCCTTCGGCGGGCCGATCCAGAAGGACAAGACGTTCTTCTTCGTCAGCTACTCCGGGCTGCGCCAGGAGGGGACCTACTACCGGAACTCGGCCGTGGTCCCGACCGCGCTCGAGCGCGCGGGCGATTTCTCACAGTCGGCCATCAAGCCCCGGGACCCGGCGACCGGGCAGGCGTTCCCGGGCGGCATCATCCCGTCCGCGCGCTTCGACCCGGCGGCGCTCACGATCCAGGAGCGCTACGTGCCGGCCTCGAACCTGCCCAACAACTTCTACGAGGTCAGGGTGCCCGACCCCTACAAGACGGACGAGGTGACGGCGAAGCTGGATCATCACCTCACGCCGTCCCACATCCTCGCGCTCAGCTACTTCTACCAGAAGGGCAGCGACATGCAGCCGCTCGGCTCGGGCGGCAACATCCCGTGGGTGGACCGCGACTTCGCCTGGACCCAGCACAACCTGAATCTCTCCAGCACCTGGACGCTGAGCCCCACGACGATCAACCAGTTCCGCGCGACGTACATGCGCCAGTTCGGCGGCCGCATCAACAGCCCGACCACCTCGCTCGGCGACCTGAACTCGAACTTCACGATCCAGGGCGACCCGACGCTGCCGCGGCTCACCGTCTCGGGCTACTTCACGGGCCAGGTCTCGATCGCCGGCCCCGACGCGGGGAGCGACTACTGGGGCGTCAAGGACACCCTCAGCATCGTGAACGGCAACCACTCGTTCAAGTTCGGAGGCGAGGTGTCGTACGAGAAGATCGTCCACGACACGCTGCTCGACAACTACGGCGTCTTCGCCTTCAACGGCACCAAGACCGGCAACGCGTACGCCGACTTCCTGCTGGGCCTGCCGAGCTCGATGTCGCAGGACGCGCCGATTCGCAAGACCGACAACGGCTGGTACCTCAGCCTGTTCGCGCAGGACGACTGGCGCATCCACAAGAACGTGACCTTGAACCTGGGCCTGCGCTACGACCTGCAGTTCCCGTTCACGGACCCGCAGGACCGCAAGCTCGCCTACGTCCCGGGCGAGAGGTCGCAGGTGTCGCCGACCTCGCCCGAGGGACTGCTGTTCCCGGGAGACCCCGGCATACCGCGCGGGATCGCGTCCACCGACTGGAACAACATCGCGCCCCGCATCGGCGTCGCGTGGGACCCCTGGGGCGACGGCAAGACCTCCGTCCGCGCCGCCTTCGGGATGTTCTACGGCAGCACGACCGGAAACGAGTGGAACACCACCGCGGACAACCAGCCCTTCACGCTGCGCCAGCCGTTCCCGCAGGTCTACACGCTCTCGGATCCCTACCGCAACACGCCCGGCGGCAACCCGTTCCCGTTCTCGTACTCGCCGGAGAGCCCCAAGTACGCGCTGCCGGCGCAGGTGTTCGGCCCGGCGCTCGACTTCGTCTGGCCCTACACCTACCAGATGAACCTCACGCTCCAGCGCGAGTTCTTCCGCGACTACAGCCTGAGCGCGTCCTACGTGGGCGCGCTCGGCCGCAAGCTGCCGGCGAGCCTCGACGAGAACTACCCCGTCTACGGGCCGGGAGCGACGACGGCGAACGTGAACGCCCGGCGCCCGTACCAGCCCGGCGTGATCGGCCAGGCGCGCGTGCTCGAGTCGATCTTCAGCAGCGACTACCACGGCCTGCAGTTGGCCGCCGAGAAGCGCGGGGCTCACTTCTCGGCCAAGGCCTACTACACCTTCAGCAAGGCGCTCGAGGACGTGGACTACCAGGGCGGCGGTCTGCCGGCCGTCCAGAACTCGAACCGGCCCGAGCTCGAGCGCGCGCGCACCTCGAACGACCGCACCCACGTCTTCGTGATCTCCGGCGTCTGGCGCATCGACTACATCCGAGGAGACAACTCGTTCGCGAAGGCCCTGCTCAACGACTGGACGCTCTCGGGCATCCTGCGGAAGCAGAGCGGCCAGCCGCTCACGATCACGTCCGGGGTCGACCGCAACTTCGACGGCATCGGCGGCGATCGCGCCGACATCGTCGGCGACCCGGAGCTCGACCACGGACGGCCCGAGGCGGAGCTGATCGAGGGTTGGTTCAACACGGCGGCGTTCGCGCTGCCGGCCGCCGGCGCCGACGGCACCGCCAGCCGGAACATCCTCGACGGCCCCGGCCGCACCAGCTTCGACCTGGGGCTGTTCAAGGACATCCGCTTCGGTGGAAGCCTGATGCTCCAGCTCCGCGCCGAGGTCACGAATCTCTTCAACACCGTGAACTACTCGAACCCGGGGACGGCGCTCAACGCGCCCGCGACCTTCGCCAAGATCCGCACCGCGGGCGACATGCGGCAGATCCAGCTGGGAGCCCGGCTTTCTTTCTAGAGAAGGGAACCGCGAGACAGGAACAACGGACCGGGGGCAGGCGGGACGAATAGCGGGACGGAACAACGGGACGGAACAGTCGGGCGGAACATCGCCAGACCGGCTTGACGGGGGGGCATCCCGCCCCCCCGCGCCCCCCGGGGCGTCAGTGAGCGACCGGCTCGTCTTCGTAGTCGGAGGCGTCGGGCTCCGCCGACTCGGGCAGGTTCCGCATCGCCTCGCGGACGAGGGACTGGTGCAGCAGCTCCTCGTCGCGCAGCTCCCCGAAGAGCCGCTTCACCTCGCCGTCGGCGATGTGGGGCAGCGCCTGGACGAAGAACTCGTAGGCCTTCGTCTCCGACACGAGCGCCACCTGCATCGCCTGGCGGGCCGACATGAAGGCGCGCGGCTGGTCGTAGTCGGGCGCCTCGACGTCCCACAGCATCGAGCGCTTGATGCGGCTGGGCGCGTCGCCGAACAGCGCGCGGCGCCGCGCGCGCAGCTCCTTCCCGTGCTTCTCCTCGTTCTGAGCCATCGTCGAGAAGAACGAGGCTGCCTCCGGGGTGTGGTGCTGCTGCATCTGGTCGACGAACTCCAGGTAGCGCTCCTGGGCTTCCTCCTCGACCAGGATCGCGAGGTCGAGCGCGTCCTGCAGGCCGAGGCCGGCGAAATCGATCGTAGCGGGTTGGCTCATGGCGCCTCGGACTGTAGCGCCGGCGGCCGATCGCCCGCAAC
>CAZMRX010000053.1:0-20753 GCA_964568755.1 uncultured Acidobacteriota bacterium | reverse complement strand
GTGCGCCTCCTCGAGCGCCTCGGCGACCTGGCGAGCGATCGCGACGGCCTCCTCGATCGGAATCGCTCCGCGCCTGAGCCGCTCCGCGAGGTCTTCACCCTCCACGAGCTCCATCGCCAGGACGTGGACGGCCGAGGCGTCCTCGAGGGTCGCGCGCTCGAACCCGTAGAGGTGGGCGATGCCGGGGTGGTTGAGCGAGGCGAGGAGCTTCGCCTCGCGCTCGAAGCGCGCCAGCCGATCGGGGTCCGCGGCGAAGGCCTCGGGCAGCAGCTTCAGCGCCACCTCGCGCCCGAGCTTGGTGTCGGTCGCTCGGTACACCTCGCCCATGCCGCCCGCGCCGATCGCGGCGGTGATGCGGTACTGGGCGAGGGTGGCGCCCGAGGCGAGTGTCACGTTGCGGCAGTCTACTGCAGGGCTTGCTGCGGCCGCTCGCGGGCGGAACGGCGGGCTGCCGACCTTCGCCGCCGCCGCGGGCGCCACGGACGTCAAGCAGAAGCTGCTCTCGGGCTACTCGGCCATCGGTCGCACCTAGACGCCGAGCGCGAGTGGGCCTACGACCGCGCGTCGCACGGCGGCCGGCTCGACCAGGGCCTCGACGAGGCCCGGGCGAAAGGCTGGACGGTTGTGGACATGAAGACCGACTGGAAGCGCATCTACCCGTACGACACGTCGAAGTGATTCGGGAAGTCCACCCAGGCCGACGTGTCGACGAGTGCTCTCACTGCGCCGGCGGCTCCGCCCACCCGGACGATCTGAGGCGCGAGCTGGGCAAGCACCCGAGCCGCGAAAGTGTTGCTCACCCACCTGGGCGCGGCTGGTCGCCAAGGAATCGCCTATCGTTCCCGGCGCAACGACATGACGCGCAGCTCCCGGCCGCTCACGGCTGGCGAGCGGTCTCCGTCCCTTCCCCGTCCGTGAATACCCTCAGGCTGAGCTCCGCGCGGCCCAGCCGGATCGCGTCGCCGTCCCGAAGCAGGGTCGGGCTCGCGACGCGAACCCCGTTCACGAAGGTCCCGTTCTTGCTGGCGCAGTCCTCGATGCGGACGTCGGCGGCGGCAACGCGGACGATCGCGTGCCGGCGCGAGACGCTCTTGTGGTCGACCCAGAGCGAGGCGTCTCGAGTCCGGCCGAGCACGTGGTCGCCCGGCTCCAGCACCAGCTCCCGCTTCCGCCAGATGAGCCGCACGTGGGGCGCGCCCGGCTCCCCCGGCGCAGGTCCGCCGGCCGCGGTTACCAACGCTGCCTCGGCGCAGAAGGCGTAGCCGAAGCCGCGCACGGTGCGGATGAAGCGCGCCCGGCGCGCGTCGTCCCCGAGCGCGCGCCGCAGCTCGTTGACGAGGGCGTGGAGGTTCACCTCCGCGACGAAGGTGCTCGGCCAGATGCGGTCGTGGATCTGCGGCTTGCTCACGGCCCGCGGACGCCGCTCCACCAGGTAGGCGAGCAGCTCGAAGGCCTTCGGCGTGAGCCTGAGCTGCTCGTTGCCGCGAGTGAGCAGCCGCGCCTCGTCGTCGAAATCGAACCCTGCGAAGCGCAGCTTCACGGCCGCGTCCCGCAAGACCAAGCCCGCGCCAAGGTTCCAGCCAGCCATCCCGAAGACGCCCGATCGAGCTTCTCGAGTGACACGCCGCGGCCCCCCAGGCGGGGCGAGCGGCGGGGAGGCTCGCCATGCGACAGCCGGGTCCGCGCCGCAGCGTCGCCGTCTTGGTCATCCTCGGCGCGGCGGCTGCCACCCCGGGGGCCGAGTCCACCCAGGCTTCGTCGACGGGCGAAGCACGGGCGAGCGCCGCCGTGGTCCATGTGCGCTTCCGCAGCCCGGCTCGCGCCGAGGTGGCACGGCAAGCCGTGGCCGGGGCGGTGCGCCGCCTCGCCTCCGACGAGTGCCGGGCGGTGCTCACGGACTTTCGGGACGCGTCCGGCGTGCGCCTCGCCGCGCGGCTCGCCGCGGCCGGCACCTCGATGGAGGAGTGGGTCCGCGGCGTGTACTTCTACGACGGGAACGGGCGCGGCTCCTGTCACAAGCGCGGCGTGATGGCCGTGACCAGCGCCGGCAGCCGGGTCGTCTTCCTGTGCCCGGCCTTCACCTTCGAGCAGCGCCGCGACCCGGGGCTCGCCGAGGCCCTGGTGATCCACGAGCTGCTGCACACGCTCGGCCTCGCCGAGAACCCGCCGACGAGCCTCGAGATCAACCGACGGGTCTTCGAGCGCTGCGGCCGCTGAGAGCGCCTGATCCACGCTTCCCTCCACCGGAACTCTACCAGTCGGGAACGGTCTCCCAGCCCGGGAAGGCCGCCGGCTGGAGCCGATAGCCGTTCTCGGCCGTGGCGTCTTCGACCGTCCGCAGGTTGGTGAGCGAGTGGAGCGCCCGCCGGAGCTCCTCGCGCGGTAGCGCCTGGAACGGAGTCCGCGACAGGTCGGGCGTGGACCAGACGTGGATGCTCCCGTCCGTGCTCCCGGCGGCGATCCTTCGGCCGTCCGGCGACATCGCCACCGCGCGAATCACCCCACCTTCGGCGTAGAGGAGGTGAGGCTCCCCGCCGCGAACGAGTCCGACCCGGACGACGCCGTCGCGTCCTCCCGCGGCGACGACCTCACCGGCCGCGTCCACCGCGACCGCGAGCACGTCCGAGCCGTACGCGGGGAGCGGCTGCACGGCACCGGTGGCCCGGTCCAGGTGGACGAGCTCGGCCTTCCCGGCCTCGCCCTCGCGCGGCTGCGCGAACACCAGCACGTGCCGGCCGTCCGCGCTGGCCGCCATCCGGGGCTCGCTCCAGCGCCCGTCGATCAGGGTCTCGCTCGTGCTCCGCTCGAGGTTCCAGAGCTGCAGCCCCTCCGTGCTGACGGAGAGCAGCTCCCCGCCTGTGGTGAGCTGGATGTCGCGGAAGCCGCCCACGAAGCCGCCGTCGTCGGCCGCGTCCAGCGGGCCGAGCGTGTGCAGCAGCCGCGCGCTCCCCAGGTCCCAGACCCGAATCACCTTGTCGGCCCGTGGTCCTCGCAAGGCGGCGGCCGCGACGAGCTTGCCGTGTGGTCCGAACGCGACCGGGATCACCCAGGTGCGGCGGTCGAAGCCCGTGAGCGGACGACCCGGTCCGCCGTCGAGCGGCAGGACGAAGGCGCCACCCACGCCGCCCACGAGCACGCGCTCACCCCGCGGTCCGGGCGCGGCGCGATTGAACTGACCGCGCGCGACGTCGGCCAGGCGGCGCCCCTGGTCGGCGGGCTCGCCCGTGAGCTGCCACACGCGCTGGCCCGCCTGCTGCGTGGCCGAGACCAGGCGGGTCCCGTCCGGCGTGAACGCGAGGCCGTCGAAGGGTCCCGGGGAGGCTCGGAAGCGGTGCCCGTAGTCGTGGACCAGCGGCCAGAAGCGGACGCCCGCGACGTCGGCCGTCACCAGCCAGCGGCTGTCGGGGCTGAAGGCCGTCCAGAAACTCCTCGCGTCCTCGCGTCCTCGGAGCTCGATCGGCTCGGCTCCCGAGGGACCCCGCAGGTCCCAGAGCCGCGTGAACCGCTGTCCCTCCGCGTTCCACTTGCCCGCCAGCCAGGCGCCGCCGCCGTCGAAGCCGAAGTTCTGCGCCTCGAATACGCGGGCCGGGCGCTTCCGCTCCGGGTCGATCAGCTCCAGCCGCGTGGCGATGGCGCGCGCGGCCCCGGCCGCCTCCGGGGTGCCACGACTCCTGACTCCCACGCGCTTCCCGTCCGGATGCAGCACGAGCTCCTCGACCGGCCGCGGGTATCGCGCCAGCAGCTCCGCCGGCGCGCTGGGTGCCGTGAGTGACCGCGCGAAAAGCTGACCGTCGCGCGGGAAAACGACCCGGGATCCCGTGGCATCCACGTCGCCCGGGCCGGTGCCCAGCTCGCCCGCCTTCACGCGCAGCAGCAGCGTCGCCTCGCCCCCCGTGACCGGCCACGCGTGCACCCACTCCTCGCCGCCGTGGACCGCAAACGTCAGCATGCGGTCGCCCCGTGCGATGAGCTCACGCGGCCCCTCCGGGACCGGCACCACCTCGCGGAGCAGCTCGCCCGCGGGCAGCGACCAGAACCGGAGGCGGTTCGCGTCGCTCGTGACCACGACGTCGGCCCGGTCGCCGAAGCCCAGCTGCACGGTTCCCTGGTGTCCGGACAAGAGCAGTGGCGGCGACCCGTTCCGCGACCACACGCTCGTCGTGGGCGTGAAGCCCGAGGCGGCGAGCCAGCGACCGTCGCGGCTGAAGGCCGGACGCATGGCGCCCGCGAACTCGCTCGGCGCGACGATCGCGGTGGGGCCACGCTGGAGCGCGCGCAGCGCGAACGTGCGGCCTTCCCGGCTGTCGGAGAGCTCGAGGGCGCGCGTGGCGTAGGCCAGCGCCGCCGTGGGGTACGCCGCCAGCTCGAGCTGTCCGAGCGCCAGCAGCTTGCCCGCCTCGGCCCGGCGCGCCTGCGCGACAGCCTGCTGTCGTGAGGCACCGACCGCGACGATCACCCCCAGCATCACGAGGAAGACTGCGGCCGTGGCCCAGCGCCGGCGCCTTCGCCGCTGCTCGGCCTGCGACGTCATCGCCCGCGCGAAGGCCTCCTGCCGGGAGCTCAAGCCACCGCTGTAGCGCTGACGCCACGCGACGAAGTCGAGATAGGCGGAGCCCGTCCACAGCAGCGCCTCCGGGCGCCCGCGCTCGTCCCAGGTCCGCGCCGCCTGGTCGAGCTGGTCGCGCAGCTGCGCGGCGTCAGCCTGCTGGGTCCGCCAGCGGACGAGGCGCGGCCAGGCGCTGAGCAGCGACTCGTGGACGATCTCGATGCGGCGGCCGCTCCCCTCCTGGTGGCGGGCAGGGTCGCCGACCTCGTAGGAGCTCAGCAGCCGCGCGTCGACGAGCGCGTCGAGCACGCGGCCCGCCGCCTCGCGGGAGCCCGACGCCTCGAAGACCGAGAGCAGCTCCTCGCGATCGCGCGCCGCACGGGTGCTCTGGGCGGTCACCAGGTTGGAGAAGATCTCGCGCACGATCGGCGTCCGCTCGGGACCGATCCGGTCGAGCGTGGCCTCGGCGTGCTGCGCCAGCGCCCCGGCCACGCCCCCGACCTCCTGGTACGCCTGGCGGCCGAGCACGCCCTGCTCGCGGTCGCGCTTCTCCCAGAGCCGGGCCGCTGCGAAGGCCAAGAGCGGGAGCGCGCCGTGCTCGCGCTCCACCGCGCCGAGCATTTCGTCCGCCAGCTCGTCGCTCTCGAACCGGTAGCCGCAGGACAGCGCCGGCTGCACCAGGGCGCGACGCAGGGCCGCCCCCGAGGGGGCCCGAAGCGGGGTGGGGTCCGAGAACAGCGGCGCCAGCGCCTCGTGGTCGTGGCAGCGCATCAGGAAGTCGTCACGGATCGACACCAGCACGTGAACGTCGGCCTCGAGCGGCAGGCGACCGACGAGGTCCGCGAAACGAGCCTGGACCTCGGGAGGGTGGAGGGTGAACAGCTCCTCGAACTGGTCCGCGATCACGAGCGCCTGGCTGTGGCGTGACCGCCAGAGCGACAACGCGGCGATCAGCTGCCGCGGGTCGTCCGGGCCGCGCAGCTCGACCGCGGCCTCACCACCGGTCGCGAGCGAGAGCGCACGGGCGAGCGCCGAGAACGGCGCGTCGCCGGGGTGAAACTTGAGCTGGCCCCAACCCTGCGGCAGGGCGGGCAGCAGGCCCGCGGCCAGGAAGCTCGTCTTTCCGGCCCCCGAGGGGCCCGCGAGCGCCAGGAGACGCGCCCGGCCCAGCTTGCGCAGGAGCTGCTCCACCTCGGCCTCGCGGCCGAAGAAGCGTGTGGCCTCCTTCGCCGTGAAGGCGACGAGGCCCGGGTAGGGCTCGGCGCCGCGCTCCTCCTCGACCCGCAGCGTGACACCATCGAGCGCGCGCGACAGCTCTCGCGCCGAGCCGTGCCGATCCCGCGGCGAGGGCGAGACCGCTTTGCGGATCACCGCGGCCCAGGGGCTTTCGGGGACCCGCGGCGGGTCCTGCCGGAGCCCCTCCCAGAGCGTGATGCGCCGCTTGCGGTCGCGGATCCCCTCCGCGGCGATCATCTCGGCGAGCGTCACGCCGGCGGCGAAGACGTCGGTGCGCGCGTCCACCGCTTCGTGGCGGGCCTGCTCGGGCGCCATGTAGGCCGGCGTTCCCGCCACGAACTCGCTCTCGCCCGCGGACGGGGCCGCGATCCCCAGGTCCATCACCACCACGCGCCCTGTGCGCGTGATCATGACGTTCTCCGGCTTGAAGTCCCGGTGCACGAGCGACGCGTCGTGCACCGCCTCGAGGCCGGCCAGGAACTGCGCCGCGATCGCGCGCGCGTCCGCGAGCGGCAGCGGCGCGTGGCTCCTCAGGTGCTCGGCCAGCGTGACGCCCTCGACGTACTCCATCGAGACCAGCTCGAGCCCCGAGACCGTCACCAGGTCGAACACGCGGCACACGTTCGGGGAGAGCACCGCGCGCGCCGCGCGGACCTCGCTGCGCAGGATCTCGCGCAGCTCCTCGCTCGCCAGCCGATCGGAGCGCACCGACTTGAGCGCGACCTCCGTGCGGAGCTTGAGGTCCGTCGCCAGCCACACCTCGCCCATGCCGCCCGCCCCCAGGCGCGCGCGGATCTCGTAGCGGTTCCCGAGCACGCGGCCGGCGTGGAGCCGGTGCTTGCGTGCGCCCGCGCCGCGCCTGCCGCCGGGGGTGGTGTCCGTCAGCGGCGTCGCGTTCTCGTGCGGCGTAGCGATCGGCGGGCGTTCGAGCCGGTCGTCCATCAGAAGCTGAGCCGGGCGCTCAGGCGGATCACTCGCGGCTGCTGGAAGAAGCGGTCCATCAGGAAGCGAGGATCCCGCACCAGCCCCTGCTCGTCGATCAGCTGCCCGGTGTCGAAGCCGGCGAAGAAGTCGCTCTCCGCGATGTCGATCGCCTGCCCCGTGAACAGCTCGGGCGCGTAGTAGTCCGTCGCCGTCCCCTGGTTGAGCAGGTTGAATACGGTGGCGCCGAGCGTGAGCCGCGCCCGCGCGCCGAGACCGATCCGCTGCTGCAGTTGCAGGTCGAGCCGGCTCGTGAACGGCATCCGCCCGTCGCTCGCGCGACCCCGGTAGAAGACGGCATACCCCTCGCCGGGGACGAACTGCGCCCCGCGCGTGCGCGCGAGCCCGCTCGCGCCGAACCAGCTGGCCCCCACGCTCGTGCCGGTGGAGAGCTCGCGCACGAGCTGGGCCTTGAGCTGGTGGGGCCGGTCGGTGGCGAGGGCCCCGTAGACCGGCTGAGCGCGCTCGTCGAATGCCATCAGGTAGGAGTCGAAGGTGCGGTTGACGTTCGGGGCGACGCTGAAGAAGTCGCCGTCGGCCAGCCCGGGGGCGTTCCCGCTGAGGCGGCTCCACACGTAGCTGAAGCGGCCTGCCCAGCCGTCGGACATGCGCTTGCGCAAGCCGATCTCCACGGCGTCGTAGTCGCGCCGTGCCCGCGGATAGGGGATGGCTTCCGTCCCGCCCTCCGGGACGAAGCTCTCCGCCATCCCGAAGCCCGGGTTCGCGATCCTCGTCTGATGGCCGCCCACGGCGTCGCGCAGGCCCACGTCCTCGACCGCGCGGTCGAGCTGCTTGTGGACGTAGCGCACGCCCAGCGACACGTCGTCGCCGAGCTGACGCTCGACGCCGATCACCACCTCCTGCAGCCGCATCGGCTCGAGGGCGGGGTCGAGCAGCGGTGCTTCGGGGTCGTTGATCGGCTGGCCGCTCAGGTCCAGGGACAGGATCGACCGGCCGGGGCATTGGGGCGGGCAGCGCGGGTTGTTCTCGATCCCGGCGAGGTCGGCGTCGTCGAGCGTGTACCAGAACACCTCGAGGAAGTCGCCGCCGTAGACGAGCGGCATGTAGAGCTTCATCACGTCGTAGAAGACGCCCCACGACCCGAACAGCTTGGTGCGGCCGTCGCCGGTCGCGTCCCACGCGAGGCCGAGCCGCGGGGCCAGCTTGTCGCCGAAGCCGAAGTGGATGGCCGTCTCGGGGATCCCCGGCTCGCGCGAGAAGGAGGGCACGTCCTCGTCCTCGCTGCGCAAGCCGAGGTGGAGCGTGAGCCGGTCGCCGACGCTCCAGGCGTCCTGCACGAAGAGCCCCAGGCTCGTGGTGCCCGCGTCTCCCGCCGTGACCGAGCCGCGGTTCGGCAGCACCGGGTTGCTCAGCACGCGGTAGTACCCGAACTCGCCCCGCTGCCCGGCGAACGACTGGCCCCAGAAGAGGTCGTGCACGTTCCCGGTGTTGCCGCCCAGGATGTCGAGCGTCCTGCGCTCGAGCTGGAGGCCGACTCTGAGCTGGTGGCGTCCCGCGCGCGAGAAGAAGACCGTGCCGTCCCATTGCAGGGCCAGCCGTCGCTGCTGCTCGCGGTCCCAGCCGAAGTTGGAGGGCACGTTCGCGTATCCCCGCGGCTGCTGGTACTCGGGCGGCACGCCGGGGACGCCGATCGACGACGTCACCCAGCGCAGCTGATCCCCCTCGTAGACGTTCTCGGTGTACCAATCGCGGGCCCAGTACGAGGCACGCAGGCTCGTCAACACGCTCGGACCCGGCAGCCAGTCGACCGTGGCGGAGGCCGACCAGCTCGGCTGCTCGAGGACGTCGTCGTAGTCCGCGCCGGGTGGGCTCGTGCCGTCCTGGCGCTGGAGCGTTCCTTCGCGCCTGGTTCGGCTGAGACTGGTCGCCACCCGGAAACGCCAACGCGCGCCGAGCTGGCCGCTCAGGCTGGCGACCGCCTGGTGCGACTTCCGGTACTCGCGCAGGGTGCGCGTCACGCCGTCCGCGAAGGGCGCGGTCCGCGACACCGGCTCGAACGCGGGGATGTAGCCCGCGAAGTACCAGAGCCGGTCGCGCACGATCGGGCCCCCCAGCGTGAAGCCCGGCTCGAGGCCGTGGTAGTCGTCCTCGGGGTAGCTGACGTACTCGGCGACGCTCGGGTCGACCGGATCGAGCTGCAGCGTCGGCCGCGGTTCGGCGTCGAGCTCGTCCTGTTCCCAGTACAGCACGGCGTCGCCGTGCCACGCGTTGCTGCCGCTCCTGGTGATCGCGTTGACGACACCGCCGGTCGAGCCGCCGTACTCGGCCGTGTAGCCGGACGACTTGACCTGGACCTCCTCCAGGAAGTCCGTGGGCAGCGAGCGGCCCTCGAGCTGTCTCGAGGTGCCGTGGATCAGGTCCGTCGTCTCGGCGCCGTCGACGACGAAGCGGTTCTCGGCCACGCTCGACCCGTCGATCTCGATCTGCCGCCAGGACCCCGTCTTGGGCTCGATCACGGCGCCCGCCAGCTGGTCGACGACGTCGGTGAACTCCCGCCCGTTCGGGAGTTTCTCGATCTCCTCCGCGCGCAGGCTGGTGGCCCGCGCGCTCTGGGTCACCGCGAGCAGCGGCGACTCATCCGTCACCCGGATCGAGTCGCTCGCGGCTCCCGCCTCGAACGCGATCGGGATGCTCAGCTCTTGTCCCAGCCGGAGCTCGATCCGCTCGACGCGAGCCGGCGCGAAGCCCGCGAGGGCGGCCGTCAGGGCGTACTCGCCGGGGGGCAGGGACGGGAACCTGTAGCGTCCGAGCGCGTCGCTGACGGCCCTGACCGAGAACCCGCCGCTGCTCGCTGCGGTCAGCGATGCCCCGGGGACGAGGCCGCCGCCCGGGTCCTTCACGACTCCGGCGATGGCGGCCGTTTGCTCCTGAGAAGACGCGGAGCCGGCCAGGGCCGCAAGCCAGACGATCGACGCGCCGATGCGCCCTGCTCTAGGGACCACCGCACCTCGCTGGCTGGCGATCGGCGCCGACCCGCTGCCTCCCCTGCGGGGCCATCGGCCGGTCCGCACCGAGCGCCTGGGTTTCCGAATGGATCAGCTGGAGCTCATCCTCGACGATCGGGTGCCGGATGGCAAGGGGAAACCGCGGTGTCCGTCGCGGACCTCTCGTCGCCCACGACGTCGAGTTCATTGTCCGAGCCGCGCTCGACGGCGGTCTGTTGGCGCCAGCGCGGTCGAAGGTCGAGACCCTTTCCGTCACCTATGTCGGCGTCGACGTGCGCCTGAAGGGAACGGGCGCCGCCGTCGTCATCGACGGAGTGTCGCTCGACCTCGCCGGCCACGTGCTGAGCGGCCCGGGCGGCAAGCAGGGCACCGGCATCATGATCGACGGCCGGCGCAACGTCAGCGTCAAGAACGGCACCCTGCGCGGCTTCGGCTTCGGCGTGCAGGTCGCGAACTCGGTCAACGTCAAGCTCCAGGGCCTCCAGATCACCGGCGACGACGCGGGCGGCCCGCCTCCCGGCGAGGTCGGGATCATGATCGTGAACTCCCGCGGGGTCGAAGCCACCCGCAACGTGATCGCGCGCGTGTTCTTAGGGCTCTTCGTCCGCGGCGGCGGCAGCGGCGCCAACCGCCTGTTCGAGAACACCCTGGCCGGCGGGGCGATGGGCCAGATCGGGATCTGCTACAACCCCGATGGCCTCGGAACGCCGACCGGACCCGCCGGCGACCTGGTCTACCTGAACCTCGTCTCGGGCTTTAGGGTCGGCATCCAGACGAGCCCTGGCACGCGGGGCAACCTCTTCCGCGAAAATGACGTCGCCTTCGTCTACAAGGCCATCGAGGAGCTCTCGCCCGCCGGGGCCAATCTCTTCGACGGGAACTTCGAGATCGGCCTGTGAGAGCCGGGCGGCGCCTGTGCTAGGCTCGCGCCCACTGCAATGACCTTGCTGCTGTGGCTCGCGCTTCTGCAGGCGCCGCCCGCGAACACCGACAATCCCGACCCCGCGGGCCTAGGGCCCCAGGTCGGGCAGGTGCTGCCCGCGTTCTCGCTCGAGGACCAGCACGGCGCGTCGCGGGACCTCGCGTCGCTCGCGGGACCCAAGGGCCTCGTGCTCGTGTTCTTCCGGTCGGCCGACTGGTGACCCTACTGCAAGGTCCAGCTCGTGGAGCTGGAGGGACAACTCGGAGCGATCCGCAGACGGGGCCTCGAGGTCGCCGCCGTGAGCTACGACTCGCGGGCCGTCCTTCTGGACTTCGCCGAGCGACGGCGCATCTCGTTTCCTCTCCTTTCGGACCCGGGCTCCACGGTGATCGCCAGGTTTGGCCTGCTGAACCCCGCCTACCCTCCCGGTGACAACGCGCATGGCGTGCCCTATCCGGGTACCTTCGTCACCGACTCCTCGGGGACGGTGACGGCGCGCTTCTTCGAGGGCCCCTACGCGAAGCGGCGCACGGCGGCAAGCGTGCTTGCCCTGGCCGGCGACGTGCCGAGCTTCGAGGGTACCGAGACTCGGAGCCGGGCCTTCGTCCTGCGGACGTCCCAGAGCAACCGCGCGGCCGCCCCCGGGCAACGCCTGACGCTCGTGCTCGATTTCGAGATGCTGCCGAAGATGCACGCCTACGCGCCCGGTGCTCCGGGCTACCGCGCGCTCGAGCTCCGGCTCGAACCGAGCCCCCTCGTGACACTCCACGAAACCGTCTTTCCTCCTTCGCGGCCCTATCTCTTCGCACCCCTGAATGAGACCGTTCCCATCTTCGAGGGGCGCTTTCGAGTGACACGCGACATATCCCTCGCGGGCGGCCGCGACCTCGCGGAAGCACTGAAGGCACCCGAGCCGCGACTCGAGGTCCGCGGGACGCTCGAGTATCAGACATGCAGCGACCTCGTCTGCCATCCGCCGGCCAGTCTGCCGCTGAGCTTCACGATCGACCTCCTGCCCCTGGACCGGGAGCGAAGTCCCAAGGCCACGCCCGCCAGGCCTTGACCGGATCGATCGTGTTCAAGGAGATCCGGGCGAGCCAGTCGGCGATGCCCAACGTCTACGCGCTCGACCAGGCGAACCCGCTCGCCGGCGGCGGGTGGTTGTGGGCGGAGTACGGCCCGACCGGCTCGGTCGTCTACTCCGTCACCAACCGGGGTGCCGGTTGCGTGGGCTGTCATCTGCTGGGGAGCGGGCCCCAGAACGACCTGGTGCGGACCTTCGAACGTCAGCAGTAGCTACTCGCTCTCGAACACCGGCTTCTCGATCGGGGTGCCGCCGATGTAGCGCGCGAGCCAGCTCTGCATCTCCCAGTGCCAGTAGATGCCGTTCTGGGGCGAGAGCACCCAGTGGTTCTCATTGGGGTAGACGACGAGGCGCGAGGGCACGCCCATCGCCTGCAGCACGCCGTAGAGCTCGAGGCCGTTGCCGTAGGGCACGCGGTAGTCGAGCTCGCCATGGATCACGAGCATGGGCGTCTTGAAGTTCTTCGCGTAGAACATCGGGTTGTTGCGCTGGAGGCCATCGACGTTCTCCCACGGGGTCCCGCCCATCACCTTGGCGAAGCCGTGCGGCACGTCGGTGGCGAACTGGCTGTAGGAGTTGTTGACGCCGGCGTGGTTGATGATCGCCTTGAAGCGGTCGGTGTGGCCGAGCACCCAGGTGGCCATGTAGCCGCCGTAGCTGGCGCCGGCCGCGGCCAGGCGGTCCTTGTCGAGGTTCGGGAAGCGCGCCAGCAGGTGGTCGGTGCTCTTCATGATGTCCTCGAACGGCATATCGCCCCACTGGTTGACGATGCTGCGCGAGAACGCCTCGCCGAAGCCGGTCGAGCCGTGGCGGTTCACCCAGGTGACCACGTAGCCGGGCGAGGCCAGCACGTGCGTGTTCCAGCGGTAGCTCCAGCTGTCGCGGTTCATGGTGTGCGGCCCTCCGTGCATCAGCTGCACGAGGGGGTAGCGCTTCTGGGGGTCGTAGCCCGGCGGATAGACGAGCCAGCCGTGGATGTCGGCGCCGGCGGCGCCCTTGAACCAGTAGCTCTCGACCTTGCCGAGGTCGAGCCGCGCGACCGCGGCGTCGTTGACGTGCGTCAGCTGGCGCGCGGGGCCGCCGCCTGCCGCGAGGACGAAGAGCTCGTTGGGCCGGCTGGTGGTGTCGTTGAGGAAAGCGACCGTCCCGCCTTCGACGCTGAGCTGGGTCGAGCTGCCCGTCGCGTGGACGGGCGTGAGCCCGGTGCCGTCGGCGTTCAGGCGGAAGACCGGCACGACGCCCTTGTCCTCGGCTGTGAGCCAGAGGGTCCGGCCGTCCGCCGAGAATTGGACGTCGCCGATCGAGTAATCGAGGGCTTCCGTGAGCGGCGTGTTCTTCCCGCTCCCGAGGTCGTGGCGCCAGAGCTTCGCGAACTCGCCGCTGTAGTAGGGGGTCTCCGTGCGCGTGAACACGAGCGACTTCCCGTCGGGCGCGAAGAGCGGCGAGCCGTCGGCGCCCGCGTTGTCGGCCGTCAGGTTCTTCTTCGTGCCGCTGCCGTCGGTCGGCACCAGGTAGACGTCGTTGTTGTGGAAGTCGCGATAGGGCGGAGCGTTCGAGTTGAGCCCGATCGCGATGCTCTTCCCGTCCGGGGCGACGTCGTAGTCCACCTCGCCGTCGACCGTGAAGCGCCGGTCGTAGCCCGGCGTCAGGTCCTTCAGCTCACCCGTCTCGACGTTCACGAGCACCAGGCGGTTGGCGTGGTCGTCCGTCAGGTAGCGGTCGAAGTAGCGGTACTGCCGATCCTCGGTGACCTTGGCGGTCATCTTCGAGTCGCGCCGCCGCTTGGCTTCCTTCTTCATCGCCGCGAGGTCGGAGGCCGACAGCGTGCCCGCGAGACGCGGGATGACAGTCGTTACGACGAGCACGCTGCGGCCGTCCGGCATCCACTGCGGCTGCTGGACCGCGAACGGCAACTCGACGATCTCCTGCGCCTCGCCACCGTCGACGGCCATCACGTAGAGGGCGGCGTTCTCGTCGTCACCGCGCTTCGAGGTGAAGGCGATGCGGCGGCCGGCCGGGTCCCAGCGCGGCGCGCCGTCGGACGCGGCGGCCGCGGTCAGGCGGCGCGTCGCCCCGCTCGCCACGTCCGCGAGCCAGAGGTTGGTCGTGCTCTTGTTCTTGGCGATCGACCACTCCTGCACGGTGAACACCACGGTGCGGCCGTCCGGGGACAGCTGCGGGCTCCCGAGGCGCTTCATCTCCCAGAGCGCCTGGGGCGTCAGCCGTTGCTTCGCGACGGGCGGCTTCGCCGCCTCGGGGCCGGACACCTGGGCGAGCGCCGGCCCGGCCCATGCCAGGGCTGCGACGAGTGCGATCTCCTTCATGGCTTCACGCCCTCCTCAGCGAACGGCCCAGAGCTTGAGCGTCTTGCCCTCGGGTGAGGCCAGGAGCAGGCGGCCACCACCGACGCCGCCGCCGCTCACGGGCAGGCCCGAGGCCAGGGTCTTGAGCCCGGCCCCGAGTGTCCAGGCGACGACGTTCCCGGGCGAATCCATGCTGTCGGCAAGGAAGGTGACGGCGACCGCCGTCTTCCCGCCCGGCAGGACGGCGAGCGCGCCGATCGGATCGGGAATCCGCGGAGAGCGGCTACGGGCCTTCCCGGTCGAGGCATCGAGGGCGGTGAACACCCCGTCCGCTCCACCGACCACGAGAGTCTTCGAGTCCGGCGTGAAGTCGAGAGCCAGCGGCTCGAGGAGAAGCTCGTCGAATCGCGCGACCTCGCGACCCGTCGCAGCGTGGTGGATCCGGACGGTCGTGTCTCCGTTCGACGTGGCCAGGAGAGCGCCGTCCGGCGAGAACGCGACCGCCGTCGCTCCCGCGAACTCCGCCGGCAGATCCGCGATCCGCTGGCGTGAGCGCACGTCCCAGAGCTGGACCGGGAGATCGAGCGGAGCGATGGCGAGCCGGCTGCCGTCGGGAGAGAGCGCGATCGACTGGATGGCGAGGGGCGCTGCCGCGGCGTCGTACACCGTCGCTCCGGTTGCGAGCGCGAACACACGCACGCCGCCCGCGGCGGTCCCGGCGGCGAGGTGCGTGCCGCCCAGCGAGTAGGCGAGGGCGCTCACGCGCGGAGCACCCGTCTCGAGCGTCTGTTGCAGCCCTCCACCCGGCAGGCCGTAGAGGCGGATGCGGCCGTCCGCGCAGCTGGCGGCGAGCTGCCGGCCGTCGGGCGAAGCCGTCACGCCGCGCAGCGCAGCCTCGGGCGCCAGGCTGCCCACGGCCTCGAAGGTTTGTGCGGCGGCCGGGCCCGCGAGGGCGAGGAACAGGATGAGTGCCCTCCGCGTCACAGCGTCTCCAGGACCAGCTCGAACGTGACCGCGGCGCGGACTTCCTTCTGGTCCGGCTTGAGCATCACCGGCCGCACGAGCTCGCGGCTGCGGATCAACGGATCGCGCGTGAAGTTGCGGTCGGGGTCGCCCTCGAATGCGGGATCGGTGGCGAAGTAGAGCTGCGTGATGAGCGGCTTGTGGCCGGGTGCCGTGACCAGGTAGTGGATGTGCTGGCCGACGCGCGCCGGGTAGTGGCCGGGCATCGTGGTCTCGAGCGTGTAGAGCGCCTCGGCGTCGGCCGGCACGCGCGCCCGATAGCGGTAGCCCTCGAGGTCGTAGTGGCCGACGTGGTCGGCCTGCCAGACCTCGATCACGGCGCCGGGCAGCGCCTCGCCCCGGGCGCTCCACACCTTGCCCGAGACCGAGAGCGGCAGGCCGAGGTCCCCGGGCTGGCGCAGAACCCGGCTGTCGGGAGCGCGCTTCTTGTAGAAGGGCCCGATCTCGTTCACGGGTGTCGCCTTTCGGGGCGTCCCCTGCTCCGCCCACGCCTCGATCACCGCCGTCGACGAGAAGCCGGCGGCGACGCTGACACCGCCGAGCGCCAGGCACTTGTGCAGGACGTCACGACGCGTCGTGGTCATGGCAGCGGCCCCCTTGTTCGTTGCGGACGAGTGGGCGCCAAGCTACGCCGAGCCCGCGCGGGAGTCAAAGCCCGCCGAGCTGTGAGGGGCGCGGGTCGAGTTGCCGCTACCTTGTGTCGGTTGGCTCCCCGAAGATTTCGGAGAGCGGGCAGACGAATCCCGGAAGCACGTCCTCGCCCTCGAGGCTGCCGCTCGGGCCGATCTCGCGGACGTCGGTTGGAGAGCGGTACACCGCGGCGCGACGACGCTCGGGGTCGATCACCCACACGAGGCGCGCACCCGCGGCGAGGAACTCGCCCACCGCGTCCAGGAGCTGCCTCGCGGTGTCGTTCGGGGAAACCACCGTTCTTCCGAGAGACAGGACTCGCCCAACGTGGTGGCCCGAACCGGTCCCATTTCTTGCTCATTTTGCATGGGTTAGGGCTGTCGCTTGACAGGATCCGGAACATCTCCCATATTCTTAACGTAGTTAAGTTCAGGAACGCCGGATCCGACCAAAGCAGCGGAGGCAGCCGAAAGAGCCATGGGCATCACCGAACGGCGCGAGCGGGAGAAAGAAGAGGTCCGCAAGAAAATCCTCGACGCGGCGCGCGGGCTGTTCGAGGCCGAGGGCTACGACAAGGTCACGATGCGCCGGATCGCCGAGGCGATCGAGTACTCCCCCACGACGATCTACCTGCACTTCGAGGACAAAGACGACCTGGTGCGGGCGCTGTGCCACGAGGACTTCGGCCGGCTGCTCGAGGCGCTCTCGCTGCTGCCGCCGACGGCGGACCCGGTCGAGTCGATACGGCAGCTCGGGCGAGCCTACGTCGGGTTCGCCGTCAACAACCCGAACCACTTCCGCTTCATGTTCATGTCGGCCCACCACAAGGACGAGGCCCACACGCCGGATGACCCGGCCTGGAGCTCGTTCGGCGCGCTGCTCGATGCCGTGAAGCGGGCGGTCGCCGCCGGTCGCTTCCGGCCGCTGGACCCGCTCACGGCAGCGCAGGTGCTGTGGATGAACGTGCACGGCATCGCGGCGGCGCTCGTCACGCTGCCGCCCGACAAGTGGCCGCACGGCCCCGCCGCCTCCGATCTCGTCGAGCAGGTGATCGAGAACGGCCTGCGCGGCCTGCTGGCCGACCCCGCCAAGGGCTAGCGTCATGGTCTCGCTCGCGCGCAAGAACCTGTTTCACGATCGCCTCCGCTTCGTGATCACGGTCGCGGGCGTCGCTTTCGCAGTCACGCTGGTGCTGGTGCAGGTGGGCCTGTTCATGGGCCTGCTCGACAAGTCCACCGTCACGATCCGCAACGCGAGCGCCGACCTGTGGATCACCTCGCGCAACACGCCGAACGTCGACTTCGCCCGAACCTTCCCCGAGACGGCGGTCCTGCGCGCGCGCAGCGCGCCGGGCGTGCTGCGCGCCGACAACCTGATCGTGGCGTTCATGAACATCCAGCTCCCGAACGGCGCTTCGGAAGGCGCGCTCGTCTACGCGCTCGAGGACTTCGCGGCGTGGAACCTGCCGTGGCGGGTGCCGGAAGGCTCGCCCTCCGACCTGAAGCGCGGATACGCGCTGTTGATGGACCGCTCGGCGGCACTGCGCTACGGCCCGTTCGCCACGGGCGAACAGCGCGAGATCCTGGGCCGCCGCTTCCGGATCGTGGGCGCGACCGAGGAGGCCGCCTCCTTCACGACGACGCCGATCGTGTTCATGGACTACCGGAACGCACAGGAGCTGCAGGAGACGCTACGGGGCAACACCACCTACGTGCTGGTGAAGCTCGCGCCGGGGGCCGACGCGGCCGCCGTCCAGGCGGAGCTGCGGCGGCGCTTGCCCTACAACGACGTGCTGGCCCGCGACGAGTGGGCCCGCCAGTCGCGCGACTACTGGGTCAATTCAACCGGCCTCGGCAAGAGCATGGGCGACACGGTCTTCCACGGGATCCTGTTCGGGATCGTGAACTTGGCACAGACGCTATACACCTCGGCGGTCGAGCACCTCAAGGAGTTCGGCACGGTCAAGGCGATCGGCGGCTCGAACCTCGCGATCTACCGGATCCTGGGCGAGCAGGCGCTGATCGCCGCCGTGATCGGCTTCGGGCTGGGCGCCCTCATCTCCTACCTCGTGCGCCCGCTGATGGCGGCGATCCACTTGAACGTGCTGCTGTCTCCCGAGTTCAGCGCCGTGGTCTTCGCGGGCACGGTTGCGATGTGCCTCGGGGCGGCGCTCTTCAGCTTCCGGCGTGTCGCGGGCATCGACCCGGCGCTGGTGTTCCGCACGTGAGGCCTGCCATGAACGACACGGTGCTCGCCGTCCGCGACGTGACCAAGGTCTTCGACGAGGGCCGCCAGCGCGTCCACGTGCTACGCGGGATCACGATGGACGTGGCGGCGGGCGAGGTGGTGGCGCTCGAGGGCCCGTCCGGCTCGGGCAAGACGACGCTGCTCTCGATCATGGGCTGCATCCTCACGCCGACCTCAGGCGAGCTGCACGTCGCGGGGCGGCCCGTGCGCGCCACCGACGAGTCGGCGCTGCGCGAGGTGCGGCGGCAGTCGATCGGCTTCGTGTTCCAGCAGTACAACCTGTTCCCCGCCCTCACCGCGCTCGAGAACGTGGAGTACTCGCTGAACGTGCGCGGCACGGGCGGCCGGGCGGCCCACGCCGAGGCGAAGCGCGTGCTCGCGCGGGTCGGGCTCGGCGACCGCCTGGGTTTCCTGCCGCGCGACCTCTCCGGCGGGCAGAAGCAGCGCGTGGCGATCGCACGAGCGCTCGCCGGCGCGCCGAAGGTGCTGCTGGCCGACGAGCCCACCGCGAACCTGGACACCGCGACCGGTGCGGAGGTCCTCGACCTGTTCCAGGAGCTCGCGAAGAGCGAGGGCCGCGGGGTGCTGGTCGTGACCCACGACCCCAAGGTGCGCCGGATCGCCGACCGCGTGGTGGGAATCCGCGACGGGCGCCTCGTGGACGGGGACGAGGAGAAGGCCGCGGCGTAGGCGTAGGAGTTGGCGGTCGCGGGCAGTCGGAGTCTCACGGCAGTCGGGGGCGTGGCCAGGGCGTCGAAGGGAGCGGTAGGACGATGACGAGACGGACTCAGCTGGTTCTCGGTCTTATTGTCGGCGGCGCCCTCGTAGGCGCGACGATGCTGCAGGCGCGCGCCGTAGTGCAGCCGCCCCCAGTAGTGGACACGACGCCGGCTCCATCAACTGCGCCGGCGGGCATCGCCGCCGAGGGCCGCGTCGTCGCCTACCCGGGCGCCGAGGTGCGTGTGGGGGCCGAGCGCGTCGGCCGCCTGGTGCGAGTCACGGTCGAAGAGGGCGACGCCGTGCGCAAGGGGCAGCTGCTCGCCGAGATCGACTCCGACGAGCTGCGCGCCGCCCTGGCCGAGGCGCGCGCCCGCGTCTCCGAGGCCGAGGCCGAGCTGCGGCTGTCGGAGGCCAACCTGGCCCGGCGGCGCAAGCTGCAAGCCGAGCGCATCCTCGCCGCCAACGACCTCGACCAGGCGCTGCGCGACTCGGAGACGGCGCACGCGCGCATCGAGACGGCACGGGCGACGGTCGCCCGCTACGAGGCGCAGCTCGCCAAGAGCCGCATCGTCGCCCCGATCGCGGGCACGCTGACGGCGCGCCGCGTGGACGAGGGACAGATGGTCGACACCGGCGACCACGTCTTCACGGTCGCCGACCTGCGCCGCCTGCGGATCGAGGGCGAAGCGCACGAGGCCGACGCGCAGGGCGTGAGCCTCGGCGCGCCGGTCACGATCACGGCCGACGGCTACCCGGGCCGCTCCTGGCGCGGCACGATCGAGGAGGTGCCCGACTCGGTCACGCTGCGCCGGATCAAGCCGCAGGACCCGAGCCGTCCGACCGACGCCCGCATCCTGGCGGTCAAGGTGGCGTTCGCCGAAGCCGTGCCGCTCCGGCTTGGGACGACGGTCGACCTGCGGATCGACGCCGGCTCGCATCCCGAACACCAAGCCGGGCGGTGAGGGGCGAATCGGATTCCCGACGTCATCCGAGAAGGTCGAGCTGTATTCGGAGCCTCGGCCGCCCTACTTCGTGGCGGGCGCGATCTTCTTCAGGTGCTCGCCGAAGCCGAAGAAGAACACGACCTTGTCCTGGGCGACGGCGCCATCGCCCTGCGCCGAGTCCGCCATGAGAGCGAGCCGCTTGCCGTCCGGGTGCAGATCGTAGGGGTAGGCCGTGCCCAGCCCCCGGAGGGCCGTCGGCGACCAGGGCTTCGGCGCGTCCGCGCGGAACGAATCGCCGACCACGGCGTACGGCGCGAACATCACCTTGCCCTGGCTCAGGAACAGCAGCTCGCGCGCGGTGGCCGCCCAGCGGGGAAAGGAGCCGCCTCCCGTGGAGATCCGCCATTGCCCACCGGGGCCGGGAAACGGACGCACGAAGACATCGCCGCTGCTGTTGCCGGCATCATTCGAGTAGTACGCAATGAAGCGGCCGTCCGTCGAGAAGCTCGGATACACCTGGGTCCCGGGCGAGCCCAGGAAGACGGTGGGCTTGCCGGGCGTCAAGCCCCGCGAAGCGTCGCTTTCCATGGGCAGGATCATCAGGTCCCAGGACGTGTCGGTGCGATTGGCGACGAAAGCCAGGAACCTGCCGCCTGGATGCCAGGAGAACGCGAACTGGTCCTCCGGGCTCTCGGTCAGCCGCGTCACCTCGCCGGTGCCGTCGGCGTTCGCCCAGTACAGATTGTGGGTGCCGGGCTTGGCCCGATCGGACGCGAACACGATGCGCCGGCCGTCGGGCGTCCACACGGGCGCGCCGTCACTGCCGGCCTCGAAGGTCAGCTGTGTCAGGGTGTCCCGGGCCCAATCGTAGACCCAGATGTCGCGCTGCTTGCCGTCCGAGATGTCGAGCGCCAGCCTCTGGCCGTCCGGCGAGAAGGCCGGGTTCGACCAAAGGGCCCTCTCCGCGCGCAAGGTGGACACCTTGCCGTCGCGGGTCATCCAGTCGATCGGGTAAGCGGTGGTGGCGGCCGCGCCGGGGACGTAGACGAGAGTGCCGTCGGCGGAGAAGGCCACCTGCGCCCCGGCCGCGCCCGGATCCGCGGCCACGCCCTCGAGCGCCGGCACGGCCTGGCCGATCGTCTCCAGTCGAT
>CAZMRX010000052.1:14392-20858 GCA_964568755.1 uncultured Acidobacteriota bacterium | reverse complement strand
CTCGACTCGATCCCGGGCGGCGGCGCCGAGATCCTGTCCGATCGCGTGCGCCGGATCATCGGCATCGCCAAGGGCTCGACCTCCGAGTGGCTGGAGGTGATGGAGACGGCGCACCGGCTCGGGATGCGCACCACGGCGACGATGATGTTCGGCCACGTCGAGACGCTCGAGGAGCGCATCGACCACCTGCTGCACCTGCGCGAGCTGCAGGACCGCACGGGCGGCTTCACCGCCTTCATCGGCTGGACCTTCCAGCCCGCGAACACCGCCCTGGCCGGCGACGAGCTCACCTCCTTCCAGTACCTGCGCACGCTCGCGGTCGCGCGCGTGATGCTCGACAACTTCCCGAGCGTGCAGGCCTCGTGGGTGACCCAGGGCTCGAAGATCGGCCAGGTGTCGCTGCGCTTCGGGGCCAACGACTTCGGCAGCCTGATGATCGAGGAGAACGTGGTCTCGGCGGCGGGCGCGCACTTCCGGCTGAGCGAGGCCCAGATCGCGCGCGCCATCCAGGACGCGGGCTTCGTGCCCAAGCGGCGCACGATGGACTACCAGATCGTGGGCGACCCCTACTGCTGGAGCCACGACACACCGTCGCTGCCCGGCGGCCACGCCGCGGCGACGTCCTTGGCGAGTTAGACCCCTCGGGCGCCGCCAGGCGCACGAGTCCTGAGCAATGCAGCTACTTCGTTCCGCCTGGCTCCTTCCGATCGCTCAGGCACCGATCCGTGACGGCCTCGTCGCCGTTTCGGACGGCAGCATCGTCTGGCTCGGCCGTCGCGGCGACCCCGGCTGCCCGCCCGCCCCGCTCCGCGATCTCGGCGAGGGCGTCCTGCTCCCCGGCCTCGTCAACGCCCACTGCCACCTCGAGCTCTCGCACCTCGCCGGGACGCGGCCGGCCGTTCCCGGCGGCTTCGTCCCGTGGGTCGAAGCGGTCGTTGCCAGCCGGGGCCATCACACGGACGCCGAGGTCGCGGCAGCGGCGGATGCGGCGATCGCCTCCCTCGAGGCCTCGGGGACGGTGGCCGTCGGCGACGTCTCGAACACGCTCGCGCACCTGGAGCGGCTGGCCGCCTCCAGCCTTTCGGCCGTCGTCTTCGTGGAGCTCCTGGCCTGGGATCCCGCGAAGGCGGAAGCGACGCTCGCCTGGGGTGAGGGTCTCCTGCGCGAGCGCGCGCCGGCGCTCCGCCCCGGCCTCGAGCTGCGGCTGGCGGCCCACGCGCCGCACTCCGTCTCGCCGCAGCTGCTGCGGCTGCTGGCTGCGAAGGGCGGCCCCGCCTCGATCCACCTGGCCGAGTCGCCCGACGAGGCGCTATTCCTCGCGGAGGGGGCAGGCCCCTGGCCTGGATTCCTGGCGTCTCGCGGCCTTGGCCACGTGAGGTTCGCTCCGTCGCGCAAGAGCCCTGTCCGCTACGCCGACAGCCTCGGCGTGCTGCACCCGCGACTGGTCGCCGCGCACGGAGTGCAGGTCGACGCGGCCGACCGGGCGCTGCTGGCCGAGCGGGGCGTCCACGTCGTGCTGTGCCCGCGCTCGAACCTGGGCCTTGGCGTAGGCAAGGCCGACGTGCCCGCGCTCGCGTCCGCGGGAGTGAAGCTCGCCCTCGGCAGCGACAGCCTCGCGAGCGCTCCGACGCTGGACGTGCTTGCCGACGCCGTCCTGCTGCGCCGGCAGTTCCCGGAGCTCGCGCCCGCCGCGATCCTGCGCATGGCCACGCTCGGCGGAGCCGAGGCTCTCGGATTCGCGGAGCTCGGGGCGATTGCGCCAGGCAGGCGCGCGGTCTTCGCCTACGCTCCCGCGGCGAGCGCCCCCCGGGACCCCGAGACGTTCCTGCTCTCGGGCGAGGCGAGGCTGGAGCGGGTCGCGGCCGAAGCGGTCGCGGCGGTGCAGCCGTGAGGAGCGTGCTCGATCGCGTGCTGGCCTACGGCCGGATGATCCGCTTCTCGCACTCGGTGTTCGCGTTGCCGTTCGCGCTCACCTCGGCCGCGCTCGCGGCGCGGGAGGGCGGCGTCTCGCCGCGCCAGATCCTGTGGATCGTGGTGGCGATGGTGTCCGCGCGCAGCGCGGCGATGGGCTTCAACCGCCTGGTCGACCATGCGATCGACGCGCGGAACCCGCGGACCGCCGGCCGCGAGCTGCCGCGAGGCGTCGTCTCGCGCGGGGAAGCGTGGAGCTTCGTAGTCGTGTCCGCCGGCTTCCTGGTGCTCGCCGCGGCCATGCTCAACCCGCTGTGTCTGATGCTGTCGCCGGTCGCGCTGGCGATCGTCTTCGGCTACTCCTACACCAAGCGGTTCACGGCCGCGTCGCACCTCTTCCTCGGGCTCTCGCTCGCCGTGGCGCCGGTCGGCGCCTGGCTCGCGATCCGTGGCCGCTTCGAGGCGGCGCCGCTGGTGCTCGCGCTCGCGGTGCTGCTGTGGGTGGCCGGTTTCGACACGCTCTACGCTTGCCAGGACGTCGAGTTCGACAGGGGCGAGGGCCTGCGCTCGCTCCCCGCGCGCGTGGGGGTGCCCCGGGCGCTCGGGCTCGCGCGGCTGATGCACGTGGGCACGGTGCTGCTGCTGCTGCTGCTCTTCCGCGTGGTTCCGCTGCACCCCGTTTACCTCGCCGGGGTCCTGGGGGTGGCCGCCATCCTCGCCTGGGAGCACTCGCTCGTCCGGCCCACGGACCTGAGCCAGGTGATGCGGGCCTTCAACCTCAACGGCTGGGTGAGCCTCGGCTACTTCGCGGTGACGGCGGTGGCCGCGTGGCTGGGCCCGCCGGGGTAGAATCCGGGCTCCGGTGACATCTTGCAGCGCATGACGAGCACGGTGGCCGCCCCGACGCCAGGGGCCCCCGAGAAGGCGGCGGTGCGGTCGATGTTCGACCGGATCGCACCCCGCTACGACCTGCTGAACCGCCTGCTCTCGGCGGGGACCGACGTTCGCTGGCGGCGCCAGGCGGTCGACTTCCTCGAGCTGCGGCCGCCGCTGCGCGTGCTGGACCTCTGCACCGGCACGGCCGACCTGCTGCTCGAGGCGGTCGCGCGCGACCCGCGCAGCTCGGGCCTCGGCGTCGACCTCGCGCAGGGCATGCTGACGAGGGGCGCGCGCAAGCTGGAGCGGCACGGGCTCGCCTCGCGCGCCCGCCTCGCCGGGGGCGACGGCGAGCGGCTCCCGGTCCGCTCCGCGAGCTTCGACGCGGCTCTGGTCGGCTTCGGCATCCGCAACATCGGCGACCCGCGGCGCGCGCTCGCCGAGGTCTACCGGGCGCTGAGGCCCGGCGGGCGCTTCGTGGTGCTCGAGTTCTCCATGCCGCGGGGGCTGCTGGGGCGCCTGTACCGCACCTACTTCACGGCGCTCCTGCCGCGGATCGGGCGGCTGGTGAGCGGCGACGGCTCGGCCTACGCGTACCTGCCGGCCTCGGTGCAGGCCTTCCCGAGCCCGCCCGCGTTCGCGGCGCTCATGGAGCAGGCGGGCTTCGTGTCGGTCCGCTTCGAGCCGCTGAGCTTCGGCATCGCGTGCCTGCACCGGGGAGAGAGGCCGCGATGAGCCGCCTGGGCGCCGCGCTGCAGAAAGCCGCCCTGTGGATCGGGCCCGAGCGCGAGCGGGTGCTCTCTGACTGGACGAGGGCGGTGGCCGACGTGCGCGGGATGCCCGAGGCGGACGCGCGGGCCAGCTGCACCCGCTCGCTCGACGCGCTGCTTTCGGCGCTGGCGACGGGCGACGTCGAGGCGTTCCTCGGCGCCGAGTCGAGCCGGGCGCAGGCCGCGGCGCGGCGGGGCGCCAGCCTGCTGGGCGACGCGCTCGAGATCCGGGTGCTCGACCGCTGCCTCGCGAGCGTGCTGGTGCAGGTCTGCCCCGACAAGGACGAGCTCGCCGAGGCGCTGGTGGCGCTCGACGAGCTGGGCGACCGTCGCCTCGAGATGCTCCTCGCGGCGCAGGAGGACGAGTCGGCGCGCCGCCTGGTGGACGCGCAGGAGCAGGGCGCCCGCGCCTCCGAGCGGGCGCGCGAGGTCCAGCGCGCGAACGAGGCGCTGCGGCGGGCCGAGAGCCAGATTCGCCACCGCGCCTCGCAGCTCGCGCTGGTCTCGTCGGTCGCGCACCGCATCGCGGCGGTCCCCCAGCCCGAGGAGCAGATGCAGCAGGCGGCGGACGTGATCCGCGCGCGCATGAATTACGGCTACGTGGCGGTGGTCGTGGTGGACCACGAGGGCGTGCTGGTGGGCCGCTGGGCCGGCCGCCCGGGCGTCGGCCACAAGAGCGCCGGCCGCGCCCAGGGGCCGCCCGGGGGCGTGATCGGCCGCGCGCTGCGCACGCGCGCGCCGCAGGTGGTAGGCGACGTCGCGAAGGACCCGGACTACCACCCCGACGTCGAGGGCACGCGCTCCGAGATGGCGATCCCGCTGCTCGAGGGCAGCGAGGCGATCGGCGCCCTCGACTTCCAGAGCGAGGAGCCCTTCGCGTTCGCGCTCGACGACGTGGCGGCCAGCGAGACGCTCGCGGAGTTCCTGGTGATCGCGCTGCGCAACGCGCGGCTGTACCAGGAAGCCCGTCGCCGCGCGCCCTAGCGACGCGCGGGCGTCGTCGCCGCGGCGGTCCTAGCGCAGCGCGCGCGCCCGGCCCACGGCAGCGGCGGCGAGCAACAGCGGCACCGCCGCGGCGAAGGGCAGCAGGTTGGGCGCCGGGGTCGCGCCCATGAAGTCGAGGGTCGGCGTCTGCACGCCGACGTACCACAGGCAGGTGTAAAGGGCCTCGAACGGGCGAGGGGAGCCGGACCAGGCGCCGAGCATCAGCGCGAGCGCCGGTGGGAACGCGATCGCCACGAGCGCGGCCGCGAGACCTGCCGCGTGGCCCGACAGGGCGGCGCGCAGGATCGCTCCGGCCACGAACAGCGATCCGAGCAGGGCGCCGCCCACGAAAGCGGCGAGCAGCGGGCGGCCGACCGGCCGCGGGCAGGCGGCCAGGACCGGGGCGACCGCGGTGTCCGGGGCGCCCAGCCGCGACCAGAGCAGGATCGGCCACAGGTAGGCGAGCGCCACGGGCGGCGCCTCCGCCACGGTGGCATTGAAGGACGCCACGCCGAGCGCGAGGGCGCCGGCCCAGAAGAGCCGTGCGCGGCCGCGCAGCGCGAAGCGAAGCTGGCCGCGCACCAACGCGGCGAACGATGGGCCGCGCGGCGCCGCGGGCAGCGCCTGCGCCGCAGCCACCGGACGCACGGGTCCCACGGGGAGCGGTTCTCGGTCGAAGGGAGCCAGCAGGTCGGACGCGAGCGCGCCCAGCGCAGCCTTCCCGCGTGTCGCGGCTGCGAGCGATCGCAGGCGGCGGCGCGAGGGGTCGAAGCGGTCGAAGAGCGGCGCCGCCGCGATCGCCAGGATCGCGCCGATGCCCACCCAGGCGAGCCGGGAGGCCACGAACCCGGGGGTCCAGTCGAAGCCGTGCCAGACGAACGACTGGGTGGCCCGACGCGGGCCTCCGCCCACCCGGAACGCCGTCTCGTCCACCCCCTGGCTCGCGACGAGGTCGGCGCGCAGGCTGGCGCGGGTGGCGCCGAGCCCGCTGAAGTCCAGGGCCGAGCTGACCTCGAGCGACAACGTGAACACGATCGCCCACACGAACAGCCACGCGACGTTGCCGAAGCTGGTTCGGAAGACGGGCAGCACCTCGAACGCCACCGCGAGCCCCGCGGCGAAGGCGAGCGAGGGCAGGGCGACGAGCAGCATCGGCAGCCACAGGCGCGCGAGGTCGAAGCCCGCCGCCTCGGCGTTGCGGGCCAGCATGAAGACGGCGAGCAGCGCCAGGATCAGGGCCAGCGACGAGAGGTAGACGGCGTGGCTCAGCCACTTCCCGAGCAGGTAGGCGCGCCCGGTCAGTGGCGTCGTCGCGAGGATCTCGCCCACGCCCGTGGCGCGGTCGCGCGCGATCGTGCCGCGCACCAGCCAGCCGCCGAACAGCGAGAGGAACGTCGAAGCGATGATCGCGAGGCTGCCGCCGATCCAGGCGGCGTCGAGCACGCCCCGCCACGGCCCGAGCTCGACGCGCAGCGTGCCCTCGCTGGAGAGCCAGCCCAGCCAGCAGGTGAGCGCGAGCGCAACCAGGTAGGCGTAGCGGCGCCTGCGCTCGCGAAAGTCGGCGCGGGCGATGGCCAGGATCGTCCGCAGCGTGCGCCTCACGCGCCGTACCTCACGCCGCCGCCCGCGCTTGCGTCACGTGCCACAGGTAGGCGTCCTCGAGGCCCGGCTCGGCGGGCTGCGCCTCCGGCACGGGCGGCTCGCCAGCCACCACCCGCACCGTCACGCCGTCGCTGCGCCGGACGGCGCCGCTCACCAGGTGGCGCTCCTTGAGCGCCGTCAGCTCCTCGCTGCGCACCGTGAAGGTCCACGCCTTGCCCGCGACCCCGCGCAAGAGCGCCTCGGGCGCCGCGTCGGCGAGCAGGCGTCCCTGGGCGATCACGGCGATGCGGGTGGCGATTGCCTCGACGTCCGAGACGATGTGG
>CAZMRX010000052.1:10057-14382 GCA_964568755.1 uncultured Acidobacteriota bacterium | reverse complement strand
TCCGCTCGCCCGAGAGGTCCGAGAGCAGGTGTCGCAGGCGCACCCGCTCCTCGGGGTCGAGCCCGGCGGTGGGCTCGTCCACGATCAGCAGCAGCGGGTCGTTGAGCAGGGCCTGGGCGATCCCCACGCGCTGGCGCATGCCGCCGGAGAAGCCGGAGAGCGCGCGCTTCCTGACGTTCTCGAGGTTCACGAGCTCGAGCAGCGCGTCGATGCGGCGGCGCGCCGGCCGCGTCTCGAGGCCCTTGGCGGCCGCGATCAGCTCCAGGAACTCGACCGGGTACAGGTTCGGGTAGACGCCGAAGTCCTGGGGCAGATAGCCGAGGCGCTCGCGCAGCGCGTCCGGCTCGCTCGCCGTGTCCGTGCCGTTCCACAGCACGCGCCCGGCGCTCGGTCGGGTGACCGTGGCGAGGATGCGCATCAGCGTGGACTTGCCGGCGCCGTTCGGGCCCAGCAGGCCCACGATGCCGGGGCCGAGGTCCAGGCTCAACCCACGCAGGCCGAGCACTCCTCCCGGGTACTCCTTGCGAACGTCCTCGATCTGCAGGCGCACTCCGGGCCTCCCGTGGGTCTGGCCAATGGAACGAGATCGGGGTCGCAGGTGTTCCACGAATGAGGCCCTTTCGCCTCATTTCGCGGCGTGCCTCAGGGGAGGCAGAATGGGCCCGTGCACGAGCTGTCGATGGCGGTGAGCCTGGTGGAGCTGGCGTGCGAGAAGGCGCAGGCGCTCGGCGACGTCCGCGTGGAGGCGCTTCACCTGCGGCTGGGCGCGCTCTCGGGGGTCGTGCGGGAGGCGCTCGTGTTCTCGTTCGACGTCGCCGCGGCGGGAACCCCGCTCGCGGGCGCGCGGCTGGAGATCGAGGACGTCCCGCTCACCGTCCGGTGCCCGCGCTGCGTGCAAGAGCGCGAGCTCGCGGGCTTCCCGCTCGTCTGCCCGGTGTGCGCGACGCCGACGCCCGAGGTGGTGGCCGGCCGGGACCTGGAGCTTCGCGCCCTGGAGGTGAGCGAGAGTGCAGCCGCGAATCGTTGAGGTCCGCGAAGGGATCCTGAAGAAGAACGACCTCCTGGCGCGGGAGCTGCGCGAGCGCTTCCGCGCGGCGGGCCTCGGCGTGGTGAGCCTGGTGTCGAGCCCGGGGGCGGGCAAGACGGCGCTGCTGGAGGCGACGCTCGCGGCGCTCCAGCCCACGCGGCGGGTGGCTGCCCTGGTGGGCGACCTGGCCACCGACAACGACGCGCGCCGCCTCGCGCGCGCGGGAGTGCCCGTGCGCCAGATCGTGACGGGCAGCGTCTGCCACCTGGAGGCGCAGATGGTGGCCCAGGCGCTCGAGGGCTGGGACCTCGCGGGGCTCGACCTGCTGTTCCTGGAGAACGTGGGCAACCTGGTGTGCCCGTCGAGCTACGACCTGGGGGAGAGCCTGCGCGTCGTGCTCATGTCGGTGACCGAGGGCGAGGACAAGCCGCTCAAGTACCCGACGATCTTCAACTCGGCAGACCTCGCGCTCATCACCAAGATCGACATGGCGGAGGCCGCCGGCTTCGATCGCGCCGTTGCGTATCGCAGCATCGAGGCCGTGCGCCCGGGGCTCGAGGTCCTGGAGACGTCGGCGCGGACAGGCCAGGGCATGGACCGCTGGCTCGCGAGGCTCGCCGGCCTGGGGGCGCGAGTCGGGTAGGCGGCTCAGGACCGACGCCAGGAGGTCGCGATGCGCATGGTCGTCACGGCGATGATCGTCGCACTCGGGGCCTGGGGCGCGCTTCCCGCCCGCGGCGGCTCGCCGGCCGCTTCGCAGGTGGACGCCTTCGTGGCGCGCCCGCGAGTGCTGGTCCTGACCGACATCGCGAACGAGCCCGACGACCAGATGTCGCTCGTCCGCTTCCTGGTCTACTCCAACCAGTGGGACGTGGAGGGCCTCGTCGCCACCACCTCGACCTGGATGAAGGACAGGGTGCGGCCGGACGTGATCCTCACGGTTCTCGACGCGTACGAGCAGGTTCAGCCGAACCTGCAGAAGCACGCGGCCGGGTTCCCGACCGCCGCGGCGTTGCGCGCGCTCGTGGTCCCGGGACAGCCGGGGTACGGGATGGCCGCCGTGGGTGCCGGCAAGACGTCGCCGGGCGCGGAGCTGGTGGTCCGCGCCGCGCTGCGCGACGACCCGAGGCCACTGTGGGTGCTCGCCTGGGGCGGCGCCAACACCCTGGCGCAGGCGCTCCTGGACGCGCGGGCGACGCGGACGCCGAAGCAGCTCGAGGCGATCGTCGCCAAGCTGCGCGTCTACACCATCTCCGACCAGGACGACGCGGGGCCGTGGCTTCGCCGCGAGTTTCCGGACCTCCACTACGTCGCGATGCCCTCGACGCAGGACGGCGAGGAGTACTCGGCCGCCACCTGGACGGGCATCAGCGGCGACCGCTTCTACAAGAACGCGCCGGGAGCCGACTTCGCGACGTTCTCAGACGAGTGGGTGAACGCGAACGTCCGCGCCAAGGGGCCGCTCGGCAAGCACTACCCGTATCCCTGCTGCATCCACGAGGGCGACACTCCGTCTTTTCTCGGATTGATCGACAACGGCCTGGCGAGCGCCATGAGCCCCGCCTTCGGCGGCTGGGGCGGCCGCTACGTCTGGCGGCAGCCGCGAGGCGAGCCGCGCCCGTTCTGGACGCAGGGTGGGGACTCCTACCCGGGGCGCGACAACTCGCGGGACACGGTCACGGTCGATGGGCGGACCTACACCTCCGACCAGGCCACGATCTGGCGCTGGCGGCGCGCGTTCCAGAACGACTTCGCCGCGCGCATGGACTGGACGGTCAAGGAAGCGAAGGACGCCAACCACAACCCGCTCGTGGTGGTGAACGGCAAGGCCGGCAGCGAGCCCGTCGTGATCGAGGCCGAGGTCGGCACGGCCGTGCCGCTCGACGCGGCGGGGACGCGCGACCCCGACGCAGACGCGCTCCGCCTCGAGTGGTTCTTCTACCCCGAGGCCGGCAGCGGCATTCCCGGGCAGCCCGTTTTCGCACCGAGGCGGCGCCCGGCCACTCCGCCCGCCGAAGGCGCGGGCGGCATTCCCTCGGCGCCGGCCGGGGGGCCGCCGGAGGCGCCGGCGCGTGTCGTGGTCGAGAACGCGCGGGGCTGGCGCGCGATCGTCGTGCCGAAGGTCGCCGGCATCGCGCACGTCATTCTCGCGGTCGAGGACGACGGCGCCCCGAGCCTGACGTCCTACCGCCGCGTGATCCTCAACATCCGGCCAGGCCCGCGCGTGGCGCTGACCTTCGATGACCTGCCCGTGCACTCGAGCCTGCCCCCGAGCCTCAGCCGGAGCGACGTGGCGCGGAGCGTGATCGAGGCGCTTCGCGCGTCCCAGGCGCCGCCCACGTACGGCTTCGTCAATGCCAAGGGACTGGAGGGCCCGCCCGACAACGCCGAGGTGCTGCGGCTCTGGCGCGCGGCCGGCCACCCGCTCGGAAACCACGCCTACTCACACATGGACCTCCACGCGAACACTCCCGCGGCCTTCGAGCAGGACGTGCTCGCGGGTGAGAAAGCCCTCCGCGAGTCCATGGGAGACGGGGACTGGCTCTGGTTCCGCTATCCCTACCTCCGGGAGGGCGAGACACTCGAGAAGCGGCGCGCCGTGGCCCGGTTCCTGAAGGACCAGGGGTACAAGGTCGCCCAGGTGACGCTGAACTTCGACGACTGGGCGTACAACGATCCCTACACCCGCTGCGTGGCGAAGAACGACGGCGCGGGCATCGAATGGCTCGAGCAGAGCTACCTGCGCCGGGCGGAAGCCTCGCTCGAGTCCGGCCGAGCCGCGGCCCGGCTCGCCTACGGCCGCGACATCGCCCACGTCATGCTGCTCCACATCGGCGGCTTCCAGACCGTGATGCTGCCGAAGCTGCTGGGGCTGCTCCAGCAGCACGGCTTCCGCCTCGTCACGCTGCAGGAAGCCCAGAGCGACCCGATCTACGCCGTCGATCCCGATCAGGCGCTGCCGACCGGTGCGACTCTCCTCGACCAGATGATGGTCGCGAAGCGGATCGAGCGGCCGGCGGCTGCCGACGACACGCTGGCGCGGCTCGGAGAGCTATGCCGCTGAAGACGCTGTCGTCGCCGAGCGATCGGGCCGAGCTCGTCACTCCGCCTCGTCGAAATCCGATCCCTGCACATGGTCATTCTAAGCCGCGGCTGGCCCACACGAGCAGTTGCGCTTGCGCGGCGGGCGGAGTCGCGCATACAAGTCAGGCAGGGCCATCAGCTCCGAGCTGAGCTGGAGGATCACCCCGTCGGGGTCCTTGAAGTAGACGCGCCCCGAGCCTGGCGGCGACTGCGG